>NZ_CP076103.1:5713994-6014731 GCF_018732085.1 Lysobacter capsici | reverse complement strand
TGGTCGGCACTGATCGACACCGCGCCTTACATCGACCGCGATGCCTACGCGCTTCGCAGCCGCATGGACTGGGACATCAACGATCGCATGCGCCTGAGCTATATCGCGGGTTTTTCCCGGCTCGACGGTGCGTCCACGTACGACCAGGACAGCGGCGTCCAGGTGCCGACCAGTTTCACCACCGGCGCCACCTTCCAGGAAGACCGCACGAACGGCTCGAAGTACAAAAGCAGTTCGCACGAGTTCAATCTGGCGTCGACCGGAACCAACACCCTCGACTGGATCGTTGGCCTGTACTACGCCACCGAAAACAATTCGATGCGTTTCGATATTCCCTTGTTCAACGGTACCCAGCAGGGCACGGTCGGCTGGCAAGGCTCGTTCATCCAGCCCAAGGAAACGGTGGATTCCTACGCCGGATTCGGCCAGGTCACCTGGAATGTCGACGACGCCTGGCGCCTGACGGCCGGCGCGCGCTACACCGACGACCAAAAGCAGAACGTCGGCGGTCGTGGCTGGGGCTGGGCTTACAACCCGGCTGTGCCGCAGGTGCCGATCTCCACCGGGACGATTCCCGGCCCAGGCAACGGCTTCAATGTCTCTACCGTCAATGACGGCAAGTACAGCCATAACCAGACCACCTGGCTGTTGCGGACCGACTTCGACGTCGGCAAGAACGGCCTGGTCTACGCGAGCGTATCGACCGGCTACAAATCCGGCGGCCTCCAGGACGGCGGCGCCACGTTCGGGCACGAGGAACTCACCAACTACGAGGTCGGCGGAAAGTTCAGCTTCATGGAAGGGCGGCTGGTCTGGAACAGCGCGCTGTATTACATGGACTTCAAGGACTTCCAGCTGTCCGCGCCGGTGACCTTTCCCGACGGCAACCGCGGCCTGGGCTTCAACAATGTCGCCGGCAGCACCAAGGTGTGGGGCTACGAGAGCGAATTGTCCGCGTTGATCGGAGAGAACGATCGGCTGAATCTCACCGTGTCGGGTATTCCGAAAAAACAGCTGGGCACGCTGCTTTACGCCGGCAGCAACGACTACCAGGGCCTGCCCGCGTGCCCGCCGGCATCAGGCATCAGCAATTGCATGAACGTCAGCGGCAACGAGTTGCCGCACGCGCCCGACTTCGCGTTGACCGTGATGTGGGAGCACGATTTCCATCTCGGCAACGGCGGCACCTTGACGCCGCGTTTCACCGCTCATTACGAGACCGAATCGTGGTTGAGCGTGTTCAACCTCGGCGACGAAGATCAACAGAAGGCTTACGGTCGCGGCGATATCTCGCTGCGGTACGAGGAGCCCGAGCGACGCTGGTGGGCCAGCGCGTACGTGCAGAACGTCACCGACGAAAAGACCCGCACCGCGGCGGGCCGTTTCAACGCGGGCGACGGTCAGTATCTGTGGGTGTCGCAGTATCTGCCGCCGCTTACGTATGGCATGAGCATCGGTCTGAACTTCTGACCGGCACCGGGCTTGCCTGGCTCGCACCGCGGGCGAGGAGACGTTGCTGCGCATAGCGCGTTCGCCCGGCACGCCGCTCGCACGGACTTTTGGAGCACGGTTTGAAGATCGTATCGAAGCATCTTCGCAGGCCCCCGGCGGCGCTGCGTCGGGGTGGGTTGGTCATGGCGGCGGCGCTGGGTCTTACCGTCGGCTCCGGCGTTGCCGGCAACGCGCCGGCGGGCGGCACGATCCAGCCCGCGCGTTGGCCGGCGCCGGCTTGGCCGTTACCGGCCGATCCGGCACTGGAGGCACGCGTCGATGCGCTGCTGGCAACGATGACGCTGGAAGAAAAGGTCGGCCAGATCGTGCAGGGCGATACTTCCAGTCTCACGCCCGAGGATGTGCGCAAATACCGCCTGGGTTCGGTACTGGCCGGCGGCGGCTCTGATCCGGGCGGCAAGTACAACGCGGCGCCGGCGCAATGGCTGGCGCAAGCCGACGCGTTCTACGAGGCCTCGATGGACACCCGCGGCGGCGGCAAGGCGATCCCGATCCTGTACGGCATCGATGCGGTGCATGGCCAGAGCAACGTGGTCGGCGCCACCGTGTTCCCGCACAACATCGGCCTGGGTGCGACGCGCAATCCGGATCTGATCCGCGAGATCGGCCGCATCACCGCCATCGAGACGCGGACCACCGGCATGGAATGGGCCTTCGCGCCGACCGTGGCGGTGCCGCGCGACGATCGCTGGGGCCGCAGCTACGAGGGTTATTCGGAAGATCCGCGGCTGGTCGCGAGCTACGCCGGCGCGATGGTCGAAGGTCTGCAGGGCAAGGTCGGCGACAAGGAATTCCTGGACAGCGCGCACGTGGTGTCCTCGGTCAAGCATTACCTGGGCGACGGCGGCACCGCCGACGGCAAAGACCAGGGTGACACCCGGGTCGACGAGGCCGAGCTGCGCGACGTGCACAACGCCGGATACCCGCCGGCCATCGCCGCTGGCGCGCAGGCGGTGATGATTTCCTTCAGCAGCTATCAAGGCGTGAAGCTCGCGGGTCACAAGCCGCTGATCACCGACGTGCTGAAGGAGCGCATGAACTTCGGCGGCTTCGTCGTCACCGACTGGAACGCGCATGGCCAGGTCGCCGGCTGCGACAACACGCAGTGCCCGACGACGGTGAACGCCGGTGTCGACCTGGTGATGGCGCCCGACAGCTGGAAACCGTTTTACGAAAGCACCCTGGCCGCGGCGAAGGCTGGCACGATTCCGATGGCCAGGCTGGACGATGCGGTGCGACGCCTGCTGCGGGTGAAATTTCGGCTGGGCCTGTTCGATGCCGGCAGGCCGTCGCAGCGCAAGCTCGGCGGGAAGTTTGAACTGCTGGGCGCACCCGAGCATCGCGCGATCGCGCGCCAGGCGGTGCGCGAATCCTTGGTGTTGTTGAAGAATCAACGTGGCGTGCTGCCGCTAGACCCGAAGAAGAAGTTGCTGGTCGCTGGCGCCGGCGCCGACAGCATGGCCAAGCAGAGCGGCGGCTGGACATTGACCTGGCAGGGCACCGGCACCACGCGCGCCGATTTCCCGAACGGCCAGACGATCTGGGAAGGGGTGAAGGCCGCGGTGCAGGCCGCCGGCGGCAGCGCCGAGCTGGCGTTCGATGGCCGGTATCGAATCAAACCCGACGCCGCCATCGTGGTGATCGGCGAGAACCCATACGCCGAGTTCCAGGGCGATCTGCCGACGCTGCTCTACAAGCCCGGCGACGACAGCGAGCGTGAGCTGATCGGCAAACTGCGGGCCGACGGCATTCCCGTGGTGACGGTGTTCCTCAGCGGTCGGCCGCTGTGGGTGAACCGCGAGATCAACGCGTCCGATGCCTTCGTCGCGGCCTGGCTGCCGGGCAGTGAGGGCGCCGGCATCGCCGATGTTCTGCTGCGCAGGCCTGACGAGAGCGTCGGTTACGACTTCAAGGGCAAGCTCGGCTACTCCTGGCCGCGCCGCGCCGATCAGTACGCCAATAACGTCGGCCAGACGGATTACCGCCCGCAGTTCCCTTATAGCTACGGTTTGACCTATGCCAGCAAGGGCGATCTCGCACCGCTCTCGGAAACTGCCGGCGTATCGCTCGCGCAAGCGCAGCCAGGGCAGTACTACGGGCTCGGCATGTTGGCGCCGGGGCTGTCGCTGGCGCTGCAAGCCGCCGGCCAGCGTGCGGTCAGCGTCAAGACACTGCCCGCGGCTGCGGATGACGGCAGCATCCGCATCGCCGCAGTCGATCACCGACGTCAGGAGGACGCGCGACGCGTGACCTGGTCAGGATCGGCGCCCGCACGCCTGTCGTTGATCGCGGACGCGACGAAGGACCTGACGCGGGAGGCCAATGGCGACGTGCAGCTGCTGCTGGCGCTTCGTGTGGACGATCCACCGAGGGGCGAAGTGGCCGTGAGCGTTGCCTGCGGCGAGGGTTGCGGCGCGTCGCTGCCGCTGCGCGAGTCGTTGGCGTCGCTGCCGGTCGGCCAATGGACCACGCTCGGGATACCGTTGAAGTGTTTCGCGATGTCCGGCGCGAATCTGTCGAAGGTGTCCGGCCTGTTGGCGATCGAAACCTCCGCGCCTTTGCAACTGTCGTTCTCGCGCATCGCCCTGACTCCGCAAGGCGAAGCCGAGCGGACGTCCGGATGCGGCGCCAACAAGTAACTTGAAACCGGCGATTGCCCCGGGCTTCGTTACGCAATCCGCCGATGCATGGGTATTTTCCCGCGTGCCCTGGCAACCGTCTCTCTCGTGCGCTCAGCCCAATATGGCGCCGCTTGTGATTCGCGGCAAACGCCGAAATTTCGGACCGCGAGCCAGCTCAGCACGAAAGCGGCATGAACGAAGCCCCATGCGTTGCCTCGTCAGGCCGAGCCGCGAAGCGGCTTAGGATTGAATGAATTGCCGGGCGGCGTTATCGGACGCTCGCGGTTCGCGCCGACGCCGCTCAACTGGCGATATTTTCCCGCGCCGCGATTTTCTCGACCAGCCTGTCGATCGCCGCTTCCATGGCGTTCGCGGTCTGGTCGCCGCTCTGGTTGGTGATGATGAATATGCCAAGATCGTATTTGGGCACGATGTAGATGTAGCACTGCGACCGCGGCACGCCGCCGTGGTGCGCGTAGTAAACGCCTTTCAAGCGGTCGTCGGTGACGATGTTCCAGAAGTAGCCGATGCTGAACCCGGAATCGAATTCGACGAGGGTCCGATGCGATTCCTTTACGACAGGGCCGTTGGCCAGCTGGAATTTCAGGTACTTCATCATGTCCGGGACGGTCGCCTTCACGTTCCCGGATGCGCCCCAAGGCAGCTGCGGCATCGGTGTGGTCGCCGCCGGGTTGTCGCTGTGGTAGCCGATCGCAAGCCGGTCCGCTTCGGCATCGCTCAGTCTGATGCGGATGCCCGTCATCGCCGCCGAATCGCGGAACGATCCACGCAGCAGCGACTCGTAGTCGCGCTTGTAGACCGTTTCGAGAATATGCGCCGTCAGTTCCGTGCCGGAGCTGGAGTAGGCGTACTTCTTTCCGGGCATCCGCGGAATCTCGACAGCGTGCAGATCCTTGAAGAAATCCGCCTTGCCGTAGTGCGCGTAGATGACATTGAGCTCGCCAGGCGTGCGCCGGTCGGTGAAGTCGGCGAGCACCGTATTCGCTCGCTCGGGCAACATATTGGGCAGGCCGCTGGTATGCGTCAGCAGGTGGCGGATGCGGATGGGCTCGCCGTTATACTGCAGATTCGGATAGGACTCGCTCAGATACATCCGGACGTCGTCGTCGAGGCTCAGCTTGCGTTCCAGGACGGCATTGGCCATCAGGGTTCCAGCAAGGGTCTTGCTCAACGAGCCGATTTCGTAAAGGGTCGCGTCGGTCGGAGGGCTCGGCTTCCCGGCGTGCATATCGCCGCGATGGCGGATGATTTCCTTTCCTCGGTACACGACCCCGATCGAGGTCGAGTGGAGCAGAGGCTGCTCGATCAGGCTGGCGGCGACTTCATCGATCTCGGTTTCCAGGTGTTTCGCCGGCGTGTCCGCGCGGTTGCAGCCTGCGATCGAGAAGGCTGCGGACAATATCAAGCAGCCAAGCCACGATCTGTTTCGAACCATCATCGAACTCGCTTGCATGCGTTGGCGCCGTGAGGGGACATGGAAAGGGCGCTCAATATAGCCGAGTACCAGAAAGATGATCGGACCGGGCGAGGTCTTCCGGGCGCAGCGCTGTGTCCCTGGCGAACTGTCGGCACTGCGGTGACGGCCGACGATGTCGCGCGCTCGGTGAGCATCAAGCCGCTTTGCGCTACATCCTCTCGATTCCTCAGCATCTTCGTCATTTCGGGCACGGAACCTGGCGCCATCTCCCTGCTTGGCGATATTCCTCCCAACTCCCCCTTGCTCACGCCTTGGGTCCAATAAGCTCTGGTTTCCGGAACGCGCGAGTGTGCTGGCCAATGAGTTGGCTACGCCGAGCCGCGAAGCGGCTTCGGCTTGAGCAGCTTGTTCATTGTGGCGAGCGGCCGGGGATCGTCGCCAAGAATCCAGAGCGAGTGCGGCGTCATCAACGATCACTGTGCTGCGCTCGCACCGCGACGATGGGCCCTGCCCCTTTGGTAAGCAAGAGGGCACTCAGGGGAGGGCACTTAAGCTCCGTGAGATTTCGTGCTTGCTCGTTAGATTCGGTGATCCAGACGGAGTCCGTCTACCCCGTCTCGGAACCGGATCCGGATGGACGGTATATCCACCGGAAGTTGTCCGTGAGCTGCGTCGGCAAGGGGCTTGGCCGGTCGACTCGCTTTTCTCGTTATCGCGTTGCTGCCCGTTTCAGGCCGGTTTGAATGCGGCGGATCGATCTGCAGGCCGGGGCGAGTCGCTCAGTTGGTTGTAGTCGATAAACGCTGGACTGCTCTACTCCCAGGTATATCAATACCTATGTACGATGCCAGTAATGGAGAAAACTCATGACAGTGAAGTCCGAAGACTTGTTCGTTGAGATCGAAGACGTGAAATTGTGCTATCGGGTTGAAGGCGACTCGTCGCACCCGCCCGTGCTTTTGATCATGGGCCTGAATTCCCAGCTGATTCATTGGCCGCAGCAACTCGTCGATAAGCTGAAAGAGAAGTATCGGGTCATCCGCTTCGACAACCGCGACAGCGGCCTGACCCGATGGCGGACCGGGCAGCCGCCCGCCGACGGATATAGCCTGGGTGACATGGCCGATGACGCCATCCAGTTGCTGGATCACCTTGGGATCGACAAGGCCGACATCGTTGGGGCTTCGATGGGCGGCATGATCGCGCAGCGACTGGCGATCAACTATCCCGCGCGAGCGCGCAGCCTGTGCTCAATCATGAGCACCACCGGCAATATCTGGGTCGGCTATGCGCAGCCCGGCGTCATCGCGGAGTTGATCAAGGAGCCGCCGTCCGACCCGGAAGGCGCGATCGATCATGTCGCGGCGCTATACGATCTTATCGGCTCGGATACTTATGCCGCCGAAGAGGCCCCTCGTCGCCGAGCGCTTGCCGAAGCGGCATATAAGCGTTCGCTCGATTCGAACGGTGGTCCGGCCCACGCCGGCGGCGGCGCCCGTCAAGTCGGCGCGATCTTGCTCGCAGGCGATCGCACGAAGGAACTCAATGCCCTGACCCTGCCGACGCTGGTCATCCACGGTAACGAGGACGCGCTCATCCACATTTCCGGCGGCAAGGCCACGCGCGATGCGATCCCCGGGGCCGTGTGGCTGGGAGATCCCGAGAAGGGTGTCGAGGGTATGGGGCACGACCTGCCGCAGCCGCTTCTCGACACGATCGCCGCCGGGATCGTCGCTCACATCAAATAGCGGTCGTTCGCGGGCTGGATTGACGACGAGCAACCCAGCGCGAAACAGGTACCGCCGTCAGCGCGATATTCAGAACTTATCCGAACTCTGCCGAGCCGCGAAGCGGCCTCGGCTTGAATGAAGTGTCAGGGCGCATCGCGGCAGCTTACGAAGGCGATCGCAACATCTTGCACGAGCTTGGGGGTCTGAGTTCCGACCGCTGCGCTGATTCTGGGATGCACCCCTGAATGCCAGGCAATGAATTCTTCGACCTGATTGCGTTCCTGAGCAGGCTGATTCGTCCGGGCCGCGGCGGTGGTGAGAAAATAGTGGCTGAAGTTAAGCCCGGCGCTTTCGATCTCTGCGGTCAACTGCTCGCGGTGATCGATGATATAGCGCCTGATCATGGCAAAAACATTGGCTGAGGCCAGCTGGTTTCCCCGCTGGATTTCCTCGAGAGTCAACGCCGACTTCTTGGCGGAGTCGAAGTGGTCGCGAACCAATGGCGTTATTCTTGAGTTGAGACAAGCCATCTCGCTCCGGGTCGCCGGTCGTTGCAGAAATGACTGCTGAAACGAAACGCCAATTCCAAGAACAGTGAATTCGGTTTCCAGGAGCGCTGCGTCTATCGCTTCAGTCGAAACCTCATCCTTCGCAGACGCCTGCGCCCCGCCAGCGATCAGCGCCGATGCGAGTACTGCGGTGATTAAAAACCCCATATGCCTTCCAATTGACACGTGTTTCCCCCGGTACGTTATGACACTGAATTCAGCCGAATGATAAAGCGGCTTCGGCACGAACGGATTGTTAGGCGCCGACTCCATACGAGTGCAAGAAGCCCGGCCAACCTTCTGGCTCAGCAGCGTGCCGTCGCGACGGCAGCTTTCCGGCGCGCTTCTGCGCAAGTTGCGGGAACGGCGGGGTCTGTCTCGCGATGCATTCGAGCCGTTGCTCGGCGCCAACTTGCAAGCGCTGTACAACTGGGAACAAACCGAGACCCGTCCTCGCCAGGAATTCCTGGACAAGATTGCGTTGATTCGTGGTCCGAGCAAGGCGCAGGTTCTGGAGTTGCTGGAGCGCCACGCTGCGCCGAGGCCGGGCAAGAAGGCCGTCCGGCAGCCGGCAGGTAAGAAGGTGTCTAGGCCAAAGGTGGCGTAAGTGCATAAGGAGATGGATCATCTCCTATCAGTGGGTGGCCCCAGCTCGGACGACGCCCGGCTGTGTCTCAACGTACACTCAGATAAGTCGTAAGAACAAGCAACTCCACAAGTGAATGGAATTGGGGAAATCAGGATGAAACCTCTTGCAAGTTTGGCTCTGATTGTTGTTTCGCTGCCCATGACGGCACTGGCTTGTCCCACCGGCATGGTGTACGACGGAAATGGATGTAGTCCGCCGTATGAATACACCGGCTGGGACATGCTTCGGGACCAACGCGCCGCAATCGATGCGATCGGTTCTGATCGAGATGCGCCAAACTACCCAACTTACACCCCTGAGAAGCTGGCAGAATTTGCGCGCATCGAAAAGGAAAGGCGGGAGGCAGAAGAGAAAGAGCGCGAGCAGCTTGCCAAGGGGTTATGGCATGTCGATTCGAAATCCACACCCGAAGGCAATTTATGTGCGGCAACGTTCGCCAAATATACGAGCGACAAGGATCGTTCGGAGGGCGGCCTGGTCACCATCATGGGCTTCCAGCAACCAAAACAGGAGGCGTGGTTGATTTTTCAGGGGGCTGAACTGCCCAAGCCGCGGAACGTGAAAAAAATGAAGATAACTCTTCAGCAGGACGACGAGCCAGCCCAGACTGTTGAGGTGTTCAATTACAAGAAGTCGAGAGACTTTGGGGCGGTTACGTTTGCCGTGCCAAGTCTAAAAGCGGCAGTGGATGGAATGCGTGATACGCAGAGATTCAAGTTATTGCTTGATGGCAAAACTGCGATGGCCATTCAGTGGACCAACGGCGCGAAACCTATCGATGAACTTAGAGCGTGTGCAAAGTAGTCCATATCTGAATGCGCTTTGCCGTCAGGCTGACTGAGCTTGGCTGTGCTGAATGTCATGCATGCAGTGGGTTTGTTGGAGTCGCTCCCGATTTCCGATTTCAAGGCTCGCCTGGAATCGATGGCTCAAGTTCCTGCCCTGTGTTTGGCGACATCGCTGACGAGGTGGCTTGATCGTTGCAATCCGCCGACGTGAGAAAGTTAACTGAAGGACGGCACGCTTTTCTCAGTGGCGATGGGCTGCGGACCAGTTCCGCCGGCTCACTACGGTGGTGCCAACGGCGAGCCGCGGAGCGACTTCGGCTTGAGTGCGCCACTTGGCTTCGCGAATTCATTCGTTTGGACCAGCGGCTCGTGCGCTGCGGTGGCGCACGTGGTTATTGAACGCTTACGACCAATTGCAGACATTGAGATTGGGGAGCCAAACAAGATTCGTCACCTGGCCCCGGCTTGCGTCGCCAGCGACGCAAGGATGCGTACGCGGCAGACCTCCAGGATCTCGTCCGCCAAGGCAGAGTCGTCCGGGCAGGCGCGCGACAGGATCACAGCGCCGACGGCGTGGGCGAAGGTATCGATCATCATGTGCCGATCGGCCTTGCGGCCGCCCGGTGCCGCGGCCTCGTCGCGCTGGAACGCCGCTAGGCTGCTTTCGATGCCTTCCGAAAACGTTGCTTTGATGTCCTGAGACTGGCGCGCGGCGTCACCGCCCAGCGCGGCCACTGTGCAGCCCGTGCCGAGGGCGTCGCGGTGCTCGCGCGACAGGTACTGCGCGACGAACTCGTACAAATCCAAGTCGACGCTGTCGGCTACACGCTGCGAAATGCCGCTGGCCGCCGCCTCGGCCATCAGGTCCGCCTTGGAGCGGAAGTGCTTGTAGAAGCCCCCGTGGGTGAAACCGGCGGCCGCCATCAGGTCGGCCACGCTCACGCCGTCGTAGCCGCGCTCCCTGAACAGGGCTGCGGCGGTCTCGACGATGTGCGCCCTGTTCTCTTGAACCTGTGCCTTGGTGACCTTCACGTCCGAACCTCACGTTGAAACGGGCGCTAGTGTCTCATTGATGATAGGCATAATCAAAATGTTGACATTTTAGATTATGGTCATCATCATAGTTCGAGCCGAGGCATCTCGGCCGCGATCACTCCCTTCCCGAACAACGCAGTGCCCGCTTCCAAGCCAAGGCGCGGCGCCACTGGCCCCCACGATCCGCCCACTGAGGCTAGAGACATGACTAAGCAAAATATCGGCGTCGCCGTAGTAACCGGCGCCTCTTCCGGCATCGGCCGCGCGACTGCTCAGGCGCTGGCCAAAGCCGGCTACCGCGTGTTCGGAACCAGTCGCAAGCCGGCGACCGGCTCGCCGGGGGTGAACATGCTGGTTTGCGACGTCACCGACGAGACTTCCGTGCAGGCGCTGATCGAGGAGGTGATGCGGCAAACGGGCCGGATCGACCTGGTGGTCAACAATGCCGGCATCGGCCTGCTGGGCGGCGCGGAGGAATCCTCGGTCGCACAGGTCCAGCGCCTGTTCGACGTCAACGTCTACGGCGTGGCGCGCGTCGTCAATGCCGTGTTGCCGGTGATGCGCAAACAACGCAGCGGACGGATCATCAACATGAGTTCCATCCTCGGCCTGATCCCCGCTCCGTTTAACGCCTACTACGCTTCCACCAAGCACGCTATCGAAGGCTATACGGAATCGCTGGATCACGAACTGCGCGCCTTCGGGGTTCGCGCCCTGCTCGTCGAGCCCGGTGTCACGCGCACCTCTTTCGAAGAAAACCTCACGCGCGCGGACCGCCCCCTGCCGGAATACGCCGACGAACGCCTACGCAGCGAAAATCTGATGCGCAAGTGGATGGAGCTGGGCGACCCGGCCGAGATCGTCGCCGATACCGTAGTCAAGGCGGCGACGGCCGCGAAACCGATGCTGCGCTACTCCGCCGGCAAGCAATCGCGTCAGGTACGAGCTCTGCGCCGCTTCATGCCGGAGCGCTTGGTCGACAATATGCTGCGCAAGGTCAACGAGTTCCGCTGATCGACGGCGCTCGACGCCCGGCGTATCGTTTCCAAATGCGGGCGCCGCGCATGCAGCGCCCGCTATCGGCCAAAAGCGAACATTCCCGCGCCTGAATTGAGCCGAGCCGCGAAGCGGCTTCGGCTTGGACCAATTGCAAGCTGCTACACGCCGGGACGACTGGCGTGTAGCATCCGATGAAAGCGGGACATTCGTCCTTCGTCGGTTGTCACGTGAGTTCGGGAATCTGACAGCTGATCGCAGTCAAATGGATCAGCAATCCACATCGCCCCAATCGCCAGGATATTGATACACCACCTGGCCCGTTACATCGAAGAGCTGCCCAGTGCAGGTGTTCAGCAGGTAAAGCATGACGTTACCTGTTCTGCCATCAATGCCGACCATCTTGATGACTCTGGCGTTCGGCGCAGGGATGTCGGTCAGGACCACAGTGTCCAATAGTCTTTCACGGGCGGCCGATAAATCCTCGTGGGAAAGCGTAGCGAAGTCACGGAACATTTGCGGTGTTCGTTCCCTTGGCTGGTCGGTAGCAGCCGACGTTCCGTAGGAAGCAATCAAAGCGGCAAGAATGCAAGCGCGCGAGGCGACGCGGAACGAGTTCAATCGCAAGCTGATCATTGGACATTCCCTTGTGGCGCTGACCGCGCTGACCTTACGCCAAGCGCGTAGCTAGGGATCGAAGCTATTACCCATGCGGAAGTCACGCCAGGGCCAAAGCGGGATCAAACCGGGTCGCTTTCTCAGTCCGCGCGGCGAATATCGGAAGTCCTGCGACGAGCGCCGAAGAAACGCGAGACAACTTTTCGATACCGTTAGGGCGCCTCGCAGATGCGAGAGCCCCTAATGATCTCGGTACCTGGTAAAGGGGGGCGGTCGCTCGCCGAACCGCAAAGCGGCTTCGGCCTGAATTTTAGCTCGGCCCAGGAACAGGTTTTTGAAAGCTACTTTGCCCCCTGGTTCAAGGCGAGGCGGGCAGGGTTGATCGTGCCGAGCCTTGCGGCGATGTAGGCCGCATTGAATCTTTACGCGCCAAGCCTGTCTTCCAGTCCGAGCCGTGAGCGAAGTATGGAAATTTCATTGTCGATCTCTGCCACGAGCCCATCGATTTCGCGAAATTCTTCCAGCTCCCGAACGGCTTCCAGCTTTTGAATAGCCAGTTTGAGATGGCGATCCATCTCATGGGCCGGCCAGATGTACACACGGCCCAGTTGCACCAGCACGAATGCGGCAGCGCGAATGACGTCCGGTTCGCTGTCGGAATCCCTGTTCAGAGCTTCCTCAACATGGGCGGCAAGACGAGTGCTGTCGAACAGATGTCCATACCAATCAGCGGCGACGTCGTTATCCTCCGCCGCCAAGCCCCAATCTCCCATGAGTTGCATCCTTGATGCCTAAAGCCTGAGTTTAGTCTAACCGTGAAGCGGCTTCGGCTTGAAGGAGCTACGCCAGCGCATGCCACTTCATTGCCCAATCGAATGCTGCCGTTTCATGCGAATAGAAAACTGCGACCGTCTCTCAGCGAAACCTACGACGCTCTGCCTATATCCAAGAACTGGCGCGTCCCTTCCAAAGCATTCGTTTGGCGTGGGCGGCTTACGCATGATGGTGCAATAGATGACGGATCTATGTCGGTTTTTGATCTCGGATTTCGAACTATATGAGTGATCCCCGCTGAAGCCGCAAGGCGTCGGTACGGCGAATCCGGGTCCGCAGCGATGGACCCGTCACTCATCCACATCATCGACATGGAGAGACACGATGAAATACACCGCATGTTTTTTCGCCGCTGCGTTGGCCGCTGTAACCCTCGCGGCGCCCGCGGCGGAGCCGCAGTCGCCGTGGGGGCCTTCGAACAACCCCATGAATGGAGCCGGCGTCGCCCATAACGCCTACCTCGGATGCATGCTGGCGCGCGATCCCACTGGCCAACGTTCGCCGCTGGAAGTGCTGGTGTACGACTGCGGCATGCCGGTGGAGGGCGCGCGCGACGCGTATGTGGCCCAAAACAAGGACTTCTTCAATCAGAGCCACTTCAATGCGGACAAGTCGCTGAGCGAGAACCTGGACCCCTATCGCAGCCGTTACAGTGCAGCGCAGTTCTCCTACATCCAGGGCATCGACCAGATCTTCGCGACCGCGGCCAGTCTGTCCGAGGTCGAGTCGAAGCTGGCCGCGCTGGAAGATCATGCGGTCGCCTCGCTGGCGCGTGGCCCGGCCGACCTGCAGATCCTCGGTGGGGTGAGCGTGACGCGCGCCTCGCTGCAGCAGTGGAAATCGCGGAAAAATCCCGCCAACGAAATGATCTTCGCCACTTCGTTCGGATAAAACGAGGCTCAAAGGGTCGCGGTCGCCGATGCGAATGGCTATCTCGCGGGCGCTAACTTGAATAACGGGCCGTTTAGCTTGACGGTGGGAATGGAAATGCAGATGTCGATCACCGAATCCTGGCGCGCCGCCCTGAACGCGGATTGGTAAGACCGCGACGGGCGGGCGGCGATGGATAAAGCTCTCGAAAACAAAGGTGGAGCCCCGCAGCCGGGGTTCCATCTTCGCAATGGATTTCGCTGCCGTGCGGCGTGCGTTCGGACGATGGCCATCGTATGCTCCGACGGTGTGGGGAGTGGCACGATTTGACAGACCAGTCGATCACAGGGGACGTGACCAGTTTGCTGCATGCATGTCGTGCCGGCGATGACGGCGCGCGCGAGGCGCTGTATCGGTTGGTCTACGACGAACTCAAGGCGATCGCTCTGCGCCATCTGGGCCAGCACAGGCGCCTGGCGCTTGATCCCACCGAACTGGTCAACGAAGCCGTGTTGCGCCTGCTCGAGGATCGGGTCGACGCGCAGAACCGGGCGCATTTCTTTCGCATCGCCGCGACGGCGATCCGCTGCACCTTGGTGGATCTGATCCGCCAGCGTCAAGCCGAGAAGCGCGGGGGCGGCGTGGTCATCACCTGGTTCGACATCGAACGCGAGTCGGCGCCGTCCGGGTTGTCGCCGGAGCAGCGTTGGCTTGAGATCGAGGACGCGCTGACCGTGCTGGACAAGCTTTATCCGCGCCCATGCCGGGTGTTGGAACTGGCATTCCTGATAGGGCTGAGCCAGCAGCAAATCGCCGAGGCGCTGTCGATCAATCTGCGCACGGTCGAACGCGACCTGCGCTTCGCCAAAACCTGGTTGCGCGGGCAGCTCAGCGAATGACACCGGAACAGCACGCGCGGGTCGAACATATCTTCCACGAGGCCTTGTTGCGGCCGGCGTCCAAGCGCCGAACCTTTTTGTCGGACAACGAACCCGACCTCGAGGTGCGTGCGGCGGCGCAGCACTTGCTCGATCTGGTCACCGAAGACGGCGCCGCTGCGCGGCCCAATCCGATCGTCGAGCGTCTCGCCGAGGCGCTCGCTCTGAATCCCGGCTTGAATCTTTCCCTGGGCTCGGCCCTGGATACGGCCTTGCAGCTCGATGGGCGTCAGGCTCCGGACCTGGCCGCGATCGAGCCCCTGATTGGCCCCTATCGCCCCCCCCCCACCACCACCCCCCCCCCCCCCCCCCCCCCCCCCCCCCCCCCCCCCCCCCCCCCCCCCCCCCCCCCCCCCCCCCCCCCCCCCCCCCCCCCCCCCCCCCCCCCCCCCCCCCCCCCCCCCCCCCCCCCCCCCGCCGGGTGTTCCTGATCGAGCGAGATGCC
This sequence comes from Lysobacter capsici, assembly GCF_018732085.1. Lineage (NCBI taxonomy): Bacteria > Pseudomonadati > Pseudomonadota > Gammaproteobacteria > Lysobacterales > Lysobacteraceae > Lysobacter > Lysobacter capsici. The sequence goes on along the minus strand of NZ_CP076103.1, from coordinate 5,999,709 downwards.
GGCGACGGCGTGCAGCGGCTCGCCTTGAAACTGCTCCACGTACAGCCCGGCCAGCTTGCGAGCCGACGCATGGCGCGCGAACGCGGCCTGCTGGCAAGCCTGGATCATCCCTGCATCGCGCGTTACATCGATGGCGGAATCGGTGCGAGCGGCCAGCCATACCTGCTGATGGACTACATCGAGGGCCAGTCGCTGCACGAGCATCTGGCGAGCGCGCCAGCCTCGCCGCGTCAGCGCCTGGAGCTGATGCTGGCGCTGTGCGATGCGGTGCAGCACGCGCATCAGCGGCTGGTGCTGCACCGCGACCTCAAGCCTTCCAACATCATGGTGCGAGCCGACGGCTCTCCCGTCCTGCTCGATTTCGGTATCGCCGTGGCGATGAGCGACGCGCAAATGGCGGCGCACACGGTAACCGTGGCGTTCACTCCCGGCTATGGCGCGCCCGAGCAACTGCGCGGCGAAAACGTCACCACCGCGACCGATGTATTCGGGCTCGGCGCCGTGCTGTTCGACTTGCTGACCGGTCGCAAGCTGTCGGATCTGCGTGGCCGCGATGCGCCGGTTCCGTCACCCAGCAGCCGGGTCGACGATCCGGCCCTGCGCAGTGCGCTGCGCGGGGATCTCGACCGGATCGTGCTTACCGCCTGCGCCGAGCTTCCCGGCGAACGCTATGCCACCGTCGCCGCGCTGGCCGACGATCTGCGGCGCTACCTGGAAGGCAAACCGGTGCTGGCGGCGGCAGGCGGCACGTCCTACCGGCTGCGCAAGTTCGTCGGCCGTCATCGCCTGGCAACCGCGGCCACGGCAGTGGCGCTGATCGGGGCCGGGCTGTTCGTGTGGCGTCTGGATATCGAACGCCAGCGAGCGCTGCATGCCGAACATGCCGCCCAGATCGCGCGCGCGCGGTCCGAGCGCGAGGCCAGCCGTGCGCAGGCCTCGCGCCTGCACGCCGAACGTGAGGCCGCGCATGCCGAAGCCTCGCGTCGCTATCTCGCCTCGGTGCTGATCCAGGCCTCGCCGGACAACGCGCGCGGTCAACCGTTGACCGCCTCGGGCCTGCTCTCGGGCGCGGCCGCCGCGTTGCAGGCCGATCGCGCGCAAGACCCGCAGACCCGCGCGATCGCCTGGCTCAGCATCGCCGAGGTCTACGCCGAATTGAACGACCCGCGCGCGGGTCTGCGCGCCGCGGACGCCGCGATGGCCTTGCTCGACCAGGGTGCGAAGTTCGATGCCGACCTGCGCGACCGGCAACTGAGCATTCGCGCGATTCTGCTGACCCTGCTGGATCAGCACCGCGAGGCGATGGCCGTGCAGCGGGAACAGATCGCGCTGCGCGAACGCGACGGCGCCGATCCGGTCGATCTGGCGAAGGCCTACAGCGATTTTGCCAACGCCGCGGCTCAGTCGGCGGATTACGCGAGCGCTCGCGATTACACCCAGCGTGCCTTGGCCGCGCTCGATCGTGCGGCGACGCCACAACCGGCGCTGCGCGCGCAGATGAGCCTGGGCCTGGTAGTGGTGGCGCTGCAGGCGCAGGATCTGGCGAGCGCGGATCGCTATCTGGGCGAAGCGCTGAGCTTGGCCAAGACCGCCTGGAAGCCCGACGACCCGCGTTGGTATCAGGCGCATATGGACGGCTCGCAACTGCGCCGGTTGCAGGGACGCCATCCCGAGTCGCTGCGCGAAGCGGAGCAGGCGCTGCGCATCGCTTATCTCGTTTACGGCGAGCGCAGCCGCTACACCCTGGAAGCGGAAAACTCCCTGGCGGTGCTGCTCAACAGCATGGGCCGGCCGCAAGCGGCGATCGAGCACTACGAACGCGCCTACGCGATAGGCGAACAGCTGGACCTTGACCCGACGCTGAGAGCCAAGCTGTGGACTAATCTGGGCGCGGTCTACGCAGAATCCACCGGCGACTACCGGCGCGCGATCGCGCTGGAAACCGCCGCGCTGGCGTTGATGCCAAACACCAACGACGAAGCCCATTTGAATACCGCACGCGCGAAAGCCTATGTGACGCGCGCGGTGGCTCATACCGAGTTGGGCCAGTTCGCCCGGGCCTATGCCGATCTGGACGCCGCGGATGCGGCCGCGCAGGCAATCAATGAGCCCATGACGCTATTGGGCATTAAGCTTCGCCGCTTGCGCACCCTGATCCGCGACCGGCGTCTGGAACCGGCGCAGCGCCTGCTGAGCCAAGCAATGCGCACGGTCGATACCGGGCCGAAGGCGATGCAGAACTTCAAACCTTCGTTGACCGTGTTGTCGGCCGAACTGGCGTCAGCGCGCGGCGAGCCGGAGCTGGCCGCCGAGCAGATCGCACAAGCCTTGGCCAGCGCCGGCGGCAACCCCGGTTACAGTCCGCTGATGATCGCCAACGCCCGATTGATCGCCGCGCAGATCGACGTGCGGCGCGGCCAACGCGACAGCGCGCGAGAATACCTGCGTCAAGCGGTTCCGGTGCTGCAGGCGCTGACGACGCCCGGCACGCCGCGTCGCAGCGAAGCCGAGGCGCTGCTGCGACAATTGTCGGACTAAGCGGCGGCTTTGGGCCTTGAATGAGCATCATCGCCACGCGCCGCCGCATGGATCTGTTGCGCAAGCCCGATCAGCGGGCTGTTTGATCCATTAGATAGGATGAGCCGAGCCGCGAAGCGGCTTCGCCTTGGTATTTCGAAGGCATGGCGTTTCAGCGGGCACGCCTTTGAAAGTGCGCTCTGACCCCTGTTTCTGCAAATGATTTGGCGCCTGAATTTCATCGAGCCGCGAAGCGGCTTCGGCTTGAGTGACTTATTAGGGCGCGACTACGACAGAGGCGCCTCGCATGAAGTAGTGCGGGGGTATGCCGGCAACCGCACAGTCATGGACGCTACAGTCTGATCCGCGAACGCCCTTAACGAACTCGAGCCTGCCGCTGGCGATGATCTGGGTGCCTGGATTGATCTCGCTAGGTACTTGAAACGGATCGAACAAATAGACGTACCAGCCTTTTGAACTGACGGCGTTGGCAAGCTTGCCAATTGCGTAGCTTCCCTTAAGTTCAACTTGATGCCCGACCCGTTTTGCTAATGGTCCATGAGGTTTGTCCTGGCCAACGGTCGAGCACGAGGTTAGGAGAAGGAACGAAAGCAGAAATGCTCTAGACATATTCCGAGCCTCATAGCGATCGAATTGGCCCGAGCCGCGAAGCGGCTTCGACTAGGGCGCATCTGGATCATCGCATCGAATCCGGGCCTTGCTGGCAGGGTCCTCGTAGAGCCCCGGCAGAATTCGGACCAGACCACCGTCACCGAGTTTATACAGGCTGAGCGCACCCGCGACTGCGCCTTCGTTATTCGAGTTCTCATCCTCTGCCTGGACCGCAACAACCGTATGCGGCCAGCCGAACTGGTCGACGCCCTGGAACTCGCGCCGCCCCGCGTGGGGGGCCTTCGACTCTTGGACGCACTCAGCAGGTGCTTGGGTAGTTTCGCCAACATGCGCCGTGGATGCTCTGGCAGGAAAACGATTCGTCAGCCAGACGATCAAGCCGATTACCGCGACGAGAACGCCCAGCCCCGAAAAGTTTTCGCCGATGAAGTCGTCTATCGGTCGGCCATAACCTCCGCCGGTGGACTGCGCCACTCCCTTGAACAGCGTAAACATGGCCAGGACGATCATGCCCATGCCACTGCAGACAAGGATTAGACCCACTTTCGAAGCTCGCATCGCGGCATTTCCCAGAAGTTACAGGGCCAAGGATGTTGACGAAGATCGGCTGCGGCTCCCCTGGGCGATGCCGATTTGAACGGGATCGCTTCGACTACCTCAAGCTTCGTCGCCAAAGTCAACTACGCTCGGGCCGAGCCGCGCAGCGGGCTTCGGCTCGTCTGTGCCTTGTCATCATGATGGATTGTGCAACGGACCACGAGCGGCCGCCCCCCCTGATGGACGACGGCCGCTCGGGTCGTAAGTAGACACTGGCGCCGATCCAGTCGCCCGGCCCGATCTCGGTGTCCGCTTTTGACTAAAAGCGAACCTTCCCTGGTGTTCGAATCGAGCAGAGCCGCGTAGCGACTTCGTCAACACTGAATGCACGGGCCGCAGTCGAGCCGATCTGCGTTCCGCCCGTGCGCTCAGGTCAATTTCGGCAGGAACATTCCACCAGCGATGCCTTGTCGTTCCAAGCGGAGCCGACATAGCGATAGCTCTTGCTGCTGCGGAAATGCGCGCCATATCCGCGCGGTGGGATACGGCTGCCATCGATATGTTCGCTCAAGGTGATGGTGCAGCCTTTGCGCACGCGGAACGACGAAATGTCATCGTTCCAGTTTGGTTGCCAGTCGATAGCGCAGTTGCTGTGAGAGCACGTTTGGTTGACGCCGGGATCCTCCAATCCCGCCAGGACTTCGCCGGCGGCGATGCTCCTGCGGGCGCCCCCGTAGTCGCGATGCTCGAAGACGGTACAGTCCTGGGCTGCCGATGGCAGCGCCGCCAAACCCAAACCGGTTGCGATGATTATCCTTAAGAAAATTGTCATGACCGCCTCCAATGCGGACTGTGAGGGAGAAGCCTCACAGACGGGCAAACGCGAGAGATCGGGGAGAGCGGCCTGACGGCCGAATCCAGCCTCGCCGCGAGACGGCGCAGGCTCGAAGAGACTATAAATCCGCGCTTTCGACTTGCATTCGCAGCGAGCGGCAACCCGGTGGTCTATGGCCGGCGTACCGCGCTTTATACGTCTCGATACGACTCGACCGTCCTCGGTCAGCCCGAAACCGTCAGCACCGGCAACCGTGCGCTCAGTACATCTCATCCGGTCTCGACAGCAGCCTCAGCGTGATGTTCTTGATGGCAGCCTTGCTGGCGTCGGTGGCGGTGACATTGCACAGGATCGCGACGCCGCAACGTGTGTCCGGGTCGAGATAGGCGGCGGTGAACACGCCCGGATCGCCGCCCCAGTGGTTGGCCAAGGTACGGTCGCCAAGCCGCGCCTGCATCCAGCCAAGCCCCTGGCCACTGAGCCACGTCGGCAGTTGGGCCGGCTGCCGCATCAGCAGCAGCTCCGCCATGCTCTGCGTCCGCAGCATGCGCGCGTCGGCAGTCGCGCCGCCGTTGGCCGCGGCGGCGACGTAGCGGGTGAGGTCGGCAATGGAACTGCGTAGCATCGAGCCGGGCCAATCGGGCGAGCCGATCGGCTGCAGGCGCACGTAGGCGCCGTCGGTCGTCAGGTATGGCGTCGCGCTGCGTGCGGCCGGGGTGGCGGCTAAGGTCCAGAAAGTGCTGGTCATGCCGAGCGGGGCGAACAACTCGCGACGGCTCAGTTCGCGCATGTCCTCGCCGCTCGCGCGTGCGGCCAATTCGCCGAGCACGGCGTAACCGACATTGCTGTAGCCCCAGGCCGCGCCGGGCGCCTGCGCGGAAAAACTGCCGTCAACCGAATACGCCTTGCCACCGGGCAATAAGCAATCGCGCAGGAAAGAGTGCAGGGACAGGTCGGCGTCGCGACCGGACCGACGGAAGTCGATGCGGTAGTAGTTCGCGTCGCTGATGCCGGAGGTGTGCATCAGCAATTGCCGTGCAGTGATGGCCGTGCGGCGATGACGCGGGTGGTGCAGCGGGAAATCCAGATGACGTGCGACCGGCTCATCCAGGTCCAATCGGCCTTGTTCGTGCAGCCATGCGATCGCGGTGGCGGTGACGGTCTTGGTAATCGAGGCAAGGTGGAACACCGTATCGGCGTCGACCGTGCGCCGCGACTCGATGTCGGCATAGCCGAACCCTCGAGCGAAACGTGTCACGCCATCGCGCGCGAATCCAACCGCTAGCCCCGGGATGCGTGCCTGGCGCATCTGTTCGAGCACGAATGCGTTGAATTCGCGCGAGGCCGAGTCGGGCGGGGATGGGCCAGTGGTTAGGCCGAAGGCCGGCGCGGAAGCCAGCGCAAGCCCGGCGGCGAGGAAGCGCCGTCGGCCGGGTAAGGCGTCGTGACTTTTGTTCATGCTCATGTCCACCAGCTCATTGAACGACCGGCTTGCAGGATATCCGTAGGTGCCTACATAATGTCAAGTGAGCGAAGTCAGGAGAACGTTGATGGACTACCCGAGAAGCCTGGGCGGGGCGGCGATAGGCGCTCGTCTGCGGCGTCTGGCCGACCGCATAGACGGCGACGTGGCGCGGATCTACGCCGCAGCCGGTCTTGAGTTCGAGCAGCGCTGGTTCGGTGTCTTGAACCAACTGGCCTTGAACGGCCCGGCCACGGTCGGTGAGCTCGCGGCCACTCTGGGCATCACCCATGCCTCGATCAGCCAAACTCGCAGCTCGCTAGAGAAGGCCGGCCTGGTGCAGTCACAGACCGATCCCGACGATGCGCGCCGCAGGCCAATGCAGCTGACTCGCAAGGGGCGGCAACTGGTCGAGCGGCTGACACCGCTGTGGCAGATGCTGGAGCAGGCGGGATTGCAAATTGTGGCGGAGGTCGATGGTCTGATCGAGTCGCTGGACCGGCTCGACGATGTGCTGAGCCGACAGTCGCTGTTCGAGCGCGTCATCGAGTCCGCACCAGAACTGACCACGCTTGGACTTGAGCGCGGACGCAAGACCCGCTGATCATCCCGAAAAAAATCGAGACATGGCACCTAGTGGCTAATTGTCAGATGGCGCCATCTTCGTCCCTGCTTACGGCGTAATTTACAGGCCGCCAACGAGCTCAACCTGCTACATCGACGGAGAATACATACTGAACCTGTCGCCCGAGTAATCTGCGGGCTGACCCTGGCTTAGCTGCCTTCAAAAGCCACCGCTGCGATCGTATCGCCCGCAGGCGCGGCGGTATCGTGGATATGCGCCTGCAAGCCCCGTCCCACGGATCGAGAGAAATCGCTTCCCGTTCCGGGCATATGCCGGTCGCTAGACTTCCCCCGCCTGCCGCCGCGCTCAACGGACACCGGCTATCCGCAAGCGGGATGATGATCAACGCAGGCATATGTTCCTACGTGTGAAAAAAACAGTTTGAAGTCGAGAGCCGTAGGCGCGTCAAATTTCGCGATCAACTCCGGCGGAGGTCGAGCCGAGCAGCGAAGCGGCTTCGGCATGGTATTTCGACGGCTATAGCGTTTCAGGGGCGGGCCCTTGAAAGTGCACTCTGCCCCCTGTTTCTCTGGGGTTCTGACTGGCCGCCCGTAGTCACTGCAGCACCAGGGCGACGCGCATGACTACGTAGCCGAAGACCATCATGCCCGTGCTGGCGCGTCCATCATCGCTCTCCAGCGAAGAAAATAAGCGTGGACGCCCAACAGCGAAGATCAACACGCCGATCATCTGGGTCATGGTCATGATCCGGAACAGCCAGTCGTCGGTGTCGTACGCCGCCGAGAACCAGGAAAAGTTCACCCATGCCCAGCAAATGCCGAAGCTGGTCAAGCCGAAGCCGATCAGCGCTGTGGAGTAGTGCCCCTCGGCCAACGCATGCGCGAACTGCGAAGCGGCAAAGCCGAAGCTAATGACGAAGGTCAGGTCGAACAGCAGTTCCAGCGGCGTCGCGACCCGGTGCGCTTCGTGGGGGTCGCGTCCGCCCATGCGCCGCACGTGGTGGTGGAGGCTTTTGGGGTCCGATGAGTGGTTCATCAACGAAGTCCACCCATATCCATTCGATTCGCGGGGTTCCGGCGTTGACGGTCGCAGAACGCACCCGGCGGCGCGAAGACCAACCTATCAGCAACCGCCGACGACGGCCTTGGTTTCCAGATACTCCTCAAGGCCCGCCAGGCCCCAGATGCGTCCATTGCCGGACTGCTTGTAGCCGCCGAAGGGCGCATGAAAATCGGGTCCTTTGCCATTGAGCATCACCTGCCCGGCCCGCAACCGGCTCGCGACCGCCTGAACGACGGCTTGGTCGCCGCCGTCGACGTAGGCGGCCAAGCCATAAGGCGTGTCGTTGGCAATCGCGATGGCCTCCTCGACCGTGTCGTAAGCGATTAGCGACATGACCGGGCCGAAGATTTCCTGGCGCGCAATGGACATGTCATTGCGGACGTCGGTGAAGACGGTCGGACGCTCGAACCAGCCGTCATTCAGCCCTTCGGGGCGCCCCGGTCCGCCGGTCAGCAGTGTCGCGCCTTCGTCGATACCCGCCTGGATGTGCTTCTGCACCGTATTCCATTGCGCTTCATTGGCGGCCGGCCCCATGAAGACATCGGTCAGAGGATCGCCGACGAGGATGGCTTCTGCGGCCGTGCGGATCAACGCTTCCAGCTCGGCCTTATGCACGCGCGGGATCAGCGTGCGCGTCGGCGCGGCGCAGGTCTGCCCGCTGTTACGCATGACTTTGGCGACCGCGCTTTGCGCCGCGGCCTGCAGATCGGCGTCGGGCAGGATGATGTGCGGCGACTTGCCACCCAGTTCCAGGCTGACGCGCTTGATTGTATCGGCCGCATTCTTCTGTACTTCGATGCCGACAGCGGTCGATCCGGTAAAGGCGATCATGTCGACATGGGGATGGCGACTGAGCGACGTACCGATCACCGATCCGCGACCGTTGACTAAATTGAACACGCCCTTCGGCACGCCGGCTTCGTGCAGGATCTCCGCCAGCACCTGATTGGTGTAGGGCGTTCCGGGCTTCAAGATCATGGTGCAGCCGGCTGCGAGCGCGGGCGCGATCTTTTCGGCCGATTGGAGCGCGGGATAATTCCACGGCGGGATCATTCCGACCACGCCGATGGGATCCTTGACGATCCGCGTGCCGCCCTGATCCTCTGCAAAGGGGTAAGTCTCGATCGCTTTGGCGAGAAGGCGGAATTGTCCGGCGCCCACTTGCACGATCGTGCGGGCGTAGGCGACGGGCGTGCCGATATCCGCCGTGACAGCCCGCGCCATGTCTTCCGCGCGTGCTTCATGACCATCGGCGATGCGGTTCAGCAGGGCAGAGCGTTCTTCCAGGCTGGTTTGCGAATAGCTCGCAAAAGCCTGTCGCGCCGCCGCGACCGCGCGATCCACATCCTCTCCCGTGCTGAGCGCCAACCGCCCCGATACCGATCCCGTTGCGGGATTGACGATCTCCTGCGTGGCGTCACTTGATGGGGCGACCCAAGCGTGGTCGATGTAATTCTTGAGAATGTCGCGCATCGCCGTTCCTTCTTGAGCCGGAGGGGGCTTCGGAAATTGATCGTCTATAGAAGCTTGAGCTTCTCCGCGTCCGGTCCTAGTCGGTCGCGAACGGCGCCTCTGCGCCACGGCAGCGAACACCCTCGCTCCTGCCGTATGGAATTGCGTCCAGAGATACCGCTTGCGCTTGAACCACTCCGGTGAGACCGGGATCACCGGAGTGGCTCTCGCGATGAATGCTTACGCGCCCTGCGACGGCAAGAACACGCCGCGGAAGCGCATCTTCCCGGAGGACAGCTTGTCGTACGCCTCCGTGGCCTGGTCGAGCCGGAAGGTTTCGACGATCGGCTTGACCTTCCCGCGTGCGGCGAGATCGAGGATCTCGGCCAGGTAATGCTGCCCGCCATGCGTGGAGCCGATCACGCGCTGCCGCATCATGTGGAACGGCTTGCCGTCGGACGGAATCGAGAACGGCTTGCTGAAGTCCAGCCCGCAGAGGACGACGCGGCCGTCAGGATTGACGCCCGCGAGCGTCTTTTCGGCGGTCTCGAAGTCGTTGGTGGTGATCAGCAGCACGTCGGCGCCACCAGCAGCCAGCAGCTCATCGGCATTGGCGACGACGTGGTCGGCGCCCAGCTCGGTCGCGAGCTTGCGCTTGTCCGGGGAATGCGTGATCGCGATGGTCTCGAAGCCACACGCCTTGGAGAACTGCAAAGCGACGTGGCCCAATCCGCCGATTCCCAGCACCGCGACGCGGTCGCCCGGCTTGGGTTCTGCATCGCGCAGACCACTCCAGGTGGTATAGCCCGCGCACATCATCGGCGCGGCGTCCGTATAGGCCAGGCCATCGGGCAACAGCACCGTGCCTTCGGCGGCGATCGCGATGTACTCGGCATGCCCGCCCTGCGTGGCGAACCCGGTCGTACGCGGCGAAACACAGTTCATCGCCGTCTGGCCGGTCAGGGGGCGGTTCTGGCGGCAGTACGGGCAGCGGCCGCAGGACGACTGCACCCAGGTCGTACCGACCCGATCGCCCACCTTGCGCGTACGCACACCGGCGCCGACTTCAACGATCTCGCCGACCACCTCATGACCCGGGGTCTGGGGATAGATGTCGCCACCGGCCCCCTGGGTCGCCCAGACGTCCGTAAAGCACATGCCGGACGCGTGGATTTTTACTAGGACGAGTCCGGGCTCGGCCTTGGGAATCGGAACCTCTTGGACCTCCCAGGGCCGATTAGCCCCGGTCATCACTACGGCCTTCATTTTCATCGACTTGTCCTCGTTCAGGCGGTCCGCGCGGTCAGGGCTGGCGGGGTTCTTGGAGTGACACCAGCACGCGGGGAAGCCGCTACGCAGCACCCTCAATTAGCCTAGGATGCGTGGACTATCTCAACAATCCGCAAAATATTTGATCTGACGATGAAATCCACTCATCAATCGAGAGGCAATGACCTAGCGGCCTACGCCGCGTTTTTGGCGGTCGCGGCCCACCGGAGTTTTCGCAGCGCCGCTGTCGAGCTGGACATGACGCCGTCAGCGATCAGCCACTCGATCAAGGTGCTCGAGCAGCGGTTGAATGTGCGTCTGTTCAACCGCACGACGCGCAGCGTCTCCCTGACCGAGGCGGGAGAGCGCTTGGCCTTGAAACTAAAGCCGGCAATGGCCGCGCTGGACGAGGCGCTTTGCGACGTGGAGCGCGACGATCACGTTCCCAGCGGCACGGTACGGATCAACACCAGTGAAGGGGCGATCCGCTTAGTCCTGCAGCCCGTGCTCGCCCGCTTTCTGAGCACGTACCCGCAGGTGCATCTAGACATCGTCAGTGATGGCCGGCTCACGGATATCACCGCGGATGGCTTCGATGCCGGCATTCGCTTGGCTGAAGCCATTCCCAAAGACATGGTGGCTGTGGCCGTCTCGAAAGAGGTACGTTTTGCAGCCATTGCCTCGCCCGCGTACCTCGAGCGACGCGGTCATCCCCAGGTTCCGCAGGATCTGTATCGCCACGATTGCATCCGCTTCCGGTTTGAAAGTGGTGCCATCTACCGATGGGAGCTGGAGCGCCAGGGAGTGGTCGAAAGGATCAACCCTTCAGGCCCGCTCACGTTGACGGATCAACCGCTGATGGTGGAAGCGGCCATCGATGGTATCGGCATCGCTTTCGTGCCTGACCACTTGGCGACAGTGGCACTCCAGGACGGCCGACTCCAACGCGTTCTGGAGGAATGGTGCCCGCCGTTTCCAGGCCTGTGCCTGTACTACTCAGGACATCGCCACCTATCGTCCGGCCTGCGAGCGCTGATCAACATGATGACGGAAGCGTTGTCAGGCAAATAAACACGGTTGCAGAGGCGCCTCATCCCATGACCGCCAAAACACCATTCCAGGCGCGCCGACCGCTGCGCCTCGATTAATGAAAGATTCTTGTCTTGTCATCAAACATTGTTGGGATTGTTACAGCAGTCGAGATTGTCTAGCGTTCATCGCTCGGCCGAGACGCCTGGGCGGAGATCCATGTTCTGCCCCGGATCGTCTTGCGGCATCGGGATCGGACCTCCGAGCGACGCCCGAATACTCTTCGGACCTAGACAGAAGGCAGGATGAGCATGAGCAAGAAAATTCTTATCACCGGCGCGAGTTCCGGTTTCGGCCTGGGCGCGGCGATCGAACTGGCCCGCCGGGGGCACGCCGTGGTGGCCACCGCGGAGACCTGGCCGCAAGTGCGCAGCCTACGCGATGAGGCGGCGCACGCGGGCGTCACGTTGGAAGTCATCAAGCTCAACTTGCTCGACGATGCCGACCTCGCGCGTGCGGCGACTTACGACCCCGACGTGCTAGTGCTCAACTCCGGCATCATGGAAAGCGGATCGGTCGTCGACATTCCGATGGCGCGCGTGCGCGAATCCTTCGAGGTCAATGTGTTTCGCCACATCGAACTGGCGCAAGGCATCGTCCCCAAGATGGTAGCGCGCCAGTGCGGCAAGGTAGTGTGGGTGTCGTCGATGGGCGGCATCATGGTCATTCCGTTCATCGGCATCTACTGCGCCACCAAGCACGCGATCGAGGCCATTGCCGGCGCGATGAGGACGGAGCTGGCACCCTTTGGCGTCAAGGTCGCCACCATCAATCCGGGCCTGTTCGGCACGGGCTTCAACGACACCGGCGCAGAAAGTCACGTGCAGTGGTACGACGCCAAGACCGCGGTCGTGCCGATGCCCGATTTCAGCGGCCCCCTGTCCGCCCAAAGCGATCCGAAGGAAATGATCGACGCCATGGTCGACATCATTCCGGCCGAGGATCACCTCTACCGCACGATGCGCCCGTTCGAAACGATCGACGCGGCCAAGCAGTGGCAAGAGACCGAGTGGACTCAACGGGCCTGACAGCGCCGCCGGATCGGCATCGGTCGCAAGCTTTCTACCGCACAGCGCCTGGAGGCATCGATGGCCGCGTACGTCATTTTCTGTATCACCTACGTGCATGATGAGGAGCGCCTCGCGGAGTACCGTCGCCAAGTGGTGCCGTTGCTCGAAGCGACCCCCGGAGTGAAGTTCTTTGCCGGCCCGATGCCGCTCACCGTGGAGAAAGGGCCGCCGATCACCTATGGCGTGGTGGTGGAATGCGCCGACCTCGAAGCCGCAAAGCGCTGGTATTACTCCGAAGACTATCAGCGGGTTGCCGCGATCAGACACGAAGCCTCGGACGGCTTCGCCTTCATCGTCGAGTCTTGGACGGGTCCTGTTCACTAGTCCAGGCCGTCAGCGATGTGATCGTCGTTGACCGAACGCTGAGTCGCCCCGGGGTTTTGCGGAGCCTCGCGTTATGTTCGCCGACGCGCCCACCGCGTCTGTTGTCGGCGCCCGTGACCGCGCGTAGCGTTCTCGCGAACACCCCGCGTCCGCGCATGGCGCCGGCGCACCCCTGTGCGGCCGCGCCGACGGTATGTCCTCTAGCTTATTCGGTTCTCCGCCCAAGAGAGATATCGCGGTGCTATGGGGCTCAGCTAGTGGCACCGAAACGCTGACACCATTTAGTGGTAGAGCAAAGTGATATGGCTATCCGCTTATGGTCGATGGCGGATGTAGAGTTCGTGACACTTCGATCATTCAGTTGACCGTTGTCACTAACAACGTGTTGCGGCCGAGCCGCGAAGCGGCTTCGGCTTGGTTCGCTTTTCATATAACGCGCCGGGACTAATTCGTAAAAATCCAGTCTTTCACTATTTTCCGGTTAGCTGCGGGCAGTCAAGTGAGGCATGACATAATGCTCGTAGTGGCCGGCGCCATTTTTGACGATCGGATCGTCAGCAGTAAGCGCGACGATGTCTTGTTCGTCAGGGATCTGATAGAGCGAGACACCGTAGCCGCCGGCATCATCCATGACAGGGCCGTGGGCAACAATGAATCCCCGCTTCAGAAGGCCGTTCATATACTCACCGTGTTGAGTCATCCACTGCTTCTCTTCGATGGACATCGTCTGCAGGAAGTCAGAACGCGGCGGTATGTACTTGCATAGGTAACTTTTCATATCTATTCCGTTTCCTAGTAGGTAAATTGTTGGAAGAACACAAGGGAAACGTAAGCATTCGAGAGAAGTGATAGTTCTCTGATGTACACGAAGTTTCTAGCGGACCTGCATACACTCGGAATCAGAGCCGGAGGCGGCGCTCGACCGCAACTGAGCTGTTGCGATGCTTTGTCGGCGTTAGGCCGTCTTCACGCTCTTGAGAATTGAGTCCTCGAACATGCTTGGCAGATAGCTCTGAAGGAACAAAATCATCCCTGTCATTTTTCCTACCGGGTTGCTGAACTTTGGTGCCTTGGCGTTGATCAACGACGTAATGGTGGTCACCACTGCATCGGGAGCTTCGGCCTCATCAATGCCCTTCTGGGTGGCTGCATTTGCCTTCGTCCGATAGGAGTCGTAGTCCTTAATGGCCAAGCCGGTTGCCTTGATCGCATGCTGTGCGAGGTTGGTCTTGAACCACACCGGCTCCACCATGCTGACCTTGATGTTGAACTGCTCCAACTCGAAGCGCAGGGACTTGAAGTAGCCTTGAATGGCGTGCTTCGAGGCGGTGTAGTAGGAAAGGTTCGGCGGGCCGATCAGACCTACGATTGAGCTAACGGTGATGATCTGGCCTTCCTTCTGCGCCCTGAGGTGCGGCAGCAAAGCATTGGTCAAGTTCACCGTGCCCCAGAAGTTGGTTTCGAACTGCTGCCTGCCGACTTCGACAGGGGTTTCTTCGGCAATGCCTGTCACCATGTAGCCGGCGTTGTTCACCAACACGTCGAGGCGCTTGATTTGCTGGAAGAGTTCGCTGACAAAGGACTGGATCGAGTTGACATCCTCGATATCCAGCCGCAGCAGTTTGAACGGCACCTTTTGAGCGTGTTTTTCCGGATCGCGGCTTGTGCCGATGACGTTGAAGCCTTCTTTGTGCAGGCGATTGGCCAGCATCAGGCCAAAGCCGGATGACGCCCCAGTGACCAGTACGGTCTTCTTCATAGGATTTGCTCCAGGTGTGCGGACCGGATTGGTTCCGCATGACGGTTGAGGTTCCGGGTGGCGATCGCCACTGCCGGTAAAGCGGGATAGCTGTGGCGCGGGCCGGCGCGACGTCGGATGAGGGGCAGATGGCCACTCGGACTGCTTGGAGGCCCGCTTTGTTGGTGGTGGATTGTCGACGGGCGGCATGTTAGTATCGTTTTAGTATCGAGTCAATACTAAAATGATATGAACTCAAAAGAGCCGTCCACCGCCACCTGCCCAATCGAACGAAGCCTCGCCTTCTTAGGCGACGCTTGGACAATGCTGATCCTTAGGGACGCAAATTCCGGACTGACGCGCTTCGATCAGTTCAGAAAGAGCCTGGGCATAGCCCCAACGATGTTGACGAAGCGTCTGGCGACGCTGACCGAGGAGAGGCTGCTTGAGCGACGGATGTATTCGGAGCGCCCGCCACGCGAGGAATACGTATTGACCGAAGCCGGACGCGACTATTTACCGGTGCTGTTCATGATCGGTGCGTGGGGAAGGAAGCACCGAGGTGGGGGCAAGCTGGTGCAGTTCCTTGATGCCGAAACGGGCGCCGAGATCAGGCCTGTCGCAATTGATGTGGTGACGGGTGCAGAGATTGGAACCCGACCTATCCAGCTGGTCATTCCGGAGTAGACCTTCCTCCCGAGGTAACGAATGGCGCTCTCGAGCTCGCCATGGCCGGGTAGTAGCTAAATCGATCGGAGCTTCTCGTGATGTTGCGACGTTGAGGTTAGTCGCCATGAGCGTCTGACTATCGCCGATTGCGCATCGGCGTTTTGGCCATTCACTTTGCGGCGATCGGCTCTCGCCTCTCCTTGTCGGGACTGAGGCTTCAACAGTGTCGCGATGGCTAAAGGTGCGCCGTCGCCCCATAGCTCGCGCGCTCAAGCCATACAAGCAGATGGCACGACTGCTGCGTTTGGAGACGATGCGCTGTCGCCAGCGCCAAGCTTTGTTGCTGCGTCTGACGCTTTGCCCAACCCTCG
Organism: Lysobacter capsici; assembly: GCF_018732085.1. NCBI lineage: Bacteria > Pseudomonadati > Pseudomonadota > Gammaproteobacteria > Lysobacterales > Lysobacteraceae > Lysobacter > Lysobacter capsici. Next base: position 5,984,095 of record NZ_CP076103.1, on the reverse strand, counting down.
GCCTAGCGGTAACAGCTCTGCAAATTCCGTCAAGTACGAGGCGTCCGTAGATGCGGATATGAAAGACGTCTCTAGTTGATTGCCATCGAACCGGGTTCATCAGGCTGCCAGCCCCCACCGAGCGCCTTAAAGGCGGCGACCGCTGCACGTGTCGACTCCGTTTGCGCCTGTACTCGCGCATCAGTTGCACGCAACAAGCTCTCGTCGGCCTGCAGAACTTCGACCAGGCTGACGGCACCACTTTGATACGCCGAAAACGAGGCTCCGCGGGCGCGGGTAAGTGAGTCCACCCCCTGCGTAAGGACGCTGGTTTGTTCCTCGCGATTGGCCAAGGCTGAGAAAGCATTTTCCACATCCTCGGCTGCACGCAGAACGGCCAGACGATAGGCGGCCAGCGTCTCGGCCTCCTGGCCCTTGGCCAAATTGATCTGTGCGTTGATGCGCCCGAAGTCGAACAGGCGCCAGCGCAGGCCCAGCAGGCCAGCAGATTGACTGGCACCACTGGTGAAGAGGTTGCTCCCGGACACTGCCGTCGCACTGCCGATAAGTCCGCCGAGGGAAAGCTTGGGGTAGTACTCGGCGATTGCGACACCAATGCGAGCATTCGATCCGGCAAGACGGCGCTCAGCCACGATCAGGTCGGGCCGGCGCCTGAGCAAGTCACCTGGCGATCCTGTCGCGCTGATTTGTGGAGCGACAGGGATGGCGCCGGCATCAGCCAGGTCCTTACGGTGCGTTCCCGGTGGCGTACCCAGTACCACGTCCAGTGCGTTCATGGCCGCGTCCAAGCCTGCTACCAGTGCCGGCACGGTAGCCCGAACTTGCGCAAGCGCACCTTCGGCCTGCCGCACTTGAAGTTCGGCGGCTAACCCCTTTCCGTAGAGAAGAGTGATAGTCGAGAGCAACTCCTGCTGCGTTTGCACTTGTCGATGGGCAACATCGAGACGAGTCTGCAGGCCGCGGATACTGATGTAGATGTCAGCGGTCTGTGCGGCCACTGTCAGTCGTGCGGCGGCGGCGCCAGCTTCGGAAGCCTGATACTCGGCAAGCGCCGCTTCTCGTCCACGGCGTAGACCGCCGAACACGTCCAGTTCCCAGCTGGCGCTTACATTGGCCTCGTAGGCGTTGCCATGCCGGTCGAAACCGGGCGTCGAATTCAACGCTTGTCCCAGGGGCGTTTCGACGGATTGGTACGCTCTGACTGCTTGGCCGCTGACATTGCCGGAAGGCAGTAACGCGGCATTTGCCGCCCCAAGTCCCGCGCGCGCCTGGGCCACACGAGCCGACGCCTGCGCAAGATCGAGGTTCTGCTCCAGAGCCAGCGTTACGAACCGAGTTAATTGCGGATCGCCGAATCCGGTCCACCAAGTGACGAGATCGGCCTGGGCATTGGCCTGTCGCTGGTCTACGGCTGATTCGCCCAGATACCGCTGGGGCAGGGGCATCTGCGGCCTGACGTAGTCGGGACCGACGGCGCAACCGGCCAGGAAGCTGGCAGCGACGAATGCAGTGAGCGGGTGTTTAAGCGGCATGGTCTTTTTCCGGGGCAAGGGTAAGAGCCGAAGTGACTATAATACGAAATAGTCACTCGTTGTCCATTTCCTTGGCCAGAGGTAAGCTTCAAACATGACCAAAGCAACCACTCGCTCCACCCCGGCCCGCGGCCCGGCCGACCACGAGGTGCGCGACCAGATCAGCGCCGCGGCCACCGAGCACTTCAGCCGGTACGGGTACGAAAAAACGACTGTCTCCGACCTCGCCAAGGCCATCGGCTTCTCCAAGGCCTACATCTACAAGTTCTTCGATTCCAAGCAGGCCATTGGCGAGATGATCTGCGCCAACTGCCTGCGCGAGATCGAAAGCGAGGTCAGGGCGGCCGTGGATGAAGCTGAACGGCCGCCGGAAAAGCTGCGGCGGATGTTCAAAACTATCGTGGAGGCAAGCCTTCGCCTGTTTTCCCGGGATCGCAAGCTATACGAAATCGCCACGTCCGCGGCCACCGAACGCTGGCAGGCAACGCTCGACTATGAGGAGCGCATTCGCAAATTGCTCCAGGACATCCTTCAAGAAGGCCGGCAGACGGGCGATTTTGAGCGCAAGACACCGATCGACGAGACCGCGATGGCGATCTACCTGGTCATGCGCCCCTATCTCAACCCCCTGCTGCTCCAGCACAGCTTCGACTACACCGACGACGCGCCCGCACAGCTATCCAGCCTGGTACTGCGCAGCCTGTCCCCCTGACGCGTGAGCGTTGTGACTATTGACTAATTTAGTCACTAGAATTAGATTTCGAGTCCTGGCCATCTCGCTGTCGGGACTCTCATGCGTCGCCTCGCTGCCTCTACCCTCATTTGCGCGCTGCCGTTTGCGCTGGCCGCATGCGGCGAAAAACCGCAATCCGACCCGCGCAACGAAGCGCCCTTGGTGCGTACCGCGCTTGTCCAGCAAGCATCCTCGGCGTCGCGTTCCTTCACCGGGACCGTAGCCGCGCGGGTGCAAAGCGACCTGGGCTTTCGGGTCTCCGGCAAGGTGCTGGAACGGCTTGTGGATACCGGGCAGACCGTCAAGCGGGGTCAGCCGCTGATGCGCATCGATCCCGTCGACTTGAAGCTCGCCGCGCATGCGCAACAAGAAGCCGTTATCGCCGCGCAAGCGTTGGCTCAGCAGGCGATCGGGGACGAAGCTCGCTATCGCTCCCTGGTCGGAACCGGTGCAATCTCCGTCTCCGCATACGATCAGAGCAAAGCCGCCGCGGACTCCGCGAAAGCGCAGCTGCGCGCGGCCGCGGCCCAAGCGGAAGTCGCCCGTAACGCGAACAGCTATTCGACGCTCATCGCCGACGCCGATGGCGTTGTCATCGAGGCGCTGGCCGAGCCGGGCCAAGTTGTCGCGGCCGGGCAGGTCGTGGTTCGGGTCGCCCGCGCCGGTAGCCGCGAGGCGGTAATTCAGTTGCCGGAAACGCTGCGTCCAGTGGTTGGCTCGGCCGGGCGGGCCAGTCTTTTCGGTAAAGAGGGCGTTGGCGTTCCTGCCTTGCTCCGGCAGCTCTCGGATGCTGCAGATCCACTGACCCGCACTTTCGAGGCGCGCTACGTGCTTGAAGGCGCGTTAGCCAACGCCCCGTTGGGCACCACGGTCACCGTCGAGATTCCGGATGGTTCTCTCGCCACGCAAGTCGGCGTGCAGATACCGATCGGCGCGCTGTTCGATACCGGCAAGGGGGCCGGCGTGTGGGTCGTCGATGGCCAGTCGTCGAAAGTGACTTGGCGCCCGGTCGTGGTCCAACACTTGGACGACGACAGTGCACGCGTCAGCGGTCGGCTGAAGCAAGGCGACACGGTCGTCTCGCTCGGCGCGCACTTGCTGCGCGAAGGCAAGCAGGTGCGAGTGGCCGGTCAACCTGGCGCTGCGGCGAGCGGGAGAGCCCGCCCGTGAACGAAGGCCGTTTCAACCTGTCGGCACTTGCCGTACGCGAACGCTCCATCACCTTGTTCCTGATTTTCCTGGTGTCGTTGGCAGGACTCGTCTCATTCTTCAACTTGGGACGCGCCGAAGACCCGGCCTTCACGGTCAAGGTGATGACCGTCGTTACCGCCTGGCCCGGGGCGACAGCGCAGGAGATGCAGGACCAGGTCGCCGAGAAGATCGAGAAGCGCCTGCAGGAACTGCGCTGGTACGACCGTTCTGAAACCTATACGCGACCGGGCTTGGCATTCACGATGCTGACGCTGCTCGACTCCACGCCCCCCTCGCAGGTGCAGGAGCAGTTCTACCAAGCTCGCAAGAAAGTCGCCGATGAGGCAGGCAACCTGCCGTCCGGCGTGATCGGACCAATGGTCAACGATGAATATGCCGACGTCACCTTCGCTCTGTACGCGCTCAAGGCGCAGGGCGAACCGCAACGCCTGCTGGTGCGCGACGCGGAAAGGTTGCGCCAGCGGCTGCTGCACGTACCAGGGGTCAAGAAGGTCAACATCGTTGGTGAGCAGTCAGAACGCATCTATGTCGAATTCTCCCATGAGCGTCTGGCCACGCTGGGGATCAGTCCGCAGGAGGTGTTCGCCGCGCTCAACACCCAGAATGTCCTGACGCCGGCCGGTTCCGTGGAGACCAAGGGGCCGGAGGTATTCATTCGCCTGGACGGCGCGTTCGACGAATTGCAGAAGATCAGCGACACACCGGTGGTGGCGCAAGGCCGTACGTTGAAGCTATCCGACATCGCCACGGTCAAGCGTGGCTATGAAGATCCGAAGACGTTCATGATCCGCAACGGTGGCGAACCCGCGCTGCTTCTGGGCGTGGTCATGCGCGAGGGTTGGAACGGACTCGACCTGGGTAAGGCGCTGGACGAAGAAGTCAGCGCAATCGGATCCGAGCTGCCGCTCGGTATGAGCTTGTCCAAGGTCACTGATCAAGCCGTCAATATCGACTCGTCGGTCGATGAGTTCATGCTCAAGTTCTTCGCCGCATTGCTGGTGGTGATGCTGGTTTGCTTCGTCAGCATGGGGTGGCGCGTTGGTCTGGTGGTCGCAGCTGCGGTGCCGCTGACCCTGGCGGCGGTCTTCGTGGTGATGCTCGCAAGCGGCAAGAACTTCGATCGCATCACGCTGGGCTCCCTGATTCTGGCGCTGGGCCTGCTGGTGGACGACGCCATCATCGCCATCGAAATGATGGTGGTGAAAATGGAAGAGGGGTACGGCCGCGTCGCCGCCTCCGCTTATGCATGGAGCCATACAGCCGCGCCCATGCTCTCGGGAACGCTGGTCACCGCGGTCGGCTTCATGCCCAACGGCTTCGCCCGATCCACTGCGGGTGAGTACACCAGCAACATGTTCTGGATCGTGGGCATCGCGCTCATCGCCTCGTGGGTGGTTGCCGTGGTCTTCACGCCTTATCTGGGCGTCAAGCTGCTGCCTGACTTCAAGAAGGTGGAGGGTGGCCATGACGCAATCTACGACACGCCACGCTACAACCGCTTCCGTCAGATTCTGGCGCGTGTGATCGCGCGCAAGTGGCTGGTCGCCATCTCGGTCGTGGCTCTTTTCGTTCTGTCTGTCCTCGGGATGGGCGTGGTCAAGAAGCAGTTTTTCCCGATCTCGGACCGGCCCGAAGTTTTGGTTGAGGTGCAGATGCCTTACGGCACGTCGATCAATCAGACCAGTGCCGCCGCCGCGAAGGTGGAGGCCTGGCTAAGTAAGCAGAAGGAAGCCAGGATCGTCACCGCTTACGTGGGCCAAGGCGCGCCCCGCTTCTTCTTCTCGGTGGGGCCTGAGTTGCCAGATCCGTCGTTTGCCAAGATTGTGGTGCGAACGGACAACCAGGATGAGCGCGACGCGCTGAAACATCGGCTGCGTCAGGCGATCGCCAACGGCCTTGCTCCGGAGGCGCGCCTGCGCGTCACTCAACTGGTTTTCGGCCCGTATTCACCGTATCCGGTGGCCTATCGGGTTACCGGCCCCGATCCCGAAACGTTGCGCAACATCGCAGCCGACGTGCAGCAGGTCATGGAGACCAGTCCGATGATGCGCACGGTCAACACGGACTGGGGCGTACGCACGCCCACGTTGCACTTCACCTTGCAGCAGGACCGATTGCAGGCCGTAGGACTAACCTCTAACGCCGTGGCGTTGCAACTGCAGTTCCTGTTGAACGGTGCGCCTGTCACCGCGGTGCGCGAGGACATTCGAACGGTGCAAGTGGTCGCGCGTTCGGCGGGCGAAACCCGCCTCGACCCGGCCAAGATTACGGACTTCACGCTGGCTGGCGCTAGCGGGCAGCGCATCCCGCTCTCGCAGGTAGGCAAGGTCGAGGTACGCATGGAAGAGCCGATCATGCGCCGCCGCGACCGGATGCCGACAATCACGGTACGCGGCGATATCGCCGATGGCCTGCAGCCGCCGGACGTGTCATCGGCAATCACCCAGCAACTCCAACCGTTCACGGAGAAGCTGCCGAGGGGCTATAGCATCGAGCAGGCTGGCTCCATCGAAGAGTCAGGCAAAGCCACGAAAGCCATGTTGCCGCTGTTCCCGGTCATGCTAGCGATCACCTTGTTGATCATTATCCTGCAAGTGCGCTCGATCTCTGCAATGGTCATGGTGTTTCTGACGAGCCCATTGGGGCTGATCGGCGTCGTGCCGACACTGCTTTTGTTCCAGCAACCGTTCGGCATCAATGCGCTGGTCGGGTTGATTGCGTTGTCGGGGATCCTGATGCGCAACACGCTGATTCTGATCGGGCAAATCCACCACAACGAGCAGGAAGGGCTGGCCCCATTCGACGCTGTCGTGGAGGCCACGGTACAGCGAGCCAGACCCGTGATCCTGACCGCCTTGGCGGCGATCCTGGCATTCATCCCGCTGACCCATTCCGTGTTCTGGGGAACCCTCGCTTACACGCTGATCGGCGGCACGTTCGCGGGAACGGTCCTGACCCTCGTGTTCCTGCCGGCCATGTATTCCATCTGGTTCAAGATCAAGCCCGACAGCGACAACCGCCCCGTCGAGGCGAAGCTCGCATAAACACACATGGCTGGCGGGCGCAGTGCGCGTGACGCCGCCGCAAAACCACGACGATTCAGCTAACGGAGAGCCATACGCATGAAGCAGTACGTCCACCCCCGTTTCTCGGTGCTTGCCTTGGGCATCGCAGGTGCACTGAGCCTAGGCCAGGTCCACGCCTCGGGTTTCCAGCTCAAGGAAAACAGCGTCAAGGCCATGGGCGCCGCCTTCGCCGGCGCCGGCGTCCGCACCGATGACAGTTCGGTGGTCGTCAACAACCCTGCGACGATGGCTCGCTTCGAAGGGACGAGCTTTCAGGTCGACGCGACGGTGATCGATCTGAGCTACCAGTTCAAAGGTTCCGGTACCGACGCATTGGGCCGTCCGCTGGTCGGCGGTGACGGTGGGGATGCCGGTGATATAGCCGCGGTTCCCGCGGTGTCCATGATTCATAAAGCCGACAACGACCTGGCGTTCGGCATCATGATCAGCGCGCCCTTCGGCCTGAAGACGGAATACGACAACAGTTGGAGCGGGCGCTACTTCGGCCAGAAATCGGAAGTGGAGATCGTCGATCTGACTTTGGCTGCCGCGATCGATATCGTTCCGAACCGATTTTCGGTAGGTGCTGGCGTGATCTATTCGCGCGCCGACGTGACCCTGTCCAGGGGCATCGATTTCGGCACCCTGCTTTTCTCCAACGCCAGTACACGTCCGCTGCCCTTTGCGCGCCCACAAGCAGCTGACGGCTTCGCCGAAGTGCAAGGCGACAACACCGGATATGGCTGGCTGGTCGGTGCGAACTTCAGCCCCACTGACAAGCTGGCGATCGGCCTTAGTTACCGCTCTGAAATCGACTACGAGCTGTCCGGAAATGCGGACTGGACGGTCCCAGGAAACGTCGCTGCAGTATTCGCGGCTAGTCCGGCCACCCGTAATCTCTTTCAGGATGGCGCAATCACCGCCAAATTGACCACGCCGTCGGTCACCAGTGTCGATGTGCGCTACGCGTTCACCGATCGTTTCGCGGTGATGGCGTCGTGGAGCGAGACCGGCTGGTCATCGCTGCGAGAGGTGCGCATTGACTTCGCCAACCCAGATCCTGAATCGATCGAGCCTTTTGAATGGCGCGACACTCAGTTCATGTCGTTAGGCGCCGAACTAAAACTCAGCGGACGTTTCACGCTACGCGCGGGCGTGGCTTTCGACGAGACTCCCACTCACATCGAAACCCGAACCCCGCGCATGCCCGACGACGACCGTATCTGGTACTCGGTGGGCGGCACTTGGAACGCAAACGATGCGCTAGAGATCAATTTCGGATACACCCGCATCGAGGTTGATTCAGCGCCGTTGGACATTGACGCTGGCGGCTCGCAGCTGGCAGGCTCATTCGATGGTCATGCCGATCTCTACGGCGTATCGGCGCAATACAGGTTTTGACCACATCATTGTGGCAGCCGAAAGCGCCACTGCAGCAGGCGCCAAGTGGGCGTAGAGTTCGTGACACTTCGATCATTCAGCGGGAACGGTTGTTACTAACGGGACATTGTGGCCGAGCCGCGAAGCGGCTTCGGCTGTCGCGTTGAATACTAAGATGCCTACGAAGCTCTGGACGACTCAGGTGTCCTCAAGCCGTCTCCCATCGCGCCACGTTACGTGTCTCGCAGGAAACGAACCTTGAGATTCATCTTTGCGGCGGCCTCTTCGACCGCCTGCACCTCGTACTGCGAATAACGCCCTAGGTCCCATTCAAGCCGGCCCGCCGCGATTTGGGCCTCGAGATCTTCCAAATAGAAGTTGCCTATTCCCTGCAACGCCTTTCGGACTTTGATCTTAAGTTTGCTGACCTCTTCCGGCGAAGCCACATCGAAGAAGGCCCTGTAAACGATGTAGGGCTCGCTCTCATCAGTAACGGCAGGAGATACATGCGCCCAAAACTCGTTCAAGCAGACCGGACACTTGAACTGGAGCAGCACTGTTCCCTCGCCCGCGATTAGAACTGCGTCCGCTCCGCAGTTGATGCAAGTAAAAGTCATCGCGGTCATCAGCGCTCTCTTCGGATATAAGGGCGATAGTCCAAACCGCTCTTCACGCAGTACATCGGCAGACCGAATTTTTCGGCATAGACTCGATTTCGCCAACCGAGCCGCGAAGCGGCTTCGGCTTTAACTAACCGCGCTGTTCAATTAAGGGGTGGATACATCCGCAATGCATCCACGACGAGCGAGAACGCCGGCGAGTGCTGTCGACGGCTAGGGTAGTAAAGGTGATAGCCGGAAAATGGCGGACACCAGTCCTGCAGCACGCGAACCAAGCGTCCTTCCTCTATGTGGGGCACGAACTCTTCTTCAGGCAAGAACGCGATGCCTAGCCCATCTAGGGCCGCGAGCACGATGTGGGGCGACGTGTTGAACACCGCTTGCCCGTCGACGCGGACGTTCACCTCTCTGCCTCGGCGCTCGAATTCCCAGACATACAGGCCACCGGAAGTAGGGAAGCGGATGTTGATGCAATTGTGTCGGGTCAGGTCTTCTGGAGCCTTCGGGACAGGGTGCTTTTCGAAGTAGGCGGGTGTCGCGACGGCGGCCATCCGCAGCCTCGGGCTGATGGGCAGGGCGATCATGTCTTTGTCGATGCTTTCGCCCAAACGGACGCCGGCATCGAAGCGATCGGCGACGATGTCGCGCAACCCGTAGCTGACGTCGAACTCGATGTTGATATCCGGGTACCGCTGCATCACCGGCAACAATTTTGGTAGCAGGATCGTTCGTAGGACGTGGTCGCCGCTGGTGATTCGAACCGAGCCGGCGGGTTTGTCCCTTAACTCCGTTAGCGCATCCAGTTCGGCCTCGATCTCGTCGAAGCGGTTTCCGATGGCTTGGAGCAGCCGTTCGCCCGCCCGGGTGGCCGATACGCTGCGGGTGGTGCGGGTCAGCAGCCGGATCTCCAACCGCTCCTCCAACGCCTTGATGGCCTGGCTGAGCGCCGATTGGGAAACCCCTAGTAACGCGCCCGCGCGGGTGAAGCTCCCTTCCCGGGCCACGGTGACGAAGGCCAGCAAATCGTTGAGGTTTCGGCGTGCCATGGGCTCAGTTTGGCATGGCTGATTAATTAGTAAAGCTTATAAGGTCTAAAAGAATTGATCACCTAATCAAGCAGATCATGCGTGAGCACAATGGCCCGCACCGTCCCGGTTGGACCTTTGGAACTCACTCATGCCTGTTCAAGCTTATGGCGCCTATAGCGGCGACAAGCCCCTGGAGCCGATGGAAATCACCCGTCGCGCACCCGGGCCCCACGACGTGCAGATCGACATCGCTTATTGCGGCATCTGCCATTCCGACCTCCATCAAGCCCGCGCCGAATGGGCGGGGACCCAATTTCCGTGCGTACCCGGCCATGAAATCGTGGGGCGGGTCTCGGCCGTGGGCGCGCACGTTGCGGGCTTCCAGGAAGGCGATCTGGTCGGCATCGGCTGCATCGTGGATAGCTGCAAGCATTGCGAAGACTGCGCGAGTGGGCTGGAAAACTACTGCGACGCGATGGTCGGAACCTATAACTTCCCGAGCCCGGACGCCCCGGGCTGGACGCTGGGCGGCTATTCCGAGCAAATCGTCGTCCACGAGCGCTATGTGCTGCGCGTACGCCACCCCGAGGCGCAACTGGCGGCGGTAGCTCCGTTGCTGTGTGCGGGTATCACCACCTATTCGCCGTTGCGCCACTGGAACGTCGGCCCCGGCAAGAAGGTGGGCGTGGTCGGCATCGGCGGTCTAGGCCACATGGGCATCAAGCTCGCCCATGCGATGGGCGCGCATGTCGTCGCGTTCACCACCTCCGATTCCAAGCGCGAAGCCGCTTTGGCGTTGGGGGCCGATGAGGTTGTGGTCTCCCGCAACTCAGACGAAATGGCGGCGCACGCCAAAGGTTTCGATCTGATCGTCAATACGGTGGCCGCCCCGCACGACCTAGACGCGTTCCTCGTGCTGCTCAAACGCGACGGCGCGATGGTACTCGTCGGCGCGCCCGCCAGCCCACATCCGTCTCCCGGCGTGTTCAACCTCATCACCAAGCGCCGCACCTTGGCCGGCTCGATGATTGGCGGAATCGCGGAAACCCAGCAAATGCTCGATTTCTGCGCCGAGCACGGGATCGTGGCCGATATCGAATTGATCAGGGCCGACGAGATCAACGAGGCCTACGAACGCATGCTCAAGGGCGAGGTCAAGTATCGCTTCGTGATCGACAACGCGACGTTGCCCGCCCAACCAAGGAAAGACCGATGAAAAAGCTGCTTCTGTCGCTGGCCTTGGCGGCCAGCTCCTTCACCGCGGCGGGGCAAGACATGTCGAACGGCGCAAATAATTTCTACAAGAGCGACAGGCTGATTGCGGAGAAGGTCTCCTTCAACAACCAATACCGGATGAAGATCGTAGGCAACCTGTTCCTGCCTAAGGATCGGAAACCAGGGGTTAGGTATCCGGCGATCATCGTGGGGCATCCGATGGGCGCGGTGAAAGAGCAAAGCTCGAACCTCTACGCCCAGAAATTGGCCGAGCAGGGATTCATCACGCTGGCGATGGATCAGTCGTTCTGGGGCGAGAGCGAGGGTCAGCCACGCAACGTAGTCGCGCCGGACATTTACGCAGAGGCATTCAGCGCGGCGGTGGATTATTTGGGCGCCCAGGCGTTCGTAGACCGCGAGCGCATCGGCGTGCTCGGCATCTGCGGTAGCGGCAGCTTTGTCATAAGCGCGGCAAAGATCGATCCGCGCATGAAAGCCATCGCGACCGTTAGCATGTACGACATGGGCGCGGCCAACCGCAATGCGCTGAATCATTCTCAGACCGTCGAGCAGCGCAAGGCGATCCTCGCGGACGCCGCGCAGCAGCGCTGGGTCGAAGCCGATGGGGGCGAAACGCAATATACCAGCGGGACGGTGCATCGACTCGATGCGACTACGCACCCCATCCAGCGCGAGTTCTACGATTTCTATCGCACCGCGCGGGGCGAGTTCACGCCGGCGAGTTCGTCGCCCGAACTGACGACGCACCCGACCCTGACCAGCAACGTCAAGTTCATGAACTTCTACCCGTTCAACGACATCGAGACCATCTCGCCGCGACCGATGCTGTTCATCGCAGGCGATCAGGCGCACTCGAAGGAGTTCAGCGAGGAGGCCTATCGCTTGGCCGGCGAGCCAAAGGAGCTGATCTGGGTGAAGGGTGCGGGCCACGTAGACCTTTACGACCGTGTTGACCTCATTCCATTCGACAAGCTGACAGCGTTCTTCCAGCAGAACCTGGGCGCTAACTGAATCCACGCATTGCCGATGTGCATGGATTTCGAATTTCTGGAGATGAGAGCGTGACCATCCCAATGAGGACTCAATCGGGCACCGAACAGAACGAGACCACTGCGCAACTCGCTCACTGGGGCGGGGTATTCGCCATGACGCTGTGTGTGTTCGCGCTGATCGCGTCCGAGTTCATGCCTGTCAGCTTGCTGACGCCTATGGCCGCCGACCTTGGCGTCAGCGAAGGCTTGGCTGGATATGGCATCGCCATTTCCGGCGCATTCGCTGTGCTTACGAGCCTGTCGATCTCCACGCTGGCTGGCAGCATGGATCGCAAAACCCTGTTGCTGGGTTTGACCGGGCTGATGGCCTTGTCCGGCGCCGTGGTCGCGTTGGCGCCAAACTACCTGACCTATATGGTCGGCCGCGCCCTCATCGGCGTAGTGATCGGCGGCTTCTGGTCGATGTCCGCAGCGACGGCAATGCGCTTGGTGCCGGCCGCGGAAGTTCCACGTGCATTGGCCATTTTCAACGGGGGCAATGCGCTGGCCACCGTGATCGCTGCTCCCCTTGGTAGCTACCTGGGATCGATCATCGGCTGGCGTGGCGCGTTCTTGTGCTTGATTCCCGTGGCGGCCATTGCCTTCATTTGGCAGTGGATCAGCTTGCCGGCCATAACCGCGGCGCGCGCGCCAGGCTCCGGCAATGTGTTTCGTCTTTTTACAAGCCGAACCGTTGCGCTGGGCATGGCTGCTTGCGGGGCGTTCTTCATGGGGCAGTTTGTGCTGTTCACGTATGTACGGCCGTTCCTGGAAACGGTGTCGCACGTGGATGTCTCGACGCTATCGCTTATTCTGCTGGGGATCGGGCTGACCGGCTTCGTCGGCACCACGATCATCGGCACGTTTCTCAAGGACAGCCTTTACCGCACGCTGACCATCATTCCGGTCTTGATGGCGGCCATTGCCTTGTCCTTGATTCCCTTCGGTGCCCAAGTCGGCGCCGTGGCCGTTCTGCTCGGTCTATGGGGCTTGCTCGCCACGGCGGCGCCGGTGGGGTGGTGGAGTTGGATCGCTCAGGTCTTGCCGAAGGACGCCGAAGCCGGAGGTGGTCTGATGGTGGCGGTGATCCAATTGGCCATCGCGCTGGGTTCCACCATCGGCGGCGTATTGTTCGATGACGCCGGCTACCAAGCCACCTTCATAGCGAGTGCGGCCGTTTTGCTGCTGGCCGCGTTCCTGTCCTTGATGACGTCGCGGTCGCAAGTCGCCTGATTAGGAGCGCGCCATGACCGCGAACAACGTCTATTCGATTCCGCAACGGATGCCGAAGCGGTGGCTCCTGCATGGGCTAGGCTTGGTGCTCGGCCTCTTGGCGCTGGGCGGCTGCAAAGCTGGCCAACGCGAGGCGCCCATTTCTGTTGCCCAGGATGCCGTTAAGGCATCCACCAATCGGGAGAGAGCCCGCATGTGGATGACCGTCGGCGAACGACGCTTCGCCATCACCTTGGCCGACACCGACGCCGCTCGGGTGTTCACGGCTCAACTCCCGCTGACGCTGGATATGTTTGAGCTCAATGGCAATGAGAAGCATGCCGAATTGTCGGCAGCATTGCCCGTAGATGCAAGTCGGCCGGGAACGATCCACAACGGCGATCTGATGCTCTACGGCTCAAATACGGTGGTCGTCTTCTATGAGACTTTCCGCTCGTCTTACTCGTACACCCGATTGGGTCGCGTGGACGATCCAAGTAGTCTGAGTCAAGCTCTCGGAAAGCGGCGGGCTCGGGTGGTATTTTCAAAGGACTAGAGCTAAACCGAGCCGCTCATGAACATGTTATGCCGAGCCGAGCCGAGCCGCGAAGCGGCTTCGGCTTGAGTGAATTGTCAGCTCTTCTGCTCGTAAGCGAGGGCCATTGCCCCAAGGACAGCAGCTTCCGACTCTGGGCGATCAGTGGAGGTGTCAGACAGTAGGGAGGACACAATATAGAACTCAGTGTTATTGCGAATTTTGCCGCGACGAAGAATGGCTCTTAAGAGCTTGGACTGGTGCGCAAGAAGTTGAGTCAGAGTGGGCGCGCCAGATTGGTGAAGCACCTCGTCAATCAGGGCGATGAGATCCGGCTCGTAGTCGACGGCGAGCTCAAGGTTGTCGTTAATGGCTTGCTTTAGACCAGCGAGTGCGCGGGAGCGGCCAAACCGCTGCTCAATAGCAGCCAAGGCATTGACTGGGTGGTGGGGATGATCTGCCCTAAAGAATTGATTAGGGAACAGCTGGGTTTCCCAAACTTCAAAGAACCGTTTGAGATCACTGTACTCACGGAGCTTTTCTTCGGATATCTGTCGAGGCATGCGCGAAGCCTAAAGTATGAATTAAGCCGAGTAGCGAAGCGGCTTCGGCTCGATCTACTGAGGCTCAGTAGCCAGTGGCTACCAAGCGAAGGGCCATGCCTCCGACCTTTTTATCTTCTTCGTATGTTAAATCTATCAGCGCGTCGCGATTTCTTCCGCCGTAACTGAAAGATAAGTTCGCACCATGGATTCTCAGCGACGGATCGAAACGACTCTTTCTCGTCAGGCAAGAAACCGCATGCATAACGATAACCCCAGCGGACTCGACTGACCCATGCTCCATCAGGTAGCTACAGATGTTCCTGGCTGGTCCGTAGCCATTGTGCTCACAGCGCTTAGCACCAAGCACTGTTTCCGCCGAGTCTTTAAAGTTCTCGCCCCAGGAGATGCGGTAAGTAAATTCCTGCTCAGAATTCGGCTGGATGGACTCGGCGAAGCTACGCAGCAGTTTGCATAGTTCCATCGGCGCGGCGGCATGAGCCGTCGGAAGCATTGCGGACAGAGATAGTGCAACAAATGTTTGAGCGATGGTCTTCAATGTCAGTGGGCTCCTGTGCCAAGTGAGTAGCGAAGCGGCCTCGGCTTGCTGAACTTTTATTGATTAGGTTCAACGCGTCTACACTGACCCTCAAATGACCCATCACGGATGTCTAGTCGTATTGCATTGCTTAGTGTGGACAAGCTGCCCGTATGCTTAGAATCGTAGGATGTGAAGTGAATAAAGTCCCCAATTCTGGCGACCTTGGAGTAGTACTCGAGCTCGCCATGAGGGATTTCTGTCCATGCGGCTCCACCATTACTAGCCCAGAACATCCAAGGTCTGTAGAGCTGAAGTTTTAAATACACCTCTAGAGGTTTGGCATCTTGAGCATCAGCCAATTCGCCGGCGCAACTATACCGAGTCTCAGTTGATCCATAGAAGATCGCAAAAAGGAAAGCAGCGATGACGAGTGTTGCCAAGCCAAGTGCGAGCTTGAGAGTGCCTTTCAAGAAGCCCATGAGCTTTCCTCCTTGCGCTTAACGTCTGAATTAGGCTGAGCCGCGAAGCGGCTTCGGCCTGAACACGTGGCTCAAAAAAAGACTAGATAGGACAGGAAAGTTCCTGCGTGTACGCCCCTGCTATATCTCCGGAAGGCTCTGACCACAAATAGATATTTTGATTGCACGCGCCGTGCATGTTGCTGGTCGCTTCATCCGCATACGAGAACCATATCCTGCGATACGGCTTTGCATCAGAGAGAATCCATTGCTCTTCCACCAGAGTCAGGGAAGCTCGATTGGATGCGAGTTCGGGGAATTGTGTTTTCAACACTGCCACGAGTTCAGCGGTACTTCGGCGTCTTGCAATCTTAGCCGCCAATGGGAGCTCCGCTTCACCGATTACGTCGAACGCTGGCTCGTGTCGAATAGGCAACTCAATCGGATCTGGCATCGATTGAGACGGAATGCCTGCGCATGATGTGAGAAGAAGCACAGCAATTGCGACGAAAAGCGTCAGCAAAGTCTTTCCGTACATATCCGGCTCCAAATTACATAAGGCCGCGAAGCGGCTTCGGCTGTTGTCGTCGGTTGATGACTGTCTATAGCTACCCTGCGACGATTCAAAGGGCACAGAACAGGGAGGCTTAAGACACATGAATGGTCTGTTCGACCTGTCTGGGCCGTCAAACCGCTTGGCAATGCATACGAGCTGTCCGTGAACGTCTAACGATCCTAGAAGGGACTGCCCTAGATATGCCCTTCATCCGACAGCTGCGGCAAGATGTGTGCCCGGCAGACATCCAGAATCTCGTCCGCCAGCGGCGCATCGTCGGGGCAGGACCTCGACAACACCACCGCCCCGATGGTCTGCGCCATCAGGGCGATTCGGCGCGCACGCGCTTTGTTGCTCACATCGCCGACCGGCAGCCCCTCATGGCGAACCGGAGCCGCTAGCTGAAGCTCGATACCGGTGGCAAAGGCCGCCTTGACCGATTCCGGCTGGCGCGCGGCATCCGCACATAGCGCGGCCATCGTGCAGCCGTCGCCCGGCTTGTCCCGATGCTCTCGGGAGAGGTAGTACTTCACGAAGTCCGCCAGATCTACGCCCGCCGCAGCGTCCGCGGACTGCGCTAAACCGCAGCTTGCCGCTTCCGCCATCAGGTCGGTCTTGGAGCCGAAATGTTTGTAGAAGCCGCCGTGGGTGAAGCCGGCTGCCGCCATCAGGTCCGCGACGCCCACGCCGTCGTAACCGCGCTCCCTGAACAGGGTGGACGCGGTTTCGACGATGTGCGCCCGGTTTGCCTGCGCTTGTGCCTTGGTGACCTTCATAGCCGATGTCTCTAGATGCCCGGTTTGGCAGCGGAAGCTTGCCATTTTACATCATAGATGATGTTCATAATCAAACTATTGACATCAAAGATTACGATCGTCATCATTGATGCCGTTACCAAAACACGGCAGCGCGGGACGAGCGCCATCCCCCGCCTCATCGACGATCAACACCTCTGACACGACATGACCAACACGACGCTTTTCCAGCCCTACACACTCGGCCCGTTGACCCTTGCGAACCGCATCGTGATGGCGCCGCTGACGCGCAACCGCGCCGGCGCCGGCCTGGTGCCCAGCACCCTGGCTGCGACCTATTACGCGCAGCGCGCCTCGGCCGGCCTGATCATCACCGAAGCAACGCAAGTCTCGGCCCAGGCCCAGGGCTACCAGGACACCCCCGGCCTGTACACGCAGGACCAGGTCGATGGCTGGCGCAAGGTGACCGACGCCGTCCACGCTCGAGGCGGGCGCATCTTCGCGCAGCTGTGGCACGTCGGCCGCATCTCGCATGTCGATCTCCACGCGGGTATCGCGCCGGTGGCTCCTTCGGCCATCCGCGCCCATACCAAGACCTTCGTCAACAACGGCTTCGCCGATGTCTCAGAGCCGCGAGCGTTGGAAATTCACGAACTGCCGGGCATCGTCGACGACTTCCGCCGGGCCGCCGCCAACGCGATCGCGGCCGGTTTCGATGGGGTGGAAATCCATGGCGCCAACGGCTATCTGCTGGAACAGTTCATCAAGGACGGCGCCAACCAGCGCACCGACGCCTACGGTGGCTCCATCGAGAACCGCGCGCGCCTGTTGCTGGAAGTCACCGCCGCGGTGGTCGATCAGATTGGTGCCGACCGCACCGGTGTGCGTATCTCACCAGTATCGCCGGCCGGCGCGATTTCCTGCAGCGATCCGCAGCCGCAATACGACTACATCGTCGAACAACTCGATGCGCTGGGCATCGTCTACCTGCATGTGGTGGAAGGCGCCACAGGCGGCCCGCGCGACGTGGCGCCATTCGACTTCGATGGCTTGCGCCGTCGCTTCACGCGCACCTACCTAGTCAACAACGGCTACGACCTGGGACTGGCCAGCGCCCGCCTGACCGAGGGCAAAGCAGATATGTTCGCGTTTGGCCGGGCATTCATCAGCAACCCCGATCTGGTCGCACGCTTGAAGACCGGCGCGCCGCTTGCGGCGTTGAATCCGGCGACGTTGTACGGCGGTGGCGCCGAGGGTTACATCGACTATCCGGCCTTGGCCGACATCCGGCAGACACAAGCCGCGGAACGCTAACGCACCGCCGTCTGAGGCAGTAATGCGGCAGGCCGCGCCTTCTTTGACCCGCCCAGACTCGACACACGGAGCCCACGATGACTCTTTCCGATACACGCCCGGCGTCAGGCACGTCCTACCAGAGCGCGCCCAATTGGTCGATCAACGTCGGCGGCACCACGTTCGCCTATCGCGACCTGGGACCGCAAGGCGGCATCCCGCTGGTCCTGCTGAACCACTGGGGTGCGGCGCTGGACAATTTCGACCCACGCATCGTCGATGGCCTTGCAGGCACGCATCGCGTCATCGCCATCGACTACCGCGGTATCGGCGGCTCGGACGGAAAGGCGCCCTTGACCATCGCCGATATGGCGAAGGACACCATCTCGCTGATTCACGCGTTGGGTTTCGAGCAGGTCGATCTGTTCGGCTTTTCGCTCGGCGGCTTCGTCGCACAGGACATCGTGCTGAAGGCGCCCGGCCTGGTGCGCAAGCTCATCCTGACCGGCACCGGGCCGGCGGGCGGGCAAGGCATCGACCGGGTGGGGCCAGTGTCCTGGCCCTTGATCATCAAGGGCCTGCTGACACTTCGCGACCCCAAGCACTACCTGTTCTTCAGCCCCAGTGCTCACAGCCAGCAGGCCGCCATGGCCTTCCTACAACGGCTGAAGGAACGCAGGGGCAACCGCGTTAAAGGCGCTTCGCCCAACGCCTTCCTGCGGCAATTGAAAGCGATCACGGCCTGGGGACAGCAGCCGCCCCAGGATCTGGGCAGCATCCACATCCCGGTCCTGATCGCCAATGGCGACAACGACATCATGGTGCCCACGCCTAACAGCGCCGACATGGCACGCCGCATTCCCAACTCGCAACTGATCATCTATGCGGACGCAGGGCACGGCAGCATCTTCCAGTATCACGCCGAGTTCGTGCCCAAGGCCTTGGCGTTCCTCGGCGGCTGACGCCGGCCCCGTCCGACACCACAACACCGTACTTCGGCCTGGCCGACAACCCACCCAAAGGCGCATCCACATGAAAGCCTTCATCATCGACCGGTACAGCAAGAAAGAAACCGGCCGCATCGGCGACATGCCCGAGCCGGACCTGCGGGACGATGAAGTCCTGATCCAGGTCCACGCCGCAGGCGTCAACCCACTGGACTCCAAGATCAGGAGTGGCGAGTTCAAGCTGATCCTTTCCTATCGCTTCCCGCTGATTCTGGGCAATGAAGTCGCCGGCACGGTCGTGCGCGTTGGCACGCGCGTGCATCAATTCAAACCGGGCGACGAAGTCTATGCACGCCCCGACGATGATCGCATTGGCGGCTTCGCCGAGTTCATCGCCATCAAGGCATCGTCGCTGGCGCTCAAGCCCACGAACCTCAGCATGGTAGAGGCCGCCTCCCTTCCTATGGCGGCCCTGACGTCCTGGCAAGTGCTGGTCGAAACCGCCAAATTAAAAAGGGGACAGAAAGTGCTGATTCATGCTGGTTCCGGCGGCGTCGGCAGCATTGCCATCCAGCTCGCCAAGCACCTTGGAGCTTTTGTCGCCACGACCACGAGCACGCCCAACATAGCCTGGGTGAAGGCCTTGGGCGCGGACGTTGTAATAGATTACAAGCAGCAGGATTTCGCCACGGTGCTTCGTGACTACGACGTGGTGCTGAATAGTCTGGGTGGCGACGAGCTGAATAAATCCCTGCAGATTCTCAAGCCCGGCGGGCATCTCATTTCCATCTCCGGGCCGCCCACCCCGGTGTTCGCTGCCGCGCGAGGACTGGCCTGGCCGCTCAAGCTGGTGCTGCGCCTGTTGAGCCGTGGCATTCGCAAGAAGGCCAAACAGAAGAATGTCGAGTACACCTTCGTTTTCATGCGCGCCGACGGGACGCAGTTGCGTGAGATCACTCACCTCGTCGAATCAGGCGCGATCCACCCGGTCGTCGACAGAGTATTCCCGTTTAAGGATACCCACGAAGCTTTGGCTTACGCAGACGGTGGCCGCGCCAAAGGCAAGGTTCTGGTGCAAATCAGATAGCTGGCGCGCATGTCGATGCGCAAACCTCGCAGGTCTGGGGGTTGCCTGACCGTTCCAATCGGCAGGCGAACGATGGGAGCACATGCAAAAGTGTCCACGCCGGCAAGCGCGCGCTGGTGACCGGAGCATCCAACGGCATAGCGGGAAGAACGATCGCCGCTCTCTTTTACCTATTCGCAGACATTGAATTCGGCCGCCCGTCGTTTGAACTGGAGCGAGCAGCGGCGGCGAAGCGGCTGTCCTCTCCTCCAGCGGCCTCGCCGGTCCCGGCCTTGGCCCCAGCCCTATAGGGCTAGCCCAGGTCCCTGCCCCGGCTCCAGTTCTGGCCTCGGCCCAGGCCGCGCCAGCGGTTGGTCCTCCGGCGGTTCAGGGCACTACCCCGAAGGCGCCGCAACGGCCCAAAAGGCAGCAACGACACAGGTGAGGACGACTATCCCTTGAGCGGGACGTGCGTCCGTGTGCCTGGGTGTTCCCAGGCGTGAATAGACTAGTTAGAACCCGGCAGCCGTGGGCGCGTCAAATTTTGCGGCCAACTGCGGCTCCCAGGCCGAGCCGCGAAGCGGCTTGGGCGCCAACGACCTGTCGTGCGAACGTATGCAGTCAGCGGTAAGGCGAGCACTAAAACCATTGGCGTCGTCGCCGCCACGCGTCCCTTGCCCCGAACACCGGCGCCGCTAAAGGTGCATGAACTGAGACCGCCATGGCCACGATCGTGACGATAGCTGAGTTCACTGGGGACGGTTCTTCGGCGCGCATCGACTTGTCCATGGATGCCCGAAATTAGTCCAAATCATTGGTCAGTGCGAGGCATTCCGCAAATCAATTACTCGCCCATTTGGCGTCATTGCACCGACGCCAAAATCATTGGGAGGATAGATTAGCTCGGTGGCGGGCATGAGCGCATCAGTGCCAGATATTCGACAGTAAAGAAGCACTAAAACAAGCAACCCACCGAGCGACTCCAAGGAGCTGGCGAGAGATGCATGAGAAAGTGCGTCTTTGTGATCGTGCTTGAGGGAGTTATAGGCAACCCACCAGTTCGGTGATTTATTACCAGCCCACGCGCTCCAAGGAGTAAGCGTCAAGTCATGTCGCGGCAGAAAAACTTGAGCTGCTGAAATATGTGGATACTTGCTCATGAGGGCGTCGCGGATTTGATCGATTTTCCGCGGACGAATGTTGTGAGTGTGGGCAATCAGCTTGCCGACTACTTCGACCTTGGCACACGTGGCGAGTAGCACTCGCGCAAGCTCTATCGAAAAGGTCTGCATGTTGTCTTTGTGAAACTCAACAAATCGAGACACTCTCACAAGGTCAGACTCGATTGCTAAGAAGTAGTGCCAGTGCAGATTGTTGCGCTCCAAGTTCCATGCCATTATTTTTCACCTTCGGAGACAGGTTTGTCACCAATCAAGGTGCGAAGTTCTCGCTCAAGCTCAAGCTTTGCTTGCGGCGCTTTCTCCCGGAAGTATTTCCAGGCCGCATCCCAAGCTTCAAACTTCTTCTCCAGTGCAGCCTGTGGCAACTTGGACTCCTCGTACTTGATGAAGCCGCCGGCGCGACTTACGTGATCGCCCATTTCATCGATAACGGAATCAAGTGCTGAGCAAACTGCTTCGGGGAGATAAATTCGATTCTTGTCAAAAAATCCATTGAATGCGCCGAGGGCATTGATCGCGGCACCGAATTTAATTTTCATCTCAATCTCACCACCCGCGTCACTTCTAGATGCGAACTCAGTACCGCGCCAATAGGCCTCAACAAGCAATCCGTAAGCATCTCCAATGACGGTCGCCCGTCGTTCTTGAAGCTTAGAAAAAGTGATCTGACGCTCGCTCGCCACGAGTTGAAGATCGTGCCGCAATCGCTCAGTCGCTAACTGAGACTCGCGCGCTAGCTCCGCTTTATGCCGCTCAAGTTCGCGGCTGAGGGTCCCTTGCACATACTGTTGCCCCAGCCAGCCTAGAACGGCCAAGAGAACCGTATTGCCTCCAATTGCCAGCAGAACGGATTGCCAAGCTTCCATGACTATCTCTCATAGTGGATCGTGTGGGAAGTGACCTTCGACTACTAGGGAACGTCATAAAGCTGCCGAATAGACGGGCTTGCTGGCGCTGGTTGCAGGAGTTAATATCAGGACGCCTACCCGCTGAATTTACTCACGCGAGGTCAGGCATAGGATGTTGCTGACACACAAGGTAATCGACTAGATGCGATCTACATGTTCAACGGCCAAGTCGATTAAACGATCAAAATCAATCGCGAAGCGCTGCTCGCTCTCGGGGAAGTCACTGAACATCCATATCTGCTCCCAAGTTGCGACCAACCCCCAGCGAAGCCGCCGCATAGCATCTGATGGCAGCGCTGATTTTTCAACCGAAGATGAGTCCTTGAGTTGGTCCGCCGCTCCGTGTGGTATGTGAGTCCGAATCTTCTCAATTGCTGGACCAATTCCTTCGATAAAGCTCTCGGCCCATTGCGTCACCATTGAAGTAAGGCGCAACTCAACCTCTTCGGGGTTGAAGAGGTCGAGATTTGCCGCCTCAACTGCTAACCCAAGCTCCTTTTTGTCGATCAGTAGACCTCGATACAGTTCTAGAAGCGAGAACTTCAAAGACATCACGGAAACAGTACTGGTGTAGCCAATGGCGGCTACGAACGGAATGGGTTGGCCGGGGTGCGCACTTAGTAATAAGCCTTCGCCGTAGCACGCGGCTCCAACAACAAGGAGATTTAGTCTAGATTCGATGTTTAAGGGGCGAAGTACATCCCCCAAGTGCTCCCACGTGACAAGGGCGCTCCCCCCCAGCCCGTCAGGACCAATGAAGCCGGCGGGAATATCACCGGGTAGCGGCTCCTCACCATGCGCCTCAAAATGCACGATAGGGGGGCCCTTCAGAGACACGTCACGCTGCGCCTCGCCCAGGCTTTCCGCCAAGTCCTTCGGAGAATGGCACTTTACATACTTGACCTTCCCCTCTGGAAGCCTCTCCGATAGCCACTGATAAAGCGCAAGTCCAGTTTTCTCATCTTCATCGAACAACCATTCGATGATCAGAAGATAACCAAACCGCAGGCTTAGCACTTGGTTCTTCAGTATTCCGCCCAGGTCGAAGCTTGTTTCCTCTTCGCTAGATTCTTTTGGCATCTGAGTCATTCGTGGACAGGGATTCGCAATTGCGCAGGCAATCGGCTAATTGATTCACGTGGCCGGCGCTAGCCGTAGTGGCGGTCGTAGACAAGTGAGCAGTCTTCGCAGCCGAAGGCAGTTCTGGCTTGCTTCAGCACGTCGCGCGAACTCTCCGCTGAAATACCGGAAGCCCTCCGACCGTCCGACACCCCGGCTTTTCGCAGCCAGGACCATTCTTCGCCAGACCTCTTCTTGGTTAACCTTTCCGGACCATTCATTCAACATTTCCCTGTCGATCGATGACTTGCATTTCGGCGCCAGTGCGCTGGGACACTCTATCTCGACATTGCGCTTGCGGACATTGAGTTTGCCTGCCCCGAGCCGGTGTCATTGGTCGGATCAAGCAGTTTGATGTCGTGCCGGGGTCAAAGCGTCAAAAAAACTGTTGACTCAGACCATTGCTAAGTCACTGATTCGTATAGGCGCCCATTGGTCGGCCGACCACAGGTCCGGAGAAAACGGCCCGGAGAGAGGCGAAAAAATGGCCAAACAGCCCCCTGTGGATAACTCGCCGACCAATGGAAAACGCCAAAAGCCTCGGAAATAAGGCCTTTTTCGTCATTGCGACGAGGCGTAGAAAAAGTTGGAACGGGAAGTTTGGCGCGCCTGGAGGGATTCGAACCCCCGACCAATGGCTTCGGAAGCCACTACTCTATCCGGCTGAGCTACAGGCGCGTTGTCGGTGCGCACGGAGCAGATCGTCGTGCGGCCGGGCATTCTAACGGAATCCGGCGGTTTGGTGAGGGTCGGGTGCGATGAGGTGACTGCGCAGGCGCGCGGGGCCGGGCTCGCAGGGTCGCGGGGCTCGCGGGACAGGTCGTGGGGGCCGGGCCGAGGCGTCGGACGGGGCTTGGCCAGGCCTGCGCATCCGACCCGCGCGTTACTCTATGCGTCTATGGAACACGCCCATTCCCCCATCCCCGCGCCGGATTGGCGCCGCCGTTTGTCGCTGTACTGGAAACTGACCCGCGGCGACCGGCCGATCGGCTGGCTGCTGCTGCTGTGGCCGACCTGGTGGGGGCTGTGGATCGCCGCCGAGGGCGTGCCGCCGCTGTGGACCTGGTTCGTGTTCAGTGCCGGGGTCTGGCTGACCCGGGCGGCCGGCTGCGTGATCAACGATTACGCCGACCGCTGGCTCGATCCGCATGTCGAACGCACCAAGCATCGGCCGCTGGCGACCGGCGAGGTGCGCGGCCGCGAGGCGCTGGCGGTGTTCGCGGCGCTGATGCTGGCCGCGTTCGCGCTGGTGCTGACGATGAACCGGCTGACCATCGCGATGAGTGTCGTCGGCGTGGTGCTGGCGGCCAGTTATCCCTACCTCAAGCGCTACACCTATCTGCCGCAGGTCTACCTGGGCATGGCCTTCGGCTGGGGCATCCCGATGGCGTTCGCGGCGGTGCGCGGCGAGGTGCCGGCGCTGGGCTGGCTGCTGTACGCGGCCAACATCCTGTGGTCGACCGCGTACGACACCTGGTACGCCATGGTCGACCGCGAGGACGATCTGAAGATGGGTTCCAAGTCGACCGCGATCCTGTTCGGCGACATGGATCTGGTCGCGATCGGCGTGTTGTACGCGCTGATGTTCTGGACCTTGTACCTGGTCGGCCAGCGCGCCGAACTCGGGGGCTGGTACTACGCCGGGTTGGCGGTGGCGGCGGCGTTGGTGGCGTACGAATTCGTGATCACGCGCCATCGCGAACGCGAGCCGCTGTTCCGCGCGTTCCTGCACAACCATTGGGTCGGCTTGACGATTTTCGCCGGGCTGGTGACGGACTACCTGGTGCGTGCCCACGCGGCCGGCGGCTGAGCCCGGATGGGCGCCATGTGAATCTGGCGTGGTCAAGATTTCCAAACCGGTTTGGCACACTTCCGGCGTATGCCGATGATCCGGCGGCAGTCGCCGGGTCGCGGTTCGTGCAGGGCCCGCGTCCTGCCCGAGCATTCTGTCCAAGCCCGCCGGGAACACGTGATGCCAGCAGTCGCCGTATCGCCCACGCCGCGCCGTGGCGCGCGCCCGTTATCGTTGTTCGCCGTGATGGCGCTGGCCGGTTTGGCTGTCGCGTTGCCGCAATCGGCCCAGGCGCAGTTCGCGACCGGCGGGGCGGGGCGGTTCCGGCCCAACATCCTGTGGTTCGACTGGGGCAACAACACGGCCAATATTCCGCAGGCCGGCACCTCGGTGACCAACGTGTTCAACGTGTCCGGGCAGGAGCTGCGGGTCACCTGCGCGCTCAGCAACATCAGCGGCGGCACCGCGCCGTCGCTGCGCATCTACCGGCCCGGCGGCTGGAGCGGCGACGGCCTGGACGATCTGTACAACGTCGGCGGCACCGGCGGCGCCAACACCATGGACATCGGCCTGCGCAATCGCGTCGATGCGACCACGGTGAACTTCAACTTCGCCTGTTCGGCGACGATCGGCGCGCCCGGCCAGGCCAATCCGCCGACGTTTCCGCTCGACGGGCTGGTGGTGGCCGACGCCGAGCAATCGGCGGGCAGCGAGTACCTGCAGGCCACCATCGGCACCACCAACGGCGGCCAGCCGACCACCTGGCGCATCATCGATCGCTTCCGCACCGCCGGCTGCACCACCGGCACGCCGACCACGCTGACCAACAACGCCGGTTCCAGCACCCTGCGCTTCGGCGCCTCGACCAACTGCGCCAGCGGGCCGATGGGCGTGGCCTTCATGGAGAACGCGACCAGCGCGGCGGTCGAGTTCCGCGGCGGCGGCGGTTCGGCGGTCGCGCTGGGCGTGTTCATCGTCGACGCGAGCGATCGCGGCGACGCGCCGGCCAGTTACAGCGAGCCGGTGCATCTTTCGCAGTTCACCTGGAGCGGCGGCACGCTGACCGCGGGCACGACCACCGACATCAACGCCAGCGGCTTCACCCTCGCCAGCCTGGTGCCGCCGAGCACGCGGCTGGGCAACGCCTTGGATTCGGAAGCCAATACGCCGTTCTCGGCCAATGCCGACGGCGACGATCTGGTCGGTACGCCCGACGATGAAGACGCGTTCGCCGCGCCCTTGGGCACGATCGCGACGTTGCCCGGACAGACGTATACCTCGCCGGCGGTGGCCTGCACCGGCCCGGGCACGGTGCGCGGCTGGATCGACTTCAACCGCGACGGCGACTTCAACGATCTGGGCGAAGTCTCCAGCAACAGCCCGGTCTGCACGGGTACCAGCACGGTCGCGCTCAACTGGACCGTGCCGGCCGGCGTGCAGGCCGGCCTGAGCTATATGCGGCTGCGCATCGCCAGCAACGCGGCGCAGATCGCCACGCCGGTCGGCACCGCCAGCGACGGCGAAGTCGAAGATCACCTGCTGACCCTGGCCACCGCGCGCCTCACCCTGGTCAAGCAGGTCGCCGCGCGCGCCGATGCGGCCGACCAGTTCACCGTCAGCCTGTTGCAGGGCGCGAGCGTGCTCGGCAGCGCCGCGACCTCCGGCAGCGGCAGCAGCGCCAGCACCGCGGCGATCGCGATCAACGCCGGTACGGCCTACACCTTGCGCGACGCGCTCAGTGCCGGCGCGACGCCGTTCGCGCGTTATCTCAAGTCGGTCGCCTGCCTCGCCAACGCCGGCAGCAGCGGCGCCGTGCCCGCGCCGGGCGCGCCAAGCGGCAGCGGCCCGGTCGACTGGAGCCTGACCCCGAACGCCGGCAACGACCTGACCTGCACCATCACCAACCGCGCCGTACTGACCGCCCTGCAGATCAGCAAGGACGACGGTGGCCAGGCCAGTTACACGCCCGGTTCCACCCGCAGCTACGTGGTGACGGTGCGCAATACCGGGCCGGACCCGGTGGTCGGTGCGCAGGTCAACGATCCGCTGCCGGCCGGGGTGACTTTGACCGGCGCTTGGAGTTGCAGCGCCAGCGTGGGTTCGGCTTGCGGCGCGGTGTCCGGTGGCGCGGCCGGTGGCAACAGTGTGAGTCTCACCGTCGATCTGCTGCCGGGCGGTTCGGCGACGATTACGGTGCCGGTGGTGTACAGCGCGAATCCCGCGGATTACTGATTGCGGGTGGGTGCGGCGGGGCTTGGGGTTTGTCGCGATCCGGAGTATCGGGTTGTCCGCGCGCGGGCTTGGCGTGATTGCGCCGTAGTCGATGGGGCGCGGTCGCGGATGGTGACCGAAGGCAATCCAGTAGGACGCCGCTCCTACAGGGGGCGGGTGTAGTCGGTCTATCTGCGCGCGGGTTTGGTGTGATTGCGTTGTAGTCGACGGGTCGCGGTCGCGGCTTGCGCCGCTCCTGCAGGGGCGGGTGTGGGCGGCGACGGCGAGTGAGGTCAGGCGAAACCGCGATCGCGGGCAATGACGGCGCGGCGCGGGTGGCGTGCAATGCGGGTTCCCGTCGTTGCCGAGTGCTGCCATGCGCGATTGCCTGCGTCTGTTCGTCCTGCCCATCGCGCTGTGTTGCGCGAGCGCCGCGTCCGCCCAATCGGCAAGCACGCCGACGCGCGAGCATTTCGCGCCGAAGGATTGGGAAGGCTCGTACCACGATCTGCACTATTCGCCGGTGGTGAAGATCGGCGATCGGGTGATCGTGTCGGGCATTCCCGCGCTGGAGGGCGCCGACGACGAGGCCAAGGCGCGCTGGCTGTTCCAGCAGTTGCAAGCGCATCTGCGCGCGGCCGGGGCGAGCCTGGACGATGTGGTGGAACTGCAAAGTTTCCATGTCGCGCGCGATCACGAGGAGTTCCGCCGCCGGCTCGCGCCGGTGCTGAAAGTGCATCGCGAGTTCTTCAAGGATCACTACCCGGCGTGGACGGCGGTGGCGACGCCGGGGTTGTATTCGAAGGACGCGAGCTTCGAGTTGCGCGCGGAGGCGATCATCGGTTCGGGGCGGGCGGCGAGGGCGCAGATTGCGGCGCCGAAGGGGCCGTAGGGCGGGTTGGCATGGGGTGTGTCGAACGTCCAGGGCGCATCAATGTCATCCGTCGGAATTTCTTTCCTGCGCAGTTGGGAGCGAGGCGTCTTTAGCCTCCTCTTTCGAGGACGTCATCTCCGCGAAGCGGGATCGACAGTCACCAGCGTCATCTCACTGGAGCGTCATTCCGCGAAGGCAGGAACCCAGAGCCTTCAGCGCCATCTCCCCAGAACGTCATTCCCGCGAAGGCGGGAATCCAGAGCCTTCAGCGCCACCTCTCCAGTACGTCATTCCCGCGAAAGCGGGAATCCAGAGTCTTTAGCGTCATCTTTCCAGAACGTCATTCCCGCGAAGGCGGGAATCCAGAGCCTTCAGCGCCACCTCTCCAGTACGTCATTCCCGCGAATGCGGGAATCCAGTGACTTCAAGCGTTCTCGCACGAAAGACCCTGGATTCCCGCGTTCGCGGGAATGACGTTGCTTCGGATAACTTTCAAATTAGATGACTTATGGCAATGAGTGACTTGCGGAAGAAGCACAGAGCGCTACGCTCTAACCGATTCCCGATTCCCGATTCCCGATTCCCGATTCCCGATTCCCGATTCCCGATTCCCGATTCCCGATTCCCGATTCCCGCCAACCCGCACCCTGCGACTAAAGTCCAAGTGGTCCCGGCCGCGCGCGCCTCGACAATCGCCTGGCCCAAGTTGCGCCCTGTCGAAGGACTACCGCCATGACCCCAGCCGCCTCCGTCCCCGCCGACGGCCCGCTCGCGCGCTTTGCCCTGCGCAGCGCGGCCTGGGCCGAACGCTGGTTTCCCGACGCGTACGTGTTCGCCGCGCTCGGCGTGGTGATCGTCGCGCTCGCCGCGCTCGCGTTCGGCGCGACCCCGACCGCCACCGCGACCGCGTTCGGCGACGGCTACTGGAGCCTGATCCCGTTCACCATGCAGATGGCCTTCGTGGTGATCGGCGGCTATGTGGTCGCCACCGCGCCGGCGGTCGCGCGGGTCATCGATGCGCTCGCGCGGGTGCCGCGCAGCGGCCGCGGCGCGATCTGCTACGTCGGCCTGATCAGCATGCTGACCTCGCTGCTGAGCTGGGGGTTTTCGCTGGTGTTCGGCGGCCTGCTGGTGCGCGCGCTCGCTCGTCGCGACGATCTGGACATGGACTATCGCGCCGCCGGCGCGGCGGCGTACCTCGGCCTGGGCGCGGTGTGGGCGATGGGCCTGAGCTCCTCGGCCGCGCAGTTGCAGGCCAATCCGGCCAGTATGCCGCCGGGCCTGCTGGCGATCACCGGGGTGATTCCCTTCAGCGAAACCATTCTGCTGTGGCAGTCGATCGTGTTGACCGCGGTGTTGATCGTGGTGTCGCTGGTGGTGTGCTTCGTGACCGCGCCGCGCGGCGGCTCGGTGCGGCGCGCGCGCGATTTCGACGGCGCCGAGCGCTTCGCGTCGGAAGAGAAGAACGCCGCCACCCTGCCGCCGCGCCAGCGTCCGGGCGAATGGCTGGAATACAGCCCGCTGATTACCATCCTGCTGGCGGCGCTGAGCCTGGGCTGGCTCGTTTACGAGTTTTCCGCCAAGCCCGCGGTCAGCGCGATCGCCAACCTCAACACCTACAACTTCGTGTTCCTGACCGTGGGCCTGTTGCTGCACTGGCGCCCGCGCAGCTTCCTCAACGCGGTCGCGCGCGCGGTGCCGAGCACCACCGGCGTGCTGATCCAGTTCCCGCTGTACGGCGGCATCGCCAGCCTGCTGACCGCGGCCAAGGGCGGCGACGGGCAGAGCCTGGCGCATCATCTGTCGAGCGTGTTCGTGCATATCGCCAGCACCGAGACCTTCACTCTGGTGATGGGCGTGTACTCGGCGGTGCTCGGTTTCTTCGTTCCTTCCGGCGGCGGCAAGTGGATCATCGAGGCGCCGTACGTGATGCAGGCCGCCAACGACTTGCAGGTCCACCTGGGCTGGGCGGTGCAGGTCTACAACGCGGCCGAGGCGCTGCCGAACCTGATCAACCCGTTCTGGATGCTGCCGCTGCTCGGCGTGCTCGGACTGAAGGCGCGCGACATCGTCGGCTTCACCTTCATCCAGTTGCTGGTGCATATCCCGCTGGTGCTGGGCCTGCTGTGGCTGCTGGGCCTGACGCTTGCGTATCACCCGCCGGTCATGCCCTGAGCGCAGCGGCGCCCGCGCGACAACGGAAAAATCCTACCCGCGCCCGCGACGATGCCCGACTGACCCGGGCCGCGTCGCGGGCGATTCTATGGGCGTGGAAACGTCGCGTGGGATGACGCGGCGACAGGCCCGACACGGAGGTCGGGCTGGCTTCCACGCCGCGCGGCAACGCGGGGCATCGCGCTTCGCACGCTGGGTTTCTTAATGGGTGCGACGTGCGGACGCGATAATGGTTCACCGCAAAGGGAAGGGACGCCCAAGGTCGGGCACGGATCAGGGAAGCATCGCAAGCGACAAGCGTCCTCGTCGGCACAGGCGTTTGCGATCGAGATCCGTACCGACATGGCAGGGATCGCCAGTCAGGAACCCCCGCCCGATTCGATCAGGCTCGCCAGGAGGCGACGCGCAGGGAAACGACCGCCATGGACGGCGGACGATCGGAATCGGGGATGCGCCCGGGATGGCGCGCGTGGCGGAAAGGATTCCGCCATCGGGTGGGGGCTGGGGAGGGCTGTAACGGGAGGCGGACGACGCGCGGCCGAGATGCCGAATGTCATTCGACGGTTCGCGGGCCGGTTTGTGTTTATTCCGCCGTCGCGCTTTTCGCGTCCTTGGCCGGCACCGAGGTCATGCGTTGAAACAGGGCCTCGCGCTCGGGCAGGGTGTATCCGGTGAACACCACGGCGCCGGAAAACACGCCCCGGATCATGCTGATCCGTACCGGTTGGTCGCCGATCATCACCGCCATCTGGTGGCTGATATGCTCCAGGCTCAGGTTGCGGATCTTCGCATCAGCGTTCGGGGCGAAACGCAGTTCGATCCCCTTGTCGTGTTGCTCATCGTAACGGCGCAGACCGACGATGTCCTCGGCGCGGATATCCCGGCGTGGCAGGCCGTAAAACGTGGTCGAATTGCCCGGCTCGTGGAACTCGCAGCAACCGGTGCATGGTTCGGTGTACAGGATGCGGAAATTCAGGTCCGGATTCGGCGCGGTCAGCGCCGCCTCGTCGCGGTCGGTTGCACGCTGGCAACCGGCGCTGGTCAGCAGCAGGCCGATGAGGGCCGGTAGCAGCAGCTTGCACGCCATGCGATGGGTGCGGCCGTGAGCGCGGACGGCTTCGGTCTCGAGCGGGGAATCGGGCTGGTTCACGAGCAGGAATATCCGGGTTGAAGCGACGGATTGGGCGCATAGCCAACGATCGGGTGGACGCAGCGCGCCATGGTCGAGTCGACTGCTCATGCGGGTGCAGTGAACTCGAATTCTAGCGTAGACAGCGGTGTGTCGCCGTTCGGTGCAACTGCGCTGGCTTGGCACTCGGCGGGTGATCCGCCGGCGCGTGCGCCGTTGTGGCTGGTATTCGCATGCTGGCGGAGAAAGCCGGCGCGCCAGTGTTCTGTAGTGGCAGATCGTTGCCGCACATCAGGGTCATCCTCTGGACGCAGCGATAGGTGCGTTTCGCGAGAAACTCTGCGCATCAGGCATCCGCATCGCCAGTGGGCGCCTCGGGCGGGGTTTTATGTGAATTCCTGAGCACCCATCACAGATCGCCCTCCGCCGCGAGCGCCAATAGTGCGACCCGTGCGTGGATCGGTCCGTGCCGCGCGCGCTAGCGTGCAGCCACCGTCGGAGCGTCGATCGCGTCATCGGCGTCCGTCGCCGCCGGCCCGGGCCTGCCCGGGTCTTCCGACACCGCGCCGCCCAGGGATCGCCCATGAAACCTTCCACCTTGTTGCGCACCGCTGCCGTGTGGCTGCTGGCCAGTTCATGCGCCCATGCCGCCGTGCCGGCTCATTACGTCGTGTTCGAGATGGACGCGCAAGGCCGCGCCGAACCGGTGTTCTACACCCAGGTGCAGTTGTCGGACCCGCAACGCGACCGCCAGGGCGCGCGTCAGGCCGAACGCGGCGTGCAGCGCATCGCCTATCGCGCCTCGCGCAACGGCGCCAAGAGCGCGGAACTGTACGAAACCCAGGTGCCGAACTTCATCCGCGCCGAGTTCGCCCACGATCCCGAACACGGCGACGGCACGATCGACGCGCATCCGATGGTGCCCGATCCGCATCGTGCCTTCGTAGTGCGCGTGCCGCTGGCCGAAGCCGATGAAATCGAATTGATCGGCAACGGCGCGGCCAAGTCCGCGCAGCGCATCGATCTGCGCGAACTGGCGATCCGTTCCTCGCAGTTGCCGCTCGCGGCGACCGCACGCGCCAGCGCGCCGTGGTCGGCCGACTCGCAATCGGCCGCAGTCAAGGCGAACTCGGCCAACCGGCTCGACATCCTCGTGCTCGGCGACGGCTACACCAGCGCCGAGCAGACCACCTTCAACAACAACGTCGCGGCGCTGAAGACCGCGATGTTCAACGTCAGTCCGTACAAGGACTACCAGAGCTTCGTGAACTGGCAGGCGGGCTTCGTGGCCTCGGCCCAGTCCGGCGCCGACCATCCGCCCTACCAGGCTGGCTGCACCGGCACCAGCTGCTGCGCCGACACCGCCGCGCGCACCGATCCGCGCGCCGGCCAGTTCGTGACCACCGCGCTGGATGCGACGTTCTGCACCAGCCAGATCCATCGCCTGCTGACCGCGCGCTCGTCCAAGGTGATGGCGGCCGCGGCCGGGTTTCCGGACTGGGACAAGATCCTGGTGACGGTCAACGACCCGGTCTACGGCGGCGCCGGCGGATCGTTCGCGGTGATCTCGGCGCACAGCAGCGCGGCCCTGATCGCGATCCACGAATTCGGCCACAGCTTCCACGGCCTGGCCGACGAATACGAAACCGCGTATCCCGGGTTCCCGGCCTGCAGCGACATCAGCGGCAGCGCGCTGTGCGAAGCCAACGTCACCAACCAGAGCAACGCCAGCCTGGTGAAGTGGCGCAGCTGGTTCACCGCGGGCCTGCCGATCCCGACCCCGGACGGCACCGCCGGCACCGGTCTGTTCGAAGGCGCGCGCTACAAGAGCACTGGCATGTACCGGCCGGTCGACAACAGTTGCCTGATGCGCGCGCTGGGCACCAGTTTTTGCCCGGTGTGCCGGCAGGAATACGTGCGCATGCTGTACCGCGGCGGCTTCGGTTCGCCCGCGGCCGGCATCGATCTGATCGAACCGGGCACCGAATCGCCCTCGCCCGCGGCGGCGGTCGCCTACGCGCGCGGCAGCACCAAGCGCTTCGCCGCGACGGTGCTGCGGCCGAGCATCGGCACGGTGGCCTTGCAGTGGTACCTCGACGGCGTGGCGATCTCCGGCGCGACCGCGGCGAGTTACGACTTCCGCCAGGATGCCGCCACGCCCGCGACGCGCACGCTGGAACTGCGCGCGACCGACCAGACCGCGTTCGTGAAACCGGCGATGGCCGGCAGTCTGCTGGTGCATTCCCGGAGTTGGACGATTCGGGTTGGGGCGGCGCGTAAGGATGTGGCGGTGGTTGAGTGATGGCGCGCGTTCGGTGGGTGCGACGGGTAGAACAGGCCGCACGGCATCGATGCAATGAAATGCCGCGCGGTCGCAGATGATCGCGCGGCGCCGATTCCGACTGTAGGAGCGACGCGAGTCGCGACCGCGTTCCGACACGTTCGCCGCGATGGGTTGATCCATGGCCGCAGCTTCTGCACCAGGTACCGCCGAGGTGTATGGCGGAATTTTCGCCACACGGCCCTTTGTGGTCACGTGGTACCGATTGTAGGAGCGACGTAAGTCGCGACCGAGTTCTGGCACGTTCGCCGCGACGGATTGATCCACGGTCGCAGCTCGCGCAGCAGCTGTCGTTGAGGTGTATGGCGGAATTTTGGTCACATGGCCCTTTGTGGTCGCGTGGCACCGACTGTAGGAGCGACGTAAGTCGCGACCGCGTTCTGACACGTTCGCTGCGATAGGTTGATTCGCGGTCGCAGCTTGCGCAGCTCCTACAGTCTGGAGTGATGCATGCGTTGTTGGTCGTTGGGTCTGCGAGTAGCGACCGCGTTCTGACGCGTTCTGACGCGTTCGCCGCGATGGGTTGATTCGCGGTCGCAGCTTGCGCAGCTCCTACAGTCTGGGGTGTTGGATGCGTTGCTGGTGGTTGGGGCTGCTAGTCGCGATCGCGTTCTGACACGTTCGCCGCGATGGGTTGGTTCGCGGTCGCAGCTTGCGCAGCTCCTACAGTCTGGAGTGATGCATGCGTTATTGGTCGTTGGGTCTGCGAGTAGCGACCGCGTTCTGACGCGTTTGCTGCGATAGGTTGATTCGCGGTCGCAGCTTGCGCAGCTCCTACAGTCTGGGGTGTTGGATGCGCTGTTGGTGGTTGGGGCTGCTAGTCGCGATCGCGTTCTGACACGTTCGCTGCGATGGGTTGGTTCGCGGTCGCAGCTTGCGCAGTTCCTACAGTCTGGGGTGTTGGATGCGTTGCTGGTGGTTGGGGCTGCTAGTCGCGATCGCGTTCTGACACGTTCGCCGCGATGGGTTGGTTCGCGGTCGCAGCTTGCGCAGTTCCTACAGTCTGGGGTGTTGAATGCGTTGTTGGTGTTGAAGTGCGCTGCGGCTTGTGTTCACGGCACGCGCGCGCAGACCCACGCGTCGACTCGTAACGCGCCTGCACGCCGCAAGACGCGGGCGGCCGAATGCAGGGTGGCGCCGGTGGTCATGACGTCGTCGATCAGCACGATGTGGGCCGGCATCGCGACGTCGCCGTTCCAGGCGAAGGCGTCGCGCAGGTTGCGCCGCCGCTGACTGGCGTCGAGCTGGGATTGCGCACTGGTATCGCGCACGCGCGTCAGCGCCTGCGCTTGCAGCGGCAAGCCGAGCTGTCGCGCCAACGGTCGTGCGAGCTCCAGCGCTTGGTCGTAACCGCGCTCGCGCAGGCGGCTGCGGTGCAGCGGAATCGGAACCAGCACCGGTGGCGCGGCGCCGGCATGGTGCGAAGCCGCTGCGGCCTGGGGATGCGCTCGCGCCGCAATGCGAGGGTCGTTCATTCGGTGCGGGATGGCGTTCGCGATGTCCGCTCGCGCCGATGGGTCATGCGTCAATGCGGTTGTTTCCGGATCGGTGCAGCGGATCGCGAGCAGCGACGAATGCGGCTGCGATTGCCCATCGTCGAGCAACGGCGCGAACGCGTCGCCCATGATCGTGGCGAGCAGGCGTCCGGCGGCGAGGTCGCGGTGGAACTTGAAGCGCAGCAGCAGGTGATCGACCGGCGAGCGATAAAGGCAGGCGGCGTGGACGGCGTCCAGCGGCGGAGGCCTGCGTAGGCAGGCGCCGCAGAGTAATGGACCGGAGTGGGTGGCGGGTTGATCGATCGCGTCGTCGGTTTGCGGGTCGATGTGGCGATCCAGAATCGATCCATCGACATCGACATCGCCACCGCCACCGCCACCGCCATCGCCATCTGCCGACGCCGACGCCGATGCCGATGCCGATGCCATGCGCGCGACGCGCGGTCGCTCCGCGCAACCCGCCAGTCCGGTTGCAGCCCGCATCGGCGCAGCCCGCGAACTTCCAGCGCCCACACTCTCCTGCGACGAATCCCCACTGCCCACCACCGTTACACCCGGCAACGGCATCGCACAACGCACACACGCCGATCCCGATCGCGGCCACGCCGCGCGGCAGGCGCCGCACAGGTCGCGGCCTTGCAGCCCGGGTTCGGCGCAGATCAGGCAACGCGGCGGCCACAGCGACCAGCCCGCCCGCCGCCACAGTTCGTCGAAGCGTCGGGCGCGGCCCGCCAGGGCGTGGAGGATCATGTGCGCAGCATGGCGGCCTTGGCCGCTGACTTGTGTCGGCGAGGTTCTGGCGGGGATGTCGGAAAACGCCGCGGTCGGCGGTGTCGGGCGTGCCGTGCTCCCCCAGAGACTTCGTGGCGTTCTCGTCTCCCGCAGATGTCGTGGCGGTGGTTCGGCCGCTTCCGTATCTCGGCAGAAGCCGCAGTCGCCTTGATGATGCAGTCGCATCGCGTAAGGCCGACGGGCCAACCTGATCGGGTGGTGACTCGATACGGGGTCTAAGAGCGTCGGGGCGGAAAACCGTCCAGTCACATCACGATGGCGCCGCAGCGAATCCACCACCCGGAAGCGGTGAAGCCACGAAGTCCCTGTGGGAGGGCTTCAGCCCCGGCGCTGTCCGATCAGGGCTCCCGAATCTCCACCCCCCAACCCCGCCCGATCCTGTCAACCAGATTTGCCCCGGATCGGTTGACAGCAACCCGCCGGCTTCCCAGACTGCCGGCTCCGAGGCCCGCCTCGGTCTCCCCCTTTGCCCGCCGTCAGTGACGTCCCCGCTGTGGAGCCAGCCCCCGTGCAAACCCCGCCCCAAGCCCCGACTGTGCTCCGCCACGACTGGTCCCGCGCCGAAGTGCGCGCGCTGTTCGATCTGCCGTTCCCCGAGTTGCTGCACCGCGCCGCGAGCGCGCACCGGGAGAATTTCGACCCCACCGAGGTCCAGGTCAGCACCCTGCTGTCGGTCAAGACCGGCGGCTGTCCGGAAGACTGCAGTTACTGCCCACAGGCCGCGCGCTATCACACCGGCGTCGACGCGACCAAGTTGATGAGCACCGAGGCGGTGCTGGAGAAAGCCAAGCAGGCCAAGGCCGCCGGCGCCTCGCGTTTCTGCATGGGCGCGGCCTGGCGTTCGCCGAAGGACCGCGATATCCCGAAGGTCGCGGCGATGATCCGCGAGGTCAAGGCACTGGGCTTGGAGACCTGCGCGACCCTGGGCATGCTCTCGGGCGATCAGGCCAAGTCGCTCAAGGCGGCCGGGCTGGACTACTACAACCACAACCTCGACACCGCGCCGGAGTTCTACAACGAAATCATCCACACCCGCGAGTTCCAGGACCGCCTGGACACGCTGGAGCACGTGCGCGACGTCGGCATGAAGACCTGCTGCGGCGGCATCGTCGGCATGGGCGAGTCGCGCGGCCAGCGCGCCGGCCTGCTGCAGACCCTGGCCAACCTGCCGGCGCACCCCGATTCGGTGCCGATCAACCGGCTGGTCCAGGTCGAAGGCACCCCGTTGGCCGGCACCGCCGAGCTCGACCCCTTTGAATTTGTGCGCACCATCGCAGTTGCGCGGCTGTTGATGCCCAAGTCGATGGTGCGCCTGTCGGCCGGCCGCGAGTCGATGAGCGACGAGTTACAGGCCCTGTGCTTCCTCGCCGGCGCCAATTCGATCTTCTACGGCGAGAAGCTGCTGACCACCGGCAACCCGGACACCGAGCGCGACATGGCCCTGTTCGCCCGCCTGGGCCTGCGGCCGATGCAAATCGTCGAGACCGCGGGCACCGTCCATGCGAGTATTGAGGAAGACGAAGTACCCGCCCACACCTGCGCCGCCTGAAGCGGCGCAGCAACGCGACGAGCAGCCCGCGATGAGCAGCCAGCGAACCCTTTGGCGCGAACGGATTCAGGCGGCCCACGCCCAGCGCGTGGCCGAAGCGCGTACGCGCACCCATCGCGTGGTCACCCACCGCGACGGCGCGCGTTGCGAAGTCGACGGGCGCTCGCTGCTTAATTTCTGCAGCAACGACTACCTGGGCCTGTCGCAGCATTTCGCGGTGACGAACGCGTTTCAAGATGCGGCGTCGCGCGAAGGCACCGGTGGATTGGCCTCGCATTTGGTCTGCGGCCACCACGCCCAGCACGAAGCGCTCGAACGCGAACTCGCCGACTGGCTCGGTTCGCCGCGCGCGCTGCTGTTCGGCAGCGGCTTTCTGGCCAACATCGCCGCGGTGCAGGGCCTGCTCGGCGAAGAAGACGTGTGCGTGCAGGACCGCCTGAACCACGCCAGCCTGATCGATGCCGCGCGCCTGGCCGGTTGTCGCCTGCGCCGGTATCCGCATGCCGATCCCGAAGGCGCGATCCGCCAGTTGCGCAACGTGCCCGAAGGTTTGGCGATGCTCGCCACCGACGGCGTCTTCAGCATGGACGGCGACATCGCGCCGCTGCGCGACCTGGCCCTGGTGGCGCGCGCGCAGAAGGCGGTGTTCTTCGTCGACGACGCGCACGGTGTCGGCGTGACCGGTCCCGACGGTCGCGGCACGGTCGCCGCCTCGCGCCTGTCGACCCAGGAAGTGCCGCTGCAACTGGCGACCTTCGGCAAGGCGCTCGGCAGCTACGGCGCCGCGCTGCACGGCGATGCGGATCTGATCGGCCATCTGGCCGAAACCGCGCGCAGCCACCTGTACACCACCGCGTTGCCGCCGGCCCAGGCCGCGGCGACGCGCGCGGCGATCAAGCTCGCCCGCCACGATCATTGGCGGCGCGAGAAGCTCGCCGAACTCACCGCGCATTTCCGCGACCGCGCCGGCAAACTCGGTCTGGAAGTGCTGCATTCGACCACCCCGATCCAGCCGGTGATGTGCGGCGACGACCGCCGCGCGCTGGCGATGGCGCATGCGCTGGAGCAGCAGGGCTACTGGGTCGCCGCGATCCGTCCGCCGACCGTGCCCGAGGGCCGCGCGCGTTTGCGCGTGACCTTCTCGGCGCTGCACACGCGCGAACAGGTCGACGGCCTGATCGAGGCGCTGGCGCGCGCGGCCGAGCGGGTCACGATCGAACGCAGCGACAGCGCCGCCGCCGCGCCCGTCACGCTGGCGCGATGAGCGAGGGCGTCGCGTCCAACGGTTCCGATTCGGACGTGCGCGGCGGGCCGCAGACCGATCTGGCGCAGATGCTGGCGAGCCTGCAGGTTGATGTGCGCGAAGGCGAGTACGTGTTCGTCAGCGCCGCGCGATCGCGGAGCCTGCCGATCGAACTCGCGCATGCCAGCGTGGTCGAGGACGAAGGACTGACCTGCGTATTGCGCCGCGAAGATGCCGACGCGCGCGGCCTGGGCTACGACTTCGTCGCCGCGTGGCTGAGCCTGCGCGTGCATTCGGCGTTGCAGGCGGTGGGCCTGACCGCCGCGGTGTCGCGGGCGCTGGCCGAGCGCGGGATCGCCTGCAATGTGCTGGCCGGGTTTCATCACGATCATCTGCTGGTGCCGATGGATCGGGGTGAGGAGGCGGTGCGGGTGTTGCATGGGTTGCGGGGTGTGGAGCCGCCGCCGGATGCATGAGGCGAGCGGTTCGAGGCATGTGCTCCGCGCGAACCGGACAGTTGGATGGAACGATTCGATAGGCACCGCGCGAGTCATTCGGTGTGAATCGAAGTGCGATGAGTCCCCAAGGCCGTCATCCCCGCGAAGGCGGGGATCCAGGGCTTCATCCAGGCAGGACGCTGAAGTCTCTGGATCCCCGCCTTCGCGGGGATGACGAGCGAGAGAACATCGACGTGCGTGTTGTCGTAGGCAATGCGACATCGCAGTTCATGCGAAAGCTGTCGCGACAAAAAAACAAAACGAGCACGGCCCAACCCAACGCCACACCCAGCAATCCAGCAAGCCAAGCAACACGGACCACCTTCCCCCATGTACATCGAAACCACCGGCGCCCCTCCCGACAGCGGTCGTCCGGCCATCGCGCTGATCCACGGCTGGGCCATGCACGGCGGCCTGTTCGCGCCGCTGGTCGAACGCCTCGCCGCGCGATTCACCGTGCATCTGGTCGATCTGCCCGGCCACGGCCATGCGCGCGACGACGGCACGCCGCTGGACCCGCGCGCGCTCGCAACCGACCTGGTCGCACGCATTCCCGACGCGTACTGGCTGGGCTGGTCGCTCGGCGGCCAGGTCGCGCTGCGCGCCGGCCTGGATCATCCGCAGCGCGTGCGCGGCCTGATCCTGATCGCCTCCTCGCCGCGCTTCGTGATCGGCGAGGATTGGCCGCACGGGGTATCGCCCGATCTATTCCGCAACTTCGGGCAAGCGCTCGATCGCGATTTTCGCGGCACCTTGGAAGGCTTCCTGGCGCTGGAAGCGCTGGGCTCGCCGAGCGCGCAGGAAGAACTGCGCGGCCTGAAACAGCAGGCCTTCGCGCGCGGCGAACCGGCTGCGCGGACCTTGCAGGAAGGGCTGGTATTGCTGGACGAATTCGATGTGCGCGCCGAACTGCCGACGCTGCAAGTCCCGAGCCTGTGGATTTCCGGCCGCCGCGATCGCCTGGTGCCGTCCGGCGCGATGCCGGCCGCGGCGGCGCTGGCGCCGGGCGGCCGCAGCGAAGTCATCGCGCATGCCGGCCATGCGCCGTTCCTCGGCGCGACCGATCAGGTCGCGCAACTGATCGAAACCTTCGTCGACGACACCGGCGCCGCCGTATCCGCGCGCAGCGCGCGGGCCTGATCGATGCGCGTTCGCCGCTGATCGCTCGCTCCATCATCACCGACTCGCCTACCGCATCCCATTGATACCGACATGACCGATCTGTTCGACCACCGCCAGGTTCGCCGCTCGTTTTCGCGCGCCGCACACGGCTACGACGGCGCCGCCGCGTTGCAGCGCGAAGTCGGCGCGCGCCTGTCGGAAACCCTGGAATACCTCGACGATCGCGCGCCGCAGGTGGTGGTCGACGTCGGCTGCGGCCCCGGCCATCTGAGCGCGGCGATGCAGAAGCGCTGGCCGCGCGCGCAGGTGATCGCGCTCGATCTCGCCGTGCCGATGCTGCGCGAAGCGCGCACGCATTTCGGCGACGGCGGCTGGCGCCCGCGCCTGCTCGGCGGCGCGCGCCGGCCCGATCCGGTGTGCGCCGATGCGCGCGCGCTGCCGCTGCGCGACGGCAGCGTCGATGTGTTGTTTTCGAACCTGTGCCTGCAATGGGTCGAGGACCTGCCCGCGGTGTTCGCCGGTTTCCGCCGCGTGCTCAAGCCCGGCGGCTTGTTGTTGGTGTCGACCTTCGGCCCGGACACGCTGTACGAATTGCGAGGCGCGTTCGCCGAAGCCGATGCCGCGCCGCACGTGAGCCTGTTTCCGTCGATCGCCCAGTTCGGCGATGCGCTGATCGCCGCGGGTTTCAAGAACCCGGTGCTCGATCGCGACGAATTCACCCTCGGTCATCCCGACCTCGGTCATCTGATGCGCGAGCTGCGCACGCTCGGCGCGACCAACGCGATGAGCACACGCCGGCGCGCGCTGACCGGGCGCGAACGTTTCGCCCGCGCCGCGCAGGCGTACGAAGCCTTGCGCGGCGACAACGGACAATTGCCGGCGACCTGGGAAGTGATCTACGCGCACGCCTGGGGCCCCGAGCCGGGCACGCCGATCCGGGTGGGCGGGGTCGACGAAGTGCAGGTGCCGGTGTCGAGCATCCGGATCAGGCCGCGTTCGTGAGCGATCGTCGTCAGGCGTTGTGGGCGGTGCTGATCGCATTGGCCGCGGCCTTGTTCTTCACCTGCACCTACGTGCTCAACCGCGCGGCCGCCACCGGCGGCGGGCATTGGGCCTGGACCGCGGCGCTGCGTTACCTGTTGACGCTGCCGATGTTGTTGCTGGTGATGCCGTTGCTCGGCGGTGTGCGTCCGGTGTGGCGGGCGATCCGCGCGCATCCGGGGCCGTGGCTGCTGTGGAGCGGGATCGGTTTCGTCCTGTTCTATGTCTGTTTGAGTTATGCCGCATCGAGCGGGCCGTCGTGGCTGATCGCGGCGACCTTCCAGCTCACCGTGATCGCAGGGATGCTGTGCGCGCCGTTGCTGTACCGCGATGCGCGGGCGAAGGTGCCGCTGCCGGCGTTGCTGGTCGGCGCGGTGATCGTGGCCGGCGTGTTGCTGCTGCAGTTCGGTCATGGCGGCGGGACGCTCGATCGCGCCGGTTGGATCGCGCTGATCTGCGTGGCGGTGTCGGCGGTCGCCTATCCGCTCGGCAACCGTGGGCTGTTGCTGCACCTGGAGCAGGCGGGGATCGAGCTCAACGCGACCCAGCGCGTATTCGGCATGACCCTGGCGAGCCAGCCGCTGTGGTGGGCGTTGGCGGTGTATGCCGGGGTCGAGGCCGGCGTGCCGCCGATGGGTCAGGTCGGCCTGGCCGCGGGCGTGGCGCTGAGCGCGGGCGTGATCGCGACGGTGCTGTTCTTCCAGGCCACCGGCATGGTGCGCAACGATCCCACCGCGCTGGCCGCGGCCGAGGCCATGCAGGCCGCGGAAATCCTGTTCGCGACCGTGATCGGCGCGCTGTGGCTGGGCGAAGCCTGGCCGCAGGGGCGGGCCCTGGTCGGCGCCTGCGTGGTGATGCTGGGCATCGTGGCCTTCAGCGTGGTCGCCGCGCGCGCGGCGGCGGGCAACGAGCGACGGGTGAAGGCGTTGCGTAGCGATCGGGGTGGGTGAGGTGAGCTGATACTCGCTGGGCTCCGTCGTTTGTACGGCGGGGCGACTGCGCGGCGCGTTAGTCGGCGCCCACTTTGGAAAAGGGGGCGAGCGCCGGTGTGGGTGGGTTGCGCGGAAGTGATCGGTGCGCGGGGGATTCGCTTTTGCGGTGGCGCGGCGATCGGAACGAAAAGCAAATCCCCCCAGCCCCCCTTTTCCAAAGGGGGGAACAGCAAAAAGCAAAGGGCTTCAGTAGCGATGGATGCAGGGGCGACATCCCGTCGCCGCTGCGCGTGCAAGTCGGCGCCCACTTTGGAAAAGGGGGCGAGCGCCGGTGCGGGTGGGTTGCGCGGAAGTGATCGGTGCGCGGGGGATTCGCTTTTGCGGCTGGCGCGGCGATCGGATCGAAAAGCGAATCCCCCCAGCCTCCCTTTTCCAAAGGAGGGAACAGCAAAGGCGTTTCATCGACGTCGGTTCGGATGGGGCGACCCGGTGCATACGCCGATATGGCCGCATCCCAAGCACATCCAAGCCACCCCAAAGCTGCATCGACTCGGGCTAGACTGCGACGCTCACCGATACGAGGGCGGACCGGGGTATGCGTATTGGCCTGTGGGCGCTGTTGATCGCGTTGGCCTGCCTGTGTCTGCCGGCCGCGGCGCAATCGCTGAAGGTCGAGGTGTTGCTGACCGATACCGACCTGCAGGCGCCGCCGGTCGGGGCGCCGGTGATCCGCAGTCTGGTCGCCGAACGGCCCGAGGACGTGATCCGTTTCAGCCTGCCGCGGCGCGATGCCGGGTATTGGCTGCGCTTGACCAGCCAACGCTCGGTCGGCGCCCAGGACGGCCAGCTGCTGGTCCTGCGCGGGCCGCGTGCGATGGGGCCGCTGCTGTATTACCCGCCCGGCGCCGGCGCGCGCGAAGTCGAAGACGCCGAGCACGGCGGCGTGCCGCTGATGCGGCGCGGCTGGGTGTTGGCGCTGCCCAACGGCTGGCCGCCGTCGTCGGTCGCCTATCTGCGGATCAAGGGCCGCGCGGCGATGAGCGAGATCCGCCTGTCCTTCGCCAGCATTCCCGATCTTGCCCGCCAGGAGCGCGGCGACGCGCGCTTCATGGCCGCCGCGTTCACCGCGATGATGCTGATGGCGGTGGCCATGGTCGGGGTGTGGGTCGCGTTCCGCGATTTCGTCTACCTCGGCTACGGCGCCTACCTGGGCTGCATGGCGACCTACCTGCTGCTGTTGTCCGGCGATGCCTCGGAGATGTGGGGCCTGGCCAGCCTGGCCAGCGAACCGGCGGTCGGCTGGGCGCTGGCGACCCTGGCCACGATCTTCCAGATCGGCTTCAGCCTGCGCTTCCTCGACTTGCCGCGGCTGATGCCGCGCACCACCTGGGTGCTGCGCATCATCCAGTGGGCCAACATGGCCTGGCTGCTGGTGCTGCTGGTATTGCGCGAACAGTCCTACGGCTGGTGGTACATCGGCGGCAACGCGCTGTTGCTGCTCGGCGTGCCGCTGATGCTGGTGATCGCGGTCGCGGCCTGGCGCAAGGGCGCGCCGTACGCCGGCTA
Organism: Lysobacter capsici; assembly: GCF_018732085.1. NCBI lineage: Bacteria > Pseudomonadati > Pseudomonadota > Gammaproteobacteria > Lysobacterales > Lysobacteraceae > Lysobacter > Lysobacter capsici. Next base: position 5,940,385 of record NZ_CP076103.1, on the reverse strand, counting down.
CTACCTGCTCGGCTGGACCCCGATGCTGGTGTTCGCCGCCGCGCTGGCCGCCAATACCCTGGGCCTGCAGGACGCCGAGTGGGCCGAGCGCGGCTTGGCCCTGACCGCGGTGCTGGAATCGGCCGTGCTCGCGCTGGCGTTGAGCCAGCACGCCGCCAACCGCCACCGCATCCTGCTGCTGGCGCGGCAGTCGGTGGAACGCGATCCGCTGACCGGCGCGCTTAACGCCCAGGTGCTCGAACAAATGCTCGAGGCCTGGTCCTCGCCGGGCAGCCTCAACGTCAATACCTACGGCCTGCTGCTGGTCGACCTGGACGGCTTCGGCGAGGTCAACGCGCGCTACGGCCGCGCGGTCGGCGACGCGCTGTTGCAGCAGGCGCTGGCACGCATGCGCGGGGTGCTGCGTCCGGACGACACCATCGCGCGCATCGACGGCGATTGCTTCGGCATCGTCAGCGAATGCGAGCGGGTCGAATGCGAACTGCTCGCGCGGCGCATCGCCGACACCTTCGCGCAGCGGCCGTTCCGTATCGACAGCCACGAAATCGTCATGAGCGTGAGCATCGGCCTGGCCATGTCGCAGCGCGGCGAGCAGGTGGCGGCGCTGTTCGAACGGGTGCGCGTGGCGCTGCGCAGCGCGGCCTCGGCCGGGCGCAACGCGATCAGCGTGGCCCAGAACAGCGGCCGCGATGTCGCGGTGATTCTGCATTCCGAGTGACCTGCCGGCACAGGCCGCCATCACGCGGCCGTGACGCTGCTGAGCGGGCCGCCCGCTCAAGCTGAATATCGCCGCGATCGCGGCGAGTCTTCACCTGCATTGCATCCGCCTGCGCCTAGCGTGGGGCGTATGGACGTACGCGCCGTATACGGAAGCTGATGCACACCATGACCCAGCACGACCAACACGGCATCGGCGCGGAGGTCGCCCAGGCGATCGATCCGCGCGAGTACCGCGAGTATTTCCATCGCGAGTTCCGCTTCGCCGCGTACTACAGCGCCGGTCGCGAATGGCCCGACTACGAACCGGCCTATCGCTACGGTTACGAAAGTTTCCTGGAGTGCGGCGACCGTCGTTTCGAGGACGTCGAAGCGCAGCTCGCCCGCGGCTGGAGCCGCGCCCGGGCCGCGTCGCGATTGCACTGGACCGAAGCGCGCGAAGCGGTGCGCGACGGATGGCATCACATAGAGCGCAACCTGCCGCACGCGCTCGATCGGCCCTTGCGCTGAAAGCATGCGCGCCGGCCACCCTCCCTAGGCCTCTCTCCCCCGGGGAGCTTCTGGTCGCCCTGGTACATCGGGGCGGCCTTTTTTATTTTGGGGATTGGGGATTGGGGATTCGCAGGCGCCTTGGGGCTTGCGCGGTCGGGCGGTACGGCGGCTGGAATCCGGCGTTGCGGCCTGCGCACTCGGCGCGAACGGCCCGGTGGAGTAGGATGCCGGTCCCACCCGCAAGAGGCCGCGTCATGGCCGACAACGACAACAAGCCCTCACGCGAGCAGGCCGAAGCCGCGGTCCGCATCCTGCTCAGCTGGGCCGGCGAAGACCCGAATCGCGAAGGGTTGCTCGACACGCCCAAGCGCGTGGTCACCGCCTACGGCGACTGGTTCAGCGGCTACACCGACGATCCGCGCGAATACCTGGCGCGCACGTTCGAGGAAGTCGCCGGCTACGACGAAATGATCGTGCTGCGCGACATCGAGTTCGAAAGCCACTGCGAGCACCACATGGCCCCGATCATCGGCAAGGCGCATGTGGGCTACCTGCCCAACGGCAAGGTGGTCGGCATCAGCAAGCTGGCGCGCGTGGTCGAGACCTATGCGCGGCGCTTCCAGGTGCAGGAAAAGATGACCGCGCAGATCGCCCAATCGATCCAGGACGTGCTGCAGCCGCTCGGCGTGGGCGTGGTGATCGAAGGCGCGCACGAATGCATGACCACCCGCGGCGTGCACAAGCGCGGCGTGAGCATGATCACCTCGAAGATGCTCGGCATGTTCCGCGACGATGCGCGCACGCGCGCGGAGTTCCTGCGCTTTATCGACGTGGGGCCGGGGCGCTGATTCAGCAGCGCTGATACGACGAGGTTGATCTGCTCCCTCTCCCGCTTGCGGGAGAGGGCTGGGGTGAGGGCAAACGCGATAGCGATCTCGCGTCGTAGCGTGGATCGCGCACGCCCTCATCCGCCCTTCGGGTACCTTCTCAGCCCTGCAATCCCTCCGGTCGCCGCAAGCGGGAGAAGGGAAAGCCTCTAGCCGACCTTCGCCAACGGCGAATCCTGCCGCACCGCCACCGGCGCCCGCTCGCTGAGCAGCGACACGATCCCCGCCGCCGCCTCGCGTCCTTCGAACGCCGCGGTCACCACCAGATCCGCGCCGCGCACCGCGTCGCCGCCGGCGAACACCTTCGGATTCGTAGTCTGATACGGCAAACCCGCCGCCGCCTTGCGCTTGGTCGCGCAGTTGCCCGAGGTCGCCAGCACCTTGATCCGGCCGTTGTCGGCCAGTTCGATGCCCTGCTGCGCCAGCCACGCCGGCGGATCGGGCTGGAAGCCGAACGCGATGATGACCACGTCGGCGTCGAGCACCGATTCGCTGCCCTCGATCGCCTCGGCGCGCTGACGACCGCGCGCGTCCGGCGGGCCGAGCCGGGTCTCGGCGACCCGCACCGCGTTGACCGTGGTGCCGTCGCCGAGCAGTTCCAGCGGTTGCCGGTTGAACAGGAACTCCACGCCTTCCTCGCGCGCGTTGGCGACCTCGCGCGCCGAGCCGGGCATGTTGGCCTCGTCGCGCCGGTACACACAGCGCACCTGCGCCGCGCCCATGCGCACCGCGCTGCGCACGCAGTCCATGCCGGTGTCGCCGCCGCCGAGCACGACCACGCGCTTGCCGCGCAGGTCGGGCAGTTCGAGTTGATCCTCCCAGCCGGCGATCGGCGCCGAGCGCAGGCTGTCGCCGTCGCCCTGGACGACGCGGCCGTTCTGCACCAAGAAGGGCAACGCCGGCAACACATTGCGCAGATCCTGCCCAGGCAGGCCGCCGTCGGTGTAGCGGTACGAACCCAGGCCCAGGAACACCGCGTCGAATTCGGCGGTCAGCGCATCGAGCGTGATATCGCGCCCGATCTCGACCCCGAGCCGGAACTGCACGCCCATGCCTTCGAGCACCTCGCGGCGCTTGACCATCACCGACTTCTCCAGCTTGAAGCTGGGAATGCCGAAATGCAGCAGGCCGCCGATCGCTTCGTAGCGGTCGAACACCACCGCCTGGATGCCGGCGCGCGCGAGCCGATCCGCGCACGACAGCCCGGCCGGGCCGGCGCCGACGATGGCGACGCGGTGGCCGGTGGCCTTCACCGTCGACAGATCCGGGCGCCAGCCGTCGGCGAGCGCGTTGTCGACGATGTACTTCTCGACCGCGCCGATGGTGACCGCGCCGAAGCCGTCGTTGAGGGTGCAGCTGCCTTCGCACAGGCGGTCCTGCGGGCAGACCCGGCCGCACACTTCGGGCAGCGGATTGGTTTCGTGGCACAAGGACGCGGCTTCGTGCAGGCGGCCTTCGCGCGCCAGTTCGAGCCACTGCGGAATGTAGTTGTGCAGCGGGCAGGCCCAGCCGCAGTAGGGATTGCCGCAGTCGAGGCAGCGGCCGGCCTGCTTCTTGGCTTCGACTTCGGCGAAGCGGCCGTACAGTTCGCCCCAGTCGCCGTTGAGGCGCAGTTGCAGCGGGATGCGCGAGGGCATTTCGCGCGGGGCGTCGCGGAATTGGAAGACTTGCTTCTTGGTCATTGCGGCGTGCCTGGTTGGCGTTGTCGATGGGTGGCGGTCGCGTTAGAAGCAACGGCCAAAGCAAATCCCCCCTGGCCCCCCTTTTTCAAAGGGGGGAACCCGATCGGTTTTTTCGATCGGGGGTGGAGGTGTTCGCTCGGGTGCTCCCTACGTGGCATCACGCGCATCGTCTTGTTCTCTACCGCCTTTGCCTTTGCCGTTCCCCCCTTTGAAAAAGGGGGGCAGGGTGGATTTGCTTTGACCGTTGCCGTCGAATGAGCCGCCAGAGCCATCACGCCGCACTCCTCAACGTCTCAGCCAGCGATTCCAGACTCGCCGCCTTGGGCTTCACCAGCCAGAACTTGCCCAGGTAATCGCGCATCTCATCGAGAATCCGCCGCGCCCACACGCTGCCGGTCAAGGCGACATGCGTCTCCAGCAGATCGTGCAGATGCGAGCGGTGATGCTCGAACCCGTCGGCCGAGATGCGCAGGATGTCGATGAGCTCGTGGTTGTAGCGGTCGACGAAATCGCGCTCGGTATCGAGCACATAGGCCATGCCGCCGGTGAAGCCCGCGCCGAAATTCAAACCGGTGCGGCCCAGCACCGCGACCACGCCGCCGGTCATGTACTCGCAGCAGTGATCGCCGGCGCCCTCGACCACCGCGGTCGCGCCGGAGTTGCGCACGCCGAAACGTTCGCCGGCGCGGCCGGCCGCGTACAGCTCGCCGCCGGTGGCGCCGTACAGGCAGGTGTTGCCGAGGATCGGCGTCTCGTGGGCGACATAGCGCGCGCCGACCGGCGGACGCAGCACGATCCGCCCGCCCGCCATGCCCTTGCCGACGTAATCGTTGGCTTCGCCCGACAGTTCGAAGTGCAGGCCGCCGGCCTGGAACGCGCCGAAGCTCTGGCCCGCGGTGCCGCTGAAGCGCAGGGTGATCGGCGCATCGTTCATGCCGCGATCGCCGTGCGCGCGCGCGATCCGTCCGGACAGGCGCGCGCCGATGCTGCGGTCGGTGTTGCGGATCTTGTAGCTGTAGTCGCCGCCGGATTTGTTTGCGATCACCTCGGCCAGTTCGGCTTCGAGCTGCGCCGACAGACCGTCGGGTTCGGCCGCCGGCGCCGGCATGCCGCAATGGCCGCCGTGAGCGAGCCCGGAACCGGCGAGCAGCGGCGACAGGTCCAGCCGCTGCTGGCGCGCGCTGTCGCCTTCGCTTTGCTTGAGCAGATCGGTGCGGCCGACGATTTCGCCGAGCGTGCGCACGCCGAGCGAGGCCAGCCAATGCCGCACTTCCTCGGCGAGCAGGCGGAAGAAATTCTCGACCCGTTCGGGCAGGCCGGTGAAATGCTCGCGACGCAGGCCGGCGTCCTGAGTGGCCACGCCGGTCGCGCAATTGTTGAGATGGCAGATGCGCAGGTACTTGCAGCCCAGCGCGATCATCGGCGCGGTGCCGAAACCGAAACTCTCCGCGCCGAGCAGCGCGGCCTTGATCACGTCCAGGCCGCTCTTCAAGCCGCCATCGGTTTGAAGGATCACCCGTTCGCGCAGGTCGTTGGCGATCAACGCCTGGCGCGCCTCGGCCAAACCCAGTTCCCACGGCGTGCCGGCGTAACGGATCGACGACAGCGGGCTCGCGCCGGTGCCGCCGTCGTGGCCGGACACGGTGACCAAGTCAGCGCCGGCCTTCGCAACGCCCGTGGCGATGGTGCCCACGCCCGCGTGCGACACCAGCTTGACCGAGATCAACGCCTGCGGATTGACCTGGCGCAAGTCGTGAATCAATTGCGCGAGGTCTTCGATCGAATAGATGTCGTGATGCGGCGGCGGCGAAATCAAACCGATGCCCGGCATCGCATAACGCAGCCGCGCGATCAGTTCGTTGACCTTGTGGCCGGGCAACTGGCCGCCTTCGCCGGGCTTGGCGCCCTGGGCGATCTTGATCTGCAGCACTTCGGCGTTGACCAGATACTCCGGCGTCACCCCGAACCGGCCCGAGGCGATCTGCTTGATCTTCGAGACCTTGTCGGTGCGATAACGCGCCGGATCTTCGCCGCCTTCGCCCGAGTTCGAGCGGCCGCCCAACCGGTTCATCGCGATCGCCAGCGCTTCGTGCGCTTCGGGCGACAACGCGCCCAGGCTCATCGCCGCCGAGTCGAAGCGGCGCACGATATCGGCGATCGGCTCGACCTGATCGAGCGCGATCGCCTTGGCCGGATCGGCATTGAGTTCCAGCAGATCGCGCAGCGCCGCGGTCGGGCGTTCGTTGACCGCTTCGGCGTAATGCTGCCAATCCGCCCATTCGCCGCTGCCGACCGCGCGCTGCAGGCGCGTGACCACATCGGGATTGAACAGATGGTATTCGCCGCCCGGCGTGTACTTGAGCAGGCCGCCGATTTCCGGCAGGCGGTTCGCGTCCCAGCCGATGTCGGCCAGGGTCTGGTTGTCTTCCTGCAACAGGTCGAACCCCGCGCCGGCGATGCGCGAGGGCGCGCCGGTGAAGCACAGGTCGACGACTTCCTTATCCAGGCCGATGATCTCGAACAGCTGCGCGCCGCGGTAACTGCCGATGGTCGCGATGCCCATCTTCGAAATGATCTTCAGCAGGCCCTTCTTGATCGCGCGCCGATAGCTGCGGCCGATCTGCGCGACTTCGCCGTGCTTGGTGCGCAGGATGCCGCGCGCGCCCAGGTCGTGCAGGGTCTGATAGGCGAGATACGGATACACCGCGGTCGCGCCGAAGCCGATCAGGCAGGCGAAATGGTGCGGATCGCGCGCGGTGCCGGTCTCGATGATCAGGTTGGCTTCGCAGCGCAGGCCGACCTTGCTCAGGTGCTGGTGGATCGCGCCGGTCGCGAGCAACGCATGCATCATCAGCGCGTCGCGGCGCGGGCGCCGGTCGGTGACGATCAGCAGCACGATGCCATCGCGGGTGGCTTCCTCGGCTTCCAGGCACAGGCGCACGATCGCCGCCTTGAGCCCTTCCTCGGCGGTGTAATTCAAGTCGATGTAGCGATGCGACTGATCGTACGGCGCCATCGACAGCAACTGGCGCAGCTTGCGTTGCGCGAGCACCGGCGAGTTGAGGTGGATATGGCCGACATTGTTCGGCCCGTCGACGAACACGTTGCCCTCGCGCCCGATCTGGGTCGCCAGCGACATCACGCAATCCTCGCGGAGCGGGTCCATCGGCGGGTTGGTGACCTGGGCGAAGGCCTGGCGGAAGTGGTCGTACAGCGGCCGCACCTGTTGCGACAGCACCGCCATCGGCACGTCGTCGCCCATCGAGCCGGTGGCTTCCTGTTCGATTTCGGCCAACGGGCGCAGCAGCACTTCGCTCGCGTTCTCGCGGGTTCTGGAACGGCGAGGCCGGCGAGGTTCGGCGGCGACTGTTGGTGTCGCGCGTCGCTGTTGCGATGAGTCGAGTCGCCCATCGCTGGCTTCCAGCGATTTCGCCCGGGCGCGCGCTTGTCGCGATTTTCGCGGCGCGCAGTTCGGCGGCGCTTCCGGATCGCGGTCGCGCGAACGCGCCAACGCGCCGGCAGCGCGGCCCGCCAGCCAGGGCGGCGCGCGCGCGCGGTTGATGCGGTCGATGGCGTCGGAGTCGAGCAACTCGCCCTGATACAGATCGGCGGCGATCATCTCGCCCGGGCCGAGCTTGCCCTTGGCCTCGATTTCCTCGACCGGCAGTTCCCACACGCCGGCTTCCGAAGCGATCAGGAAATGGCGGTCGCGCGAACGCAGCCAACGCGCCGGGCGCAGGCCGTTGCGGTCCAGGGTGCAGGCGGCGTAGCGGCCGTCGCAGGTGACGATGCCGGCCGGGCCGTCCCACGGGTCGGTGTTGAGCGCGTAGTACTCGTAGAACGCGGCGAGGTCGGCGTCCTTGTACTCCAGCGATTGCGTCGCCGGCGGGATCAGGATGCGCATGGCCTTGAGCAGGTCCATGCCGCCGGCCTGCAGCACCTCGAGCATGTTGTCGAGGCTTTGCGAATCCGAACCGTCGGTGCTGACGACCTGGTCGAACTCGCGCAGGTCCAGGGTCGGCGTGCGCCAGGCGTGCGCGCGCACCTGCGCCCAGGCGCGGTTGCCAGCGATGGTGTTGATCTCGCCGTTGTGGGCGAGCAGGCGGAACGGCTGCGCCAGCGGCCAGCGCGGCGTGGTGTTGGTGGAAAAGCGCTGGTGGAACACGACCGCGCTGGCGGCCAGTTCGGCGCGCTGCAGGTCCGGGTACAACTGCATCAGCCGATCGGGCAGCACCATGCCCTTGTAGCCGATGCTGGCCGAGGACAGGCTGACCACGTAGAAATCTTTGACGGCATGCAGGCGCTGTTCGGCGCGGCGGCGCGCCAGGAACAGCGAACGCTGGAAGCCGGCCGGATCGAACGGCGCGGCCGCGTCGACGAAGATCTGTTCGATCCGCGGCATGGTCTTGCGCGCCAGATCGCCGCAGGCGTCCAGATTGATCGGCACCACGCGCCAACCGGTGACGCGCATGCCTTCGGCGCGCAGGGTGTCGTTGAGGGTGTCGCGGGCGGCGGTGGCCTGTTCGGGATCGTGCGGCAGGAACACCAGGCCGGCGGCGAAATGCGGACCGGGCCGGATGTTGGCTTCGCGCGCGATCAGGCGCAAGAACGCATCGGGATGGCGAATCAGCAGGCCGCAACCGTCGCCGCTGAGCCCGTCGGCGGCGACGCCGCCGCGATGGGTCATGCGCGACAGCGCCTCCAGGGCGCGGTCGACCAGGGCGCGGCTGGGGCGATCGTCGAGTTGCGCGATCAGCCCGAAACCGCAGGCGTCCCGCTCGTCGCGGGGGTCGTAGAGGCCCTGTTGGCTGGGGCTTTGTTGCTTGGCTTGCATCGCATCTCCGGGACCGTGGGTGTTCCGTGGATCGCTAGCTCGCTACCGCTACGCATTGGGTTGTGTGCTGCCGATGGCCTTAGTGCCGATTTATAGGTGCCGGTGTCCTAAGTGGTTCCCAATGCGAAGTCTTCGCGATATCGCTGTGTCGTTCGAAGCGCGGCCGTGTGGCCCGCACGCAGGGCGCATCCGCCAATGGCAAGGGAGACGATCCCGTACCGACGGCCTTGAAACCGAGCGTGCTCCGAATAAATCACAAATTGTGCGATGCGGCAATTCACTCCCGGGCGCGGGAATTGCGATCCCGGCACGGGCCCGGTTTTGTGAGCGCACGCGCTCACAGCGGTTTTTCCAAGTCGATGATCGCAATGGAAAAATCACCGGCCCGCGAGACAATTGGTAACGCGCGAAACCATCTGCGCATGACAAACGTCCCTGCCGCTTGCGCGGCCGCGCGCTAGACTGCGCCGACTGTTATCCCCTCAGGCGGCCGCCTCCCCCATGACTACGTCTTCCGCTCCCGCCCCGGGCGCGCGTCGAGCCGCGCTCGTCTTCATTTTCATCACCGTGCTGATCGACGTGCTGTCGTTCGGCCTGATCATTCCGGTGCTGCCGCACCTGATCGAGCGCTTCGTCGACGGCGACACCGCGCGCGCGGCCTATTGGGTCGGGCTGTTCGGCACGGTGTTCGCGCTGATCCAGTTCGTGTTCTCGCCGATCCAGGGCAGCCTGTCGGACCGTTTCGGCCGGCGCCCGGTGATTCTGCTGTCGTGCCTGGGCCTGGGCCTGGACTTCGTGCTGATGGCGGTGGTCGACACCCTGCCGCTGCTGTTGATCGGCCGGATCATCTCCGGCATCACCGCGGCCAGCTTCACCACCGCCAACGCCTACATCGCCGACATCACCCCGCCCGAGCAGCGCGCCAAGAGCTTCGGCATGATCGGCGCGGCGTTCGGCGTGGGCTTCGTGGTCGGGCCGCTGATCGGCGCTTACCTGGGCGAAGTCGACCTGCGCCTGCCGTTCTGGTTCGCCGCCGGCTTGGCGCTGCTGAACTTCTTCTACGGCCTGTTCGTGCTGCCCGAATCGCTGCCGAAGGAAAAGCGCACCGCGCGCTTCGACTGGGCGCACGCCAATCCGTTCGGCTCGCTGATGCTGCTCAAGCGCTACCCGCAGGTGTTCGGCCTGGCCGCGGTGGTGTTCATCGCCAACATGGCGCACTACGTGTACCCGAGCATCTTCGTGCTGTTCGCCGATTACCAATATCACTGGGGCCTGCGCGAAGTCGGCTGGGTGCTGCTGGTGGTGGGCGTGTGCAACATCATCGTCAACGTCGGCCTGATCGGGCGCGTGGTGGCCAGGCTCGGCGAACGCCGCACCTTGCTGCTCGGCCTGGGCTGCGGCGTGGTCGGCTTCGTCATCTACGGATTGGCCGATGTCGGCACGATCTTCCTGATCGGCCTGCCGATCAGCGCGCTGTGGGCGATGGCCGCGCCGGCGACCCAGGCGCTGGTCACCCGCCAGGTCGGACCCAGCGAGCAAGGCCGCATCCAGGGCGCATTGATGAGCCTGATCTCGCTGGCCGGCGTGCTCGGCCCGGCGCTGTTCGCCGGCAGCTTCGGTTATTTCATCGGCAAGACCTCGCCGATCCATCTGCCGGGCGCGCCATGGTTCATCGCCGCGATTCTGCTGTGCATCGGCCTGCTGATCGCATGGCGCTATGCTCGCGTGCCGGCGACCGCGCCCGCGCCGGTGGAAGCCGAAGCGGCGGTGTGAACGTGACACCCCTACCTGACCGATGGCACAGGTAGGCGCGGCGCGCGGCCGGCAAGGTCGCTGGTATTGGTCAGGAGACTCCTCATGCGTGCTTTGATCGTTCCGATCCTGGCCGCCGTGGCGCTGAGCGCCTGCGGCGGCGTCGAATACCGCGACACCAACGCCGCCGTCGATGCGCGCCCCGAATGCGCCAGCGGCCCGAGCCGCCCGGGCGAAACCCCGCCGGCCTGGTGCGAGCGCAAGACCGAGGCCAAGTGGAACAGCGACAGCAAGGGCGAGAAGGTCGACTTCAAGAAGAAGGACGACGCGCCACGCTGAACCGTTAGGGTTCGGCGGCGGCCAGACCGCATCCTTGTCGCGACCTTGACGCGGCGGCCCGTATTGCTGGGCCATGAGCGAATCCAAATCGTCTGGGGCGTTGCCCGCGGTGGCCAACCGCCGCGCCGCGCGCGCGGCCGGGTTGCGTTACGTCAACGACGGCGAGCCGGGCATCGCGCGCCGCCGCGCCGGCCGCGGCTTCGCCTATCGCGATCCGCGGGGGAAAGCCGTCAGCGCGGCGAAAACCCTCGAACGCATCCGCATGCTGGCGATCCCGCCGGCCTACACCCAGGTGTGGATCTGCACCGATGCGCGCGGCCACCTGCAGGCCACCGGCCGCGATGCGCGCGGGCGCAAGCAATACCGCTATCACCCGCAATGGCGGCAGACCCGCGACGAAGGCAAGTTCGAACGCGTGATCGCCTTCGGTCGCGCCTTGCCGGCGCTGCGGCGCAGAGTGCGGCGCGATCTCAAGCTGGCGGGCTTCCCGCGCGACAAGGTGCTGGCGATCGTGGTGGCGGTGATGGCCGAAACCCTGTTGCGCGTGGGCAATCACGAATACGCGCGCAGCAATCGTTCGTTCGGCCTGACCACCTTGCGCAACCGCCATGTCGATTTCCTGCGCGGCGGCCGTGCGCGGTTCCGCTTTCGCGGCAAGGGCGGGCTGGCGCTGGAGGTGGAACTCGACAACGCCAAGCTGGTCGCACAGGTGCGTCGTTGCCAGCAGCTGCCGGGGCAGGCGTTGTTCCAGTACCGCGACGACGACGGCCGCCTGCAGCCGGTGGATTCCGGCGCGGTCAACGCCTACCTGCACGAGGCCATGGGCGCGGACTTCACCGCCAAGGACTTCCGCACCTGGGGCGGCACCCTGGCCGCGTTCCGGCGTCTAGCCGAGTTGCCGCTGCCGGAGCCGTCGCGCACCGGCAAGCCGAGTGAGCGCGCGCTGCTGCTCGCGCAGAACGCGGTCATCGGCGAAGTCGCGCAGGCGCTGCGCAACACGCCGAGCGTCTGCCGCAAGGCCTACATCGATCCGGCGGTGTTCAGCGCTTGGCGCGAAGGCCGTCTGTCGCGTTACGCCGACGGCGCGCGCAGCGAGTTGCAGTGGGAAAGCGCGGCGCTGCGGTTTCTCAAGCAGGCGCGCAAGCACGCCGGCTGAGCGCGGGCGCGGCCAGCGCCGGCAGGGCGATCACGGCGCCATCTGCGCCAGTTCGGCCTGCGGCAACGGCAGCAGCGCCCAGAACGCGGTGCGCGCCTTTGCCCAATCCTGCGCGGCGTCGTTGAGGATTTCGATCAGCGTCGCCGCGTCGTCGCTGTGCTGCGCCTGCCACGGGCCGGCGTGTTCGATCAGCAGCACGTAGCCAGGCGCCGGCCACCACGACAGGTCGTTGACGCTGTCGTTGAGCGCATCCCAGTTGCCGCCGAACCAGTCGGGAAAACGCAGCGCGCGCGCGATGCGTTCGAGCGCGTCGTCCTTGCTCGCGCAACCGCTGAAATCCACCCGCGCCAGCGCGAACTCCAGCTCGATCGCGGCATCGGCCAGCGCGCGCGCGTCGCGCGCATCGATGAAGTAGGCGCCGGCCTGGGCCGGGTCGGCGAGCAGTTCGCGCGGATCGATGGCGCTCATCGCGAGGCTCCTTCAGCGGCGACGTCGAAGCGCCGGAAGCTGCGGTAGTGATCGTCGCTGTAGAAATACTCGCTCGGCGGGTCGCCGCCGGTGACGATGCGGCGCGCGCCGCGATCGTCCGAGCCGGGCGTTTCCACCGTGTACTCGCGGTAGTAGCCGCGCGGCTGTTTCGGCAGGCGGTTCTCGCGGTTCTGGAAGGTGCTGCCGTCCTGGCGATGGTCGAACGGGCCGCCGGCGGCGATGCGGCGCAGGACGTCGTGGGCTTCGCGGGGCAGGAAGGCGGGGTAGGTGTCGCTGCGCGCGGTACTGACGCTGGCGGTGACGTTGACGGCCGGTCCGGTGCGTTCGCGCTGCGGCGCACTGTCCGGTGAGGATGTCGCGACCGGCGTGCGCGCGGAATGCTGCGACCATGCCCACAGGCCGATCAGGAGGACGGCGGCGATCAGCCACAGGTTGCGGCGCATGGTCATGACCCTCGCAGACGATGGCTGCAGTTTAGAGCACGAGGATCGTCGGTGGTGTTTCGATGCGGCCCCGCCGTTATGGTCCGATCGGTTCGCGGTGTGTTTGGCGAAGTGCGGGGGCGTTGTCGTGGCGCTGCCGCAGAGCGCGCTTGGTTGCGAGGTTGGCGGGCTTGATGTTTGGGGTGGTGGCGCGATGCCGCAGGTTGCGCCGTGGTTGGCAGGTCGCGGTCGCGGCTCGCGCCGCCCCTACAGGGAGCATCAATGCAACGACATCGATGGGTGGAACGCCGCGCGTGGGAGCGGCGTTCCACCGGGATTTCCTGCGGTCAGGCGGGCCGAATGCCGCGGCTCATGTGGCGGCCGCGGAGTGCATCGTTATCGTCGACGCCTTGCGTACCGCGCTGCGTTCGCGGGCGTTCTCAGCCGCAACCCACATCGACGATCACGTTGTTCTCGTCGACATGCACGTTGACCCGGCCGTCCATGTATTCCTTGGTGATCATCTGGCCCGGCTTGAGCACGCGCACGGTGTGGCCGCCGGCCTGGGTGCGGGCGCGTTCGACGGTGGCGGTGTCGGCGGTCTTGCCGACCAGCGCGGCCTTGGCCGCGTCGGCGTTGCAGGTGCGCGGCGCGGGCATGGGATGCGGTTCGCCCACTGCAATGGGTTTGACGGCGGCGCCTTGGTCGTCCGAATTGGGCGCGGAGCTGGACATTTCGTCGGCGCCGCGTGGTCCGGCGCAGGCGGCCATCGCCAGGGGCAGGGTCGCGGCCAATACCGCGCCCGACAGCAGGCGGGCGGCGGGCAGGTGGCGAAGGCGCAGCGGGAATAGGGGGCCGATCCGGTTCGACATGGCGATCTCCTTCAGCGACGACGCGCATGGCGGAATGCCTGCGCGGCACGATGGGGCGAGCCTGCACCGCAGCGGCTGTGTCCAGGGTTAACGCGAAAACCCGATCGCGCGATCCGCGACCTCGTTCACAGCGCGTGCGGCCTTATCCGCGTCGGGGTCGTGCGGACGGCGACGATGCGGCGCGATACGCACCGATTCGGATCGGTGCGTTCGCGCCTGTCATCGCGCCTGCAAGGCGATGGAGAAACTCAGCCGCAACGCAGGCCGGTGATCGCGCCGCGTTCGTTGACGTCGATGTTCAGGCGGTCCTGCTGGAAGTCCATCGTCGCGGCCATGCCGGGCTTGAGCACGCGCACCGAGCGGCTGCCGGTTTCGGCGCGGGCGCGCTCGATGGTGGCTTCGTCGGGGGCGCGGCCGATCGCCCAGCGCGCGGCTTCGGCGTTGCAGCTGGCCGGGCTGATGTTGGTCGGCGGAATCGGCGTGGCGCAGGCGGCCAGGGCGAGGCTCAGCGCGGCGATCGGAAGGGCGGTGCGAAGGACGGTATTCGGGGACATGGCGATGCTCCTGACGGCTCGGCAGATCGGTGCCGCGAGCCTGCGGGCGGCGGCGTGTGCGGCGCATGAAGGCCGGGGCGCGCAGTGTAGCGGGGCGATGCGGCGGGGCGATGGTCGCGATTCGGCGGGATGCGCGGTGTGTTCATGCGCGGGTTTGGTGCGGCGGCGATCGCGATCGCGATTGCGTTGCTGTCGGAGTCGGAGTCGGTGTTGGCGATTGCGTCGGCGTTGCGGATGGTGGCGGCGTGGTCGTTGCGGCGCGGTCGCGGCTTGCGCCGCTCCTACAGGGGGATACACACATCGCGAAGGTCGGGTGCCTACCTGTAGGAGCGGCGCAAGCCGCGACCGCGTTGCGACAGATCGCATCGTCATGACGAGGTCGTGATTCGCGCCAGCGCTACACCGAAGCCAACGCACGTTCGTCGTAGGCCTCGACCAACTTGAGCATCAGCTGCGCCAAGGTCACCACGTCCTGATGGTTATGCGCGGCCACGCGCCGCAGCAATGCCGACGATCCACCGCGCAGGTAATGCAGCCACGCCGCCGGCGCCTGCGACCCGGGCAGGTCGTCCTCGCGCACGATGTGCAGCAATTCGCGCTCCATCGTCGCCAGCCGGCAGTTTTCCCACACGCCGCGGTACATCCGCCGGGTCGGGAACAGCAGGTCGACGTGATCCAGCCCGCTCAGCGGATTGGCGATGCGCGCCAGGCGGTAACGGGTGTTCAACAGCGGCGTGTCGTAGCAGCGGCCGTTGTAGCTCGACAGCACCGTGTCCGGCTCGATCCATTGAGAGAACGCGCGCAGCATCGCCGGTTCGGCCGACAGGGTGGAGATCATCAGTTGGCGGATACGCAGGCCGTCGCCGAGCTGTGGGTCGTGATACCAGTCGGCGGCGCCGATCATGAAGGCGCGGGTGCCGGTGCCGCCGGCCAGGCCGGTGGTTTCGGTGTCGAAGAACAGCAGGCGGCGCGGGTCGAGCGCGTCGTCGGGGCGCTTGGCGAACGCCAGCGGCAGCGATTGCGCGGGCGCCGGCAGCGGCAGGTGCGCCTGGATCAGATGCAGGCCGGGGGCGATTTCTTCGCCTGGGAGCGAGCGCTCGGCGGGCAGGGCGCGCAGGTTGTTGTTGGGTGTGGCGCTTGCGTTGCCGGAATGGGCGGGGACCGAGCGCGGGAACGTGCGGGCGGGTGAGGTTTGCGGCGCCGTGGCTGCGTTGGTGGCCGCCGTCGGCGTGATGGGTTTGCGTTCGCGCAAGGCGATCAGGCGGCGCAGGGCGTCGATGTCGGGGCGCGAAGATCTGGTTTCCCCAAGCCCGTCTTTTCCAAAGAGCGGAGCGTTTGCGTCGCTGCTTTGGGGTGCGTCGGTGGGCGTGATTGAAGATGCCGCGACCGGGAGTGTGTCGACAGAAATGTGCGAAGAGCGAATCTCCCCCAACCCCTCGTTTCCAAAGAGGGGAGTGCTTGCGTCGGAGCGGGGGAACGCGGCCTGTTTCGGGGAGGTGTTGGCAACGTCGCCGTTGCCGGCAATTTCGCTGCGGCACTGCGCATCCGACGCATCCGCTTGTCTCCCTTCCTTGGAAAACAGGGGTCGGGGGAGATTCGCTTTTCCCTCCGGCGCAGATGCAACCTCCGCCTCCGCCCGCCCGGCCTGCCGCTGCAACGCACGCAATTTGGCCAGGGTCAGACTCATGCCGCGTCGCCGTCGTCGCGCCCGCTCAGCAGGCGCAACACCTGCAAGGCCAGCGAGCGCGGCGTCGCCTGCTCGCGGTCTTCGTCGGCAGCCAGCACCGGGCCGACGCAGGCCGGGCAGCCGGCGCGGCAGTCGCAGCGTTCGACCAGTTCCAGCGCGCGGCCGACCAGTTCGGCCTGACGTAGCCACAGCGGCTCGCTCAAACCCACCCCGCCGGGGAAGTTGTCGTACAGATACACGGTCGGCACGAATTGCTGCACTTCCAGCATCGCCACCGGGCCGCCGAGCGGCGCCTCGTGTTCGCCGCCGCGCAACTGGCCGCGGCCGTTCGCGTCCTGGGTCGCGAACCAGGCGCCGTCGCCGTTGCCGACCGACTTCTGCAGATCGCGCGCATCGGCCATCACCGCGACCGTGGCGACGATGTGCAGCGCATGCGCGGCGCCGAGAAACCCGTCGAGCGCCTCGTGCTTGGACTCGAAGCGCGACAGCAGTACGCCCTGCGGCAACTGCCACCACACTGCGGTGGTGTGCAGCTCCTGATCGGGCAGATTGACCGGGCCGTAGCCGATGCTCTCGTGGGTGTAGTAACGAATCTTCTTGTAACCGGCCACGCGCCGGACCACGTGCACTTCGCCGTGATGACTATCGCCGCGCCCGGCCTCGCCGCCGTCGAAACGTTCGAGCACCTTGAGCTTGGTGTAGTCGATCGAGTCGGTGTAGTAGTCGACATGGGTGCGGGTCACGTAGGCCTTGCGGCCGTCCCAGTCGAGGCGTTCGACCTGGTACGGCACCGACTGGATCATGTGGATCGCGCCTTCGTACAAGGTCAGCGCGGCGGCCGAGTAATCGACCTCGGCGATGATGACCTGGCGGCCGTCGCTGCGATCGACCACCACGAAGTTGCCGTCGGCGACCGAGCGCAGGCTCACCGCATTGGCCGGATAGCTGTCGGCGATCCATTCCCAGCGCTCGCCTTCGCGATGCACCACGCCGGTTTCGGCCAGGGCTTCGAGGAACACTTCCGGATCGATCGGGCCGAAATTCTCGCCGTGCTGGAACGGCAGTTCGAACGCGGCGCAGCGGATGTGATCGAACAGGATCAGCGGCTGGTCGGGCGCGATGCGCGCGTGCTCGGGCGAGGCATCGGCGAAGAAATCCGGATGCCGCACCACGTATTGGTCCAGCGGCTGCGAGCTGGCGACCAGGATGCCGAGCGACGGTTGCTGGCGACGGCCGGCGCGGCCGAAGCGTTGCCAGGTGGCCGCGACCGAGCCCGGATAGCCGTTGAGCACGACCACGTCGAGACTGCCGATGTCCACGCCGAGTTCCAGCGCCGAAGTCGAGACGATGCCGTCGATGCGGCCGTCGCGCATCGCACGTTCGGCCTCGCGGCGTTCGCTCGGCAGATAGCCGCCGCGGTAGGCGCGGATGCGCGCGGGTTTGCGCGGATCGTGATCGAACACGTCCTTGAGGTACTTGGTCAGCACTTCGACCATCAGCCGGGTCTGGGCGAAGATCAGGGTCTTCAACCCGGCCTTGATCGCGATGCGCGCGATCCGGTTGCTCTGCGAGCGCGCCGACGCGCGCAGGCCCAGGTCGGCGTTGACCACCGGCGGGTTCCACAGCAGCACGTGCTTGTCGCCGGTCGGCGCGCCCGAATCGAGGATCGCGCGCACCGGTTGTTCGATCAGCGCCTCGGCGTGGGCCTGGGGATTGCCGATCGTCGCCGAGCACAGGATGAATTGCGGGGTGACGCCGTAGAACGCGCAGATCCGCTGCAGCCGCCGCAGCACCCCGGCGACGTGGCTGCCGAACACGCCGCGGTAGGTGTGGATCTCGTCGATCACGATGTAGCGCAGGTTCTCGAAGAACTGCGCCCACTTGGTGTGATGCGGCAGGATCGCCTGGTGCAGCATGTCGGGATTGGACACGACGATGTCGCCGTGCAGGCGGATCGCCTGGCGCGCGTCGCCGGGGGTGTCGCCGTCGAAGGTGAAGGCCTTGACCCCCAGATCGCCGGCGCGGTTGAGCTCCAGCAGCTCGGCGACCTGATCCTGCGCCAGCGCCTTGGTCGGAAACAGGTACAGCGCCTTGGCGCCGCGGGTCATCGCCGCGGCCACCACCGGCAGGGTGTAGCACAGCGACTTGCCCGAGGCGGTCGGGGTGACCACGGCGACGTGTTCGCCGGCCTGGGTCGCGTCCCAGGCCTGCGCCTGGTGGCTGTAGAGGCGGTCGATGCCGCGCGCGCGCAGCGCGGCCTTGAGCGATTCGGGCAGGTCCTCGGGCAGCGGCGCGTAGCGGCCTTCGCGCCCGGGCAGGGTGAAGCTGCCGGTGATGCGGTCGCGGTAGCGGCGTTGCAGACGCTGCGCCAGCGCGCCGCCGTGGCGGGCGTCGATGGCTTCCTCGCTGTCGCTACGGGCCAGCGCGCGGGCCGCGGCGGGCGAGGGGACGAGATCGCGCGAGGACGGGTCGATCAGGGCGGACATGGCGGCAAGGACAGGGGCGGAGTCTCGTTGTACGCGACGGCGATCTCAGTGTGTGAGACGGTGCCGTGCCGGATCGGCGGCGACACGGCAGTGCCGGGCCTCGCGGCCGGCGGCATCCACGGTGAAGGAGACAGGATCGTGAGCGAATCGGAAACGCGGCACCCGGTGGTGTACACGCAAGCCATGGTGCGCGACGCGGTGCGCACCTTCGTGTGGCGGCGGGTGGTCGTCGCAGAGAAGGGCCTGTGGCTCGCCGCGTCGGCCTTGCTCGCGTTCGTGGTGTTCCTGCTGTGGCGCGGGGATCGGAGCTGGCTGGTGGGCGCGCTGAGCATCGTCGTGTTGCTGCCGCCGCTGTTGCTGGCGCTGGT
Source organism: Lysobacter capsici (assembly GCF_018732085.1). Lineage (NCBI taxonomy): Bacteria > Pseudomonadati > Pseudomonadota > Gammaproteobacteria > Lysobacterales > Lysobacteraceae > Lysobacter > Lysobacter capsici. The sequence continues at coordinate 5,921,648 of NZ_CP076103.1, read as the reverse complement.
GTGGCGCGTGCATCACCGCAATACGGTGGGCAAGTTCCGCAACATGCCGGCGCCCGAGGCGACGTTCGTGTTCGCCGAGGACGCCTTGATGATCGAATCCGGGCTCGGCTCGGCGTCGATCCCGTGGTCCAGCCTGGTCGAAGCGTGGGAGCGTCCGGGCTATTGGATGCTGTTCACTTCCAAGGCGCAGTTTTTGACTTTGCCGGTGGCGGATTTGTCCGAGGATGATTTGGCGCGGTTGCGGCAGAGATTGGAGAAGGTTTAGTCGCGCTGGCGCGGTCGGGAATCGGGAATCGGGAATCGGGAATCGGGAATCGGGAATCGGGAATCGGGAATCGGGAATCGGGACGACTTTGCCGAATTTGCTTTTGCTCGTCATCCCCGCGAAGGCGGGGATCCAGGGCTCCACCGCGACATTCTTTCCGGCGTCATTCCCGCGAACGCGGGAATCCAGCGACTTTCGTGCGGCTACGGTTAAAGACACTGGATTCCCGCGTTCGCGGGAATGACGGCTGTAGCGACGCGGAAATCGGGGGCAGCGGCCTTCAATAATTCCCACTGACCCCGAAGCAAGCCAGACAATTCAGGTCGCAGCGACGCGCACCGAGTATCCTTGCGCGCCGCACCCCAGACCCTGCGCGTCATGAAGATCGGCATCGATTTCGGCACCAGCTATTCCGCCGCCGCGGCGGTGATCGACGGCGCGGTGCGCACCGTTGCCTTCGGCGAGGAGCGCCAGTTCCGCACCACGGTGTATTTCCCCGAGGCCGTGCCCGACCCGAGTCAGTTCGAACTGACCGATGCGCTCGAGGCCGAGGTCGACGCGCTGGTGCGCAGCGCCCGCGCCCAGCAGACCCGCGCCGCGAGCGAAGCGCTGGCCGCGCGCCGCGAGCAGGCCGCGCGCCTGCCGGCCGATCAGCGCGACACGGCGCTGGCGTTGATCTCCGCGCCGGTGCAGCGCAGCGAGACCGACCTGCGCCGCGACGCCGTCCGCGCGGTGCGCCGGCAATGGCTGGAGCAGCAGGTGCGCGAGGCGCGCGCGTCGGCGGCGAGCCTGCAGAACGCGGTCTATGGCGAGGACGCCGTCGAGGCTTACTTGAGCGAAGGCTTCGGCAACCTGGTGCAATCGCCCAAGTCGATGCTGGGCTATCAGCTCGCGCCGCACGTGCGCCAGACCATCGTCGGCATCGCTGGCTACATCCTCGAACACATCCGCCTGAGCGCGAGCCAGCAGCTCGGCGCCAACGTGCGTTCGGCGGTGCTCGGCCGGCCGGTGCAGTTCCGCAGCTCGCTCGGCGCGGCCGGCGGCGACCAGGCGCTGGCGATCCTGACCGAAGCCGCGGCCGGCGCCGGTTTCGACGAGGTGGAATTTCTCGAAGAACCGGTCGCCGCGGCGCTGGGCTACCACGCGCAGAGCGCGCACCGGCACCGCACCTTGGTGGTCGACATCGGCGGCGGCACCACCGACATCACCCTGGCCGAAGTCGGCGGCGCGCAGGCGCCGGTCGTGCTCGGCTCATGGGGCATCGCGCGCGGCGGCGTCGACGTCGATCTGTCGCTGAGCCTGTCGCGGTTCATGCCGCTGTTCGGCAAGGGGGCGACCCGCGTGCCCGCGCACCATTTCGTCGAAGCCGCGACCGTGCACGACGTGGTCCGGCAGCGCGATTTCCAGCGCCGCGACGCCTACCGCGAGGTCGACGCTCCGTTCGGCCCGCGGCTGATCGCGCTGCAGCAGACCGGCAACACCACCCGCCTGAGCCGGGCGGTGGAGTCGACCAAGATCGTATTGAGCAGCGCGTCGGACAGCCGCGCCGAACTGGATTACATCGAACGCGGTTTGTCGCTGGCCTCCAGCGCCGACGACCTGGCCCAGGCGGCCGATCCGTTCCTGGGCTATCTGACCGAACTGCTGGCCGAAGTCGGCGCGCAGATCGGCGAACCGCCCGCGGCGGTGTTCCTGACCGGCGGCATGTCGCGCGCGCCGTACGTGCGCGAAGCGGTGCGCCGCTGTTTCCCGCAGGCCAAGCAAGTGGCCGGCGATGCGTCGCTGGGCGTGGTGTCGGGGTTGGCGTTCGCGGCGGCGCGGGCGAGCTAAGGTACGAGTCCGCCCGCGGCATGACCCCATGCGCGGGTTCCTCGAGAGGTGCCGTCATCGCCGTGAAGCCGCATTCCCCGTCCTGCGAGCGCAACCGCGAGCCGATCCTGGCGGTGTTGCGCGAGCACTTCGCCGATCGCCGCCATGTGCTGGAAATCGGCAGCGGCACCGGTCAGCACGCGGTGCATTTCGCCGCGGCGATGCCGTGGCTGGTGTGGCAGTGCTCGGACGGTGCGCCGTATCTGCCGGGTATTGGCGCTTGGCTGGATGAGGCGGCCTTGTCGAATACGCCGGCTGCGATCGAGTTGCAGGCGGTGACCGCGCCGCAGGCGGGATTCGCGCCGCTGCCGGTGCTGCCGAATGCGGGCGACGACGGCGCGGTTGGTTTCGATGCGGTGTTCAGCGCCAACACCTTGCACATCATGGGATGGCCGCAGGTCGAGGCGTTGTTCGCCGGATTGGCCGGCGTGTTGGCGCGCGACGCCGTGGTCGTGGTGTATGGACCGTTCAACTACGGCGGACAGTTCAGCAGCGACAGCAATCGCGAGTTCGATGGCTGGTTGAAGGCGCGCGATCCGGTCTCGGGCGTGCGCGATTTCGAGGCGGTGGATGCGCTGGCCGCGGGCATCGGTCTGCGGTTGGTGGCGGATGTGGCGATGCCGGCGAATAACCGGTGCCTGGTGTGGCGCAAGATCGCCGCGGTTGGTTCGGAGCAGGCCGCTGAAGTCTCTGGATCCCCGCCTTCGCGGGGATGACGGGCAAATGCATCGCGGGCGCTGGAGGTCTTTTGTGGGAGGGCTTCAGCCCCGACGCTCTTTTCTCAGATCGCATCGAAACTTCACCACTGCTGGCCGAAAAGCGTCGGGGCTGAAGCCCCTCCCACAAAAGACCTCGGGGCGGCGCTGTGTGCATGAGCGTCGTCCAGCCAAGGCGATGCAGTGAGCCAAGTAAGACGATGCCGCGAAATCCAAATAGTCGGCGACCCGAAGCTCAGTTCGACACCACCGTCGTCAACAACGGCGAGTCGAACATTGCCACCGGCGAGATCACCGGCTCGTTCAACGGCACGCGCGCGCCGTAGCGCTCACGCAGCTTGGCCTTCACCGCGGGATCGTCGAGGTTGAAGCTGCGCAGCTGCTGCAACTCACCGACGCGGATACCGAGCGCGCGGTCGTACATTTTCCACACCACTTCCGAGCAGTACAGCTTGCGATCGGACCACTCGAAGGTCAGATCGTAGGGGCGGCCGCTCAGCGCCTTCGCCTGCGCGCGCAGTTTCGCCTGCTGCGGCGCGCTCAGCGGCGCGCGCAGGCGCTTGAGCACGTAGTGGCCGCCTTCGCCGCGCGCGATCCAGCGCGCCAGCGGGGTGTAGACGGTCGGCCCGATCGCTTCGAACACATAAGGTTGGCCGCCGCGATGCACGATCACGCCCATGTGGCTGTAGCGCGAGCCGGTCGCGCGCTGGATCGCCAGGCTCTGCGCCGAGCGCGAGGTCTGGAAGATCAGGTCGCCGTCGCGGGTGGCCGGCGCCTGCGCGGCGGCGCAGCCCGCGCACAGCAGGGACAGCGCCATCGCGACAGCGACCAGTGCGCGCACTCAGGCGGCCGCGTCGGTGGTGAACACGTGCAGGTCTTCCTCGCCCATGCGCAGCTCGCGTTCGAAGCGCAGGCCGAGCCGTTCGAGCACCTTGATCGAGGATTGATTGGCCGGGTCGACGATGCCGAGCACGCGCGGCAAGGCCAGCACCTCGCGCGCATGCCGCAGCATCGCGCTGCCCGATTCGATCGCGTAGCCGCGCGACCAGTGGCGCGGCAGGAAGGCGTAGCCCAGGTCGGCGTCGGGCAGGGTGTCGCGCTTGAGCAGCCCGCACATGCCGATCGATTCGCCGCTGTCGCGCAGCGACACCCGCATCAGGCCGAAGTTGTTGCGTGCGTAGCTGAGCACCGGCCCGTCGAGGATGTAGCGCACCGCGCTTTCGAGATCGCGCACGCCGCGGTCGCCGATGTTGTCGAGGAAGGACGGTTCGTTGAGCAGTTGCAGGATGAAACCGGCATCGTCCGGGGTCAGTTCGCTCAACAGCAGGCGTTCGGTCTGGATCGTGGGCATGGGCGGATCGGTCGGTGGGCGGTGCGGTCAACGATACGACAGCGCGGGCGCAGCGTGACCGGCCCGGGTGAGGCGACGATGAAGCCGCCGCGCGCGGCTACACTGGCCCGCCCCGAATACGCGTCGCCGTCATGCCCGATCCGTCCCGCCACCACGAGATTCACCCCATCGCCGACGACAAGCGCCGGGCCGTGCTCGACGCGCTGGCGGCGATCGAGCGCGACCACGACGTGCGGATCGTCTATGCCTGCGAATCGGGCAGCCGCGGCTGGGGGTTTTCCTCGCCCGACAGCGATTACGACGCGCGCTTCGTCTATATGCACAAGCAGCCGTGGTACCTGACGGTCAACGAGCGCTGCGGCCCCAGCGAGCCGCAGCGCGACGTGATCGAGCTGCCGATCGACAGCGAGCTGGATGTCAGCGGCTGGGACCTGCGCAAGGCTCTGCGGCTGTTGTCGAAATCCAATCCGACCCTGTCGGAATGGCTGCGCTCGCCGATCGTGTACCGCGAGGACGGCGCGCTCAGCGCCGGACTGCGGACCCTGGCCAACGAGTTCTATTCGCCGGTCGCGGCGTGGCATCACTACTTGAGCATGGCCAAGGGAACGTTCCGAGGTCATCTACAGGGCGAGGAGGTGCGGACCAAGAAGTATCTGTACGTGCTGCGCCCGGTGCTGGCCTGCCAGTGGATCGAGCGCGCCGAGGGTCCGCCGCCGATGGCGTTCGAGGATCTGCTGGCGCGGCTGCTGCCCGACGGGCCGGTGCGCGAGGCGGTCGATGCCTTGCTGGTGCGCAAGCGGCACAGCGCCGAGGTCGCGGCCGGGCCGCGGATCGCGGCGATCAGCGATTTCCTCGAGGCTGAAATCGAGCGGATGCAGACGCAGGCGCCGGTGTTGGCGGCGGGATCGGGGAATGCCGACCGGCTGGACGAATTCTTCCGCGCCGCGTTGGCCTGAGCGCGGATGGTTCTACTGGGTGAGGCGGCGAGGTCTTTTGTGGGAGGGGATTTATCCCCGATGCTGTTCGGTCAGGCCAAGAAGATGCATCGCGATCGGAACGAAAGGCATCGGGGATAAATCCCCTCCCACAAAAGACCTCGAGCGACTGTGAGTCCCACAAAAGACCTCGAGCGGCTGCGAGCGACTGCAATGTTTTTGCTCGTCATCCCCGCGCAGGCGGGGATCCAGAGACTTCGGCGTCATGCTTCGGTGAAGCCCTGGATCCCCGCCTTCGCAGGGATGACGAGCGAAGGGATCGGGTTGCGTGTCCTGGCTCACTCCGACAACGCCAACGACCGCTGCAACGGCTCGATCGTCCCTTCGCCGCGCATCACCTTCTTGTACTCGGCGCGCGACACCGAAATGTAGGACTCGTTGCCGCCGATCTCGACCTGCGGGCCGTCGAGCACCGCGCGTCCGGCTTCGTCCACGCGCACGGTCATGGTCGCCTTCTTGCCCGAATGGCAGATGGTCTTGATCTCGGTCAGCTCGTCGGCCCAGGCCAGCAGGTACTGGCTACCTTCGAACAACTCGCCGCGGAAATCGGTGCGCAGGCCGTAGCACAGCACCGGGATGCGCAACTGGTCGACGATCTCGCTGAGCTGCCAGACCTGCGAGCGGGTCATGAACTGCGCCTCGTCGACCAGCACGCAATGCAGCGCGCCGCGCGCGGCGATGTCGGCGCGGATCAGCGCTTCCAGGTCCTGGTCGTGCTCGAAGGCGATGCCGTCGGCGCGCAGGCCGATCCGCGAGGCGACCGTGCCGCTGCCGGCGCGGTGGTCCAGGCGCGGGGTCAGGATCGCCACGCGCATGCCGCGTTCGCGGTAGTTGTGCGCCGACTGCAGCAGGGTCGTGGTCTTGCCGGCGTTCATCGCCGAATAATAGAAATAGAGCTTGGCCATGCGGCCAGTTTAGGCCGCGCGGGCGCGGCGCTACAGACTTGACGCGGCGATCGGCGCGGTTTTCGGCCAGGCGCAGAACCCCGGATGGGTCGGCCGTACAGGCTTGCGCGCCGATCCGGTCGCTCAGCCGTCCGGCGCAATCCGCGCTACTGGCTGCGCGGCGCGACCTCGGCCGGCCCGACCTCGACATTGCCGTGGCGCCAGATCACGTCCTCGGCGGCCCAGTAGCGGCCGCTGTCCCAGCGCCACTCGTTCAACATCTGGTTGAGATCGACCGTGCCCGGATCGGTCCAGCCGGTCGGGCCGGGCGCGAACACCTGCAGTTTGCCGACATCGCCCAGGCGGCTGCCGGTGATCTGCCGCCTGGACTGGGCCACGGCGCGTTCGAAGCGCGGCTTGGCGGCCTGGTCGCCGTAGCGGTCGTAGATCGCCTGGCCCTCGCGCAGCGCGCGGGTGCGTTCGGCTTCGTCGAGCTCCAGCCACATCTTCTCGCGCAGCAGCAGGAACTGCGGGTACTGGCGCTCGGCGGCGACGTCGGCCCAGGCGTAGGCCAGCGCGCGGTCGCGCGGGGCGCCCACGCCGTGCCAGTACATCAGGCTCAGGCGGTGCTGCGAATATTTGTCGGCGAAACCGGCGGCGCGGCGGAAATGCCGGAACGCGTCGTCCCAGTCGCCGCGCGCGGCGGCGCGGCTGCCGTACAGGCGCCACAGCTCGTTGGGATGGGTCAGCGCGACGCGGCTGCGCTTGTCGTATTCGTCGCGGGTCATCAGATCGCTCTCGGCGCCGACCGCGGCGGCCTGCGGCGGCGCGTCGTCGGCGGCGAGCGCGGCGGGGCTGTACAGACTCAAGCCGCACAGACCCAAGCTGCACAGGCCCAATGCGATGGCGGCGAAGCGTTTCATGACGTCCCCTCGGTCCGCGCGGACCGTCGCTGCGATGCCGCCAACCATACGCCGCGGCGTGTGCGCCGCCAATCGCATCGGTTGCGAATATCGCCCGGTTCGTCCCGGCGGCCGGCGCGACCGGATCGGACACGGCCCAACGGTCTGCGTCATATAAACTGCCGCGCCGGGCCGGCCTTCCGTCGGCGACGTAGACCTCATGCACGGCCTCAATCCCCCCCAACGCGCCGCCGTTCTCGCAACCGAGGGCCCCTTGCTCGTGCTCGCCGGCGCCGGCAGCGGCAAGACCCGCGTGATCGTCGAGAAGATCGCCCACCTGATCGCCTCGGGCCGGATGCCGGCCAAGCGCATCGCCGCGATCACCTTCACCAACAAGTCGGCCAAGGAAATGCGCGAGCGCGTGGCCCGGCGGATCAAGGGCGACGGCGCCGAAGGCCTGACCATCTGCACCTTCCACGCGCTGGGGTTGAAATTCCTGCAGTTCGAACACGCCAAGCTCGGCCTGCGCCGCGGCTTCAGCGTGTTCGACAGCGACGACAGCAACGCCCAGATCAAGGACCTGCTGCCGGCCGGCACCAAGCCCGACGTGATCGACGACATGCGCAACCTGATCTCGCGCGCGAAGAACGCCGGCCTGTCGCCGGAACAGGCGCTGGCCGAATCGCGCAGCCCGCGCGAGATGGAAGCGGCGGTGCTGTACCAGCTGTACCAGGCGCGTCTGAGCACGTTCAACGCGGTCGATTTCGACGACCTGATCCGGCTGCCGGTGCAGTTGCTGGAAGCCGACACCGACGTACAGCTGGCCTGGCGCGAACGCATCGGCTATCTGCTGGTCGACGAGTGCCAGGACACCAACGACGCCCAGTACCGCCTGCTCAAGGCGATCGCCGGGCCGCGCGGCCTGTTCACCTGCGTGGGCGACGACGACCAGTCGATCTACGCCTGGCGCGGCGCCAACCCGGACAACCTGCTCGAGCTGGGCAAGGACTATCCGAGCCTGGAGATCATCAAGCTCGAACAGAACTACCGTTGCAGCAACCGGGTGCTGCGCGCGGCCAACGCGCTGATCGCCAACAACCCGCACGAATACCCCAAGACCCTGTGGAGCGACCAAGCCGACGGCGAGCGCATCCGGGTGTGGGAATGCCGCGACAGCGCGCACGAGGCGGAGAAGGTCGCCGCCGAGATCCAGTTCCTGGCGCAGAAGAACGAAGCGCCGTGGCTGGATTTCTGCATCCTGTTCCGCGGCAACCACCAAAGCCGCGCGCTGGAAAAAGCGCTGCAGTTGCTGCGCGTGCCGTATCACCTCAGCGGCGGGACCGCGTTCCTGGAACGGCATGAGGTCAAGGACGCGCTGTCGTGGCTGCGGCTGATCGCCAACCCGGACGACGACGCGGCGTTCCTGCGCGCGGTCACCTCGCCCAAGCGCGAGATCGGCGCGACCACCCTGGCCAAGCTGGCCGAGATGGCCCAGCACGCGCAGATGCCGATGTCGCGCATGGCCGAATCGATCAACGCGATCAAGCAGCTGACTCCGCGCGCCGGCAATGCGCTCGACGGCTTCGTGCAGATCGTGCGTTTCCTGCGCAGCGAAGCGCAGAAGATCAGCCCGGCCGAACTGGTCGGCGTGCTGGCCGAACGCAGCGGCCTGCTGGCGTCGATCCGCGCCCAGTGCAAGGACGAAGCCTCGTTCCAGCGGCGCAAGGAAAACCTCGCCGAACTGTCGGGTTGGTTCGACGGTGGCAAGGGCTCGGGCCCGGGCGAACTGGCCGCGCAGCTGGCCTTGCTGTCGCATGCCGACAAGGGCGACGCCGGCAATCAGGTGCGGCTGATGACCTTGCATGCGGCGAAGGGCCTGGAGTTTCGCTACGTATTCATCGTCGGCGTGGAAGACGGCAACCTGCCGCACGACGCCAGCCTGGACGAGGGCCATCTCGACGAGGAACGGCGCCTGATGTACGTGGGCATCACCCGCGCCAAGGAAGCGTTGTACCTGTCGCATGCGCGCGAAACCCAGCGCTGGGGCGAGCGCATCCGGCTCAAGCCGAGCCGCTTCATCGACGAACTGCCGGCCGACGAGGTGCAGCGCGACGGCGCCGATCCGGTGGCCGATGCGGCGCGCAAGCATGAGCGCGCTACGGCGGGGTTTGCGGCGATCAAGGCGTTGTTGGACGGGTGAGGGGTTTGGGTTGCTTTGCGGCTAACTGCAGAGCAAGAGCAAATCCCCTCTGGCCCCCCTTTTTCAAAGGGGGGAATGCTTGCGTAGCGGGTGGTGGATGCGTCGGACTGGCGCGGTAAACGCCGTTGGCCGTTGGCTTTGGTTAGAGTTCCGCTCACCGCTCACGAGCCTCAAGCCAGCGCCGTATGCCTGCGTCCTTCGATCCACAGAACCCGCAGACAACTAGCCCACTTTGAAAAAGGGGGTGGGCGCCTGCGTCATTGCAACGAAGCGGCGCAAACCACTGCGCCGGGGGATTTGCTTCTCGTCCCACAACACAACCGATCCCCACGAACCCACGCCCCGAATCGGCTAGTCTTGCTCGCATCGTCCCCCGACCGTGCAACGCCATGAGCCTGCTGATCAACGCCTACTCCACGCTCGCCTCGCCGCCGGAACCGCGGTTCCTGCGCGAACCGCCGGCCCGCCGCGACCGCAGCGATCCGGAACTGGTGCCGCACCTGCAAGGCTTCGTCGGCTACGTGCTCAGCACGGTCGAAGGCATGGACGCGCGTACCTTCGGCGTGTTGCGCCATCTGCAACGCGTGCAGACGCACTACAGTTTCGAAGTCGAGGACCAGGACTTCGATGCGCTCGCCGCCTGGGGCGAAGCCGCCAACGTGCTGTGCTTCCTGCCCGACGGCAGCGTGCGCGACGCCGCCGGCAACGTGCTGGCGAGCCAGGGCGAACCGGCGGTCGAAGCCGATGCGGCCCTGCCGTACCCGCCCGATGCGCGCGAACGCAAGGCGCGCAGCGAGGCCGAACTCGAACGCCTCGGCGCGCATTCGCCGGCGCATCTGCCGCCGGTGCTCGGCGCGGGCGAGGTCCGCCTGCGCACGCCGGAGGAAACCATGCGCCGCATGCTCGCGCTGTGCGCGGTCGCGGTGCGCGCCGAATCGTTGAGTTCCGAGCCGCTGTCGTTGCAGGACATCGCGACCAAACTCGGCGCCGGCGTGGCCGCGTTGACCCCGGTCGAGCGCAGCTTCATCGAACACGACGCGCCCGACGAGGAAACCTGGGCCAACCACGGCTGGCGTTACGAAAGCGCCGCCTTGCTGCAATGGGCCCTGGGCCTGAGCGACGGCCTGCCGCCGCCGACCGCGATCTGCGATGCGGGGCAGATCGCGCGCGTCGCGATCGATCATGCCGATCAAGCGCAGATCGCCCGGGCGAGCTTGCGGCCGTTGCCGGAGTTGCTGGACGCGCTCGACGGCCTGTACCGGCGACATTGGCTGGTGCGGCAGGCGCGTCTGGACGAACGCGAGCCGCCGATCGGTCTGCATCCCAGCGTGGTGTACGAGCGTCATTACGCGTTGAATTGGCTGTTGCGGTTCGATGAGCAGGATTGGGACGAGGTGGGGACGCCTACCTGAGTGGAGCGGGGCATCCTGGCGCGTAGTCGTTCGGATGCGATCACGTCGTAGTCGAGGTGGCGCGGTCGCGGCTTGCGCCGCTCCTACAGGCAGCAGCCGTGCTTCGATCGCGCCCTGTAGGAGCGGCGCAAGCCGCGACCGCGTAACCGCATGCCCCGGCGCGATCATCAACCCCCGCATTGCGCGCACATGCCGCCAACCCCCATGCGCACACGCAGCGACCGCTCGCGCATACTGCCCGCATGAGCCTGCATATCCGCCCCGTCACCGCCGCCGACTACCCGGCGATCCTCGCCCTCAACCTCGAATCCGAAGCGCTGATGAGCCCGCTCGACGCGCAGCGCCTGGCCCGGCTGGATCGCGAATCGGTCTATCACCGCGTCGCCTGCGACGGCGACGCCGTGGTCGCGTTCCTGCTCGCGTTCGCGCAGGGCGCCGACTACGACAGCCCCAATTACCTGTGGTTTTCGCAGCGCTATCCGGCCTTTCTCTACGTCGACCGCATCGCCGTGGCCGGCCGCCACCAGGGCCGCGGGCTCGGCGGCCTGCTTTACGACGACCTGTTCGCGTTCGCGCGCGAACGCGGCTTCGCGCAGGTGACCTGCGAGTTCTACATCGTCCCGTTCAATGAAGTGTCGAGCCGCTTCCACGCGCGCTACGGCTTCGATGAGGTCGGCACGCAGTGGGTCGCCGACGGCGCCAAGCAAGTGTCCTTGCAGGTGGCATCGGTGCCGGGCGCACCGCCGGCATGATGCCGCGGCTGCATCGCGTCGGCCTGCACCTGCGTCCGATGACGATGGCCGATGCGCCGGCCTGGTTCGCCTACTTGTCGCTGCCGGGCGCGGTCGAGCACACCAGCTGGAAGCTCGACGGCATCGAGGTGTTGTACCCGGAGATCATCGCGTCCAAACCGTTCGATCGCGACGCGCCAGCGTTGTTCGCGATCGTCGACGACCTGGACGAACTGATCGGCACGGTCGGTTTCCACACCGTCTGGGAGGCGCCGCGCGGCGGCGAGATCGCCTACAACCTGCATCCCGAACACTGGGGCCGCGGGATCGCCAGCGAAGCCTGCATGGCGATCGCCGACTGGGGCCTGGACATTCGCGGTTACGACTACGTCGAGGCGTATTGCCTCGACGTCAATGTGCCCAGCCAGCACGTGCTGGAGAAATGCGGCTTCCAGCGCGATGAACTGGTGCGCGGGTTGCGTATCGTGCAGGGACGCACGCGCGATTTCTGGCGTTTCCGGCTGACTCGCGATGCGGCCGAAGGCGACGCCGGTTGAGCGCGGACACGAGCCCCGGCGACGTTCGTGTCGATGATCGCAGTACCGTAGCCACCACCCCGTATCGAATCGGAGTTCGCATGCGCCTCGTCCCGTCGATGACATCCACCGCGATCCATTGCGTTTCCGTCGTCCGTCTCGCTATCGCCGCGCCGCTGCTGTTCGCGGCGCAGGCCGCGTGCGCCGGCGACGCGCGCGCGCCGGAATTCCTCGGCTCGCCCGATCCGGCCGCGGCCACGCTGCCGTTCTCCGAAGCGGTGCGCAGCGGCGATCTGTTGTTCCTGTCGGGGCAGATCGGCACCGTGCCGGGCAGCGGCAACGCCTTGGCGAAGGGCGGCATCCGGGCCGAGGCCGAGCAGACTTTGGTCAATATCCGCAGCGTGCTCGAACGCCACGGCGCGTCGATGCGCGATGTCGTCAAATGCACGGTGTTCCTGGCCGACATAGCCGAGTGGCCGGCGTTCAACGAGGTCTATCGCACGCATTTCAGCGCGCCGTTCCCGGCGCGCAGCGCGTTGGCGGCCTCGGGCCTGGCGATGGGCGCGAAGGTCGAGGTCGAATGCATCGCGCACGTGGCCGCGCCCGCCGCGTCGCCATCGCGCAAACGCTGATGCCTGCGACGCTTCGCACTGGCGCTGCGGCGCGACGCGCGGCGCGCCCGACTCAGTCCGGATCGCGCTGCGCCAGCAAGGCGTCGAGCGCGGCGTAGCTCGCGCGCATGCCGTGTTCCATCGGCGATTGCAGCGCGCCGTCGCGCGCGGCCTGGCTGGAATACCGCACGGTGTTGCGCAGGTAGGTGCGGCCGTCGCGTTCCTCGAACACGGTGGTGCCGATGGCTTCGTCGGAGACGAAGGGCTGGACGAACTGCTCGCTGCCGAAGATGCGTTCGGGCGCCTGGATCTCGCTGTAGCTGCCGCGGATTTCCAGGTTCGCCTCGGCGTTGCGCCACAGGTAGCGGAACGCGCCGCCCGCGCGCAGGTCGATGTCGCAAACCTCCAGCGACCAGCCGCCGAACACGCCGAGCCAGCGCTTGAGCAGGGCCGGCGTGGTCCAGGCTTCGAATACGAGTTCGCGCGCTGCATCGAACTGGCGGGTGATGACGATTTCTTGGTCGCCCTGGGCGACGATCTTCAGGCTGTCGGTGCTCATGGGGTTTTCCTCTTGGTCGATGGGGTGGTGGCTGTGGCGGCGCCGCGCGCGGGTTTCGCGGCGGGCTGGTTTTCGGGGCGGACCGCGCCGGCGGCGCGCTCGCGTTTCATCTGTTCCAGCACGGCATCGAGCTGGCCGAAGCTTTGTTCCCAGAAGCGGCGGTAGGTCTCCAGCCAGGCGTTGGCGTCGCCGAGCGGCTGCGCCTGGATCCGGCACGGCCGCCGCTGCGCATCGCGGCCGCGCGCGATCAGGCCGGCGCCTTCGAGCACCTTGAGGTGCTTGGAAATCGCCGGCTGGCTCATCGCGAACGGCTCGGCGAGCTCGTTCACCGAGGCGTCGCCGAGGGCCAGGCGGGCGAGGATCGCGCGTCGGGTCGGATCGGCCAGGGCGGCGAAGGTGGCGTCGAGGCGGCTGGTGGCGGGCATTTAATAACTCAATGGTTATAGAACGTATTGGCTATATACGACGCCGGCCGCACCGGGTCAAACCCGGGCCGACGAACGGTCGAGAATCGACACCGTTTTGCGCCGCGGCCTACACTCCCCGCCTTTCCCATGGACCGACCGCGCATGCACATCCGCGCCCTGCCCCTGACCACGCTCGCCTGCCTGCTCGCCCTGGCCGCCTGCAAACCGGCGCCGCCGAGCGCGGCGTCCGCCACGCCCGCCGATGCCAGGCCCGCGGCGGCGCCGGCCGCGGCGGACGCCAAGCCGAGCGGCGCCGACGACAACCTCAACGCCGTGCTGTGGATGCAGCGTTCGGTCGAATACCGTGCGACCACCGAGACGGTCTACCGCGCCGCCGCCGACAAGCTCGACGTGGCGCTCAAGCAGCCCAACTGGGACGCGCTGGTGCCCGAGGAGCGCGGCAATTCGGCCAAGGGCCTCAAGCCGGCGGTGGTGATGGACGTCGACGAGACCGTGCTCGACAACTCGCCGTATCAGGCGCGGCTGGTCCGCGACGGCAAGGAATACGACGAAGTGACCTGGGACGCCTGGGTCGCCGAGAAGAAGGCCAAGCCGCTGCCGGGCGTGGTCGATTTCGCCAAGGCCGCGCAGGCCAAGGGCGTGACGGTGCTGTACCTGTCCAACCGCGCGGTGCATCTGAAGGACGCGACCTTGGCCAACCTGCGCCAGGCCGGCCTGCCGGTCGCCGACGATTCGGTGTTCCTCGGCCTGGGCACGGTGGTCGACGGCTGCGAGCAGAACGGCAGCGAAAAGAACTGCCGCCGCCTGCTGGCCGGCAAGCAATACCGCGTGCTGATGCAGTTCGGCGACCAGATGGGCGACTTCGTCCAGGTCGTGGCCAACACGCCCGAGGGCCGCGACGCGCTGCTGGCGCAGTACCACGACTGGTTCGGCGAACGCTGGTGGATGCTGCCGAACCCGAGCTACGGCTCGTGGGAGGCGATGACCTTCAACAACGACTACAGCCAGTCGCGCGATGCGCGCCGTCAGGCCAAGCGGGCCGCGCTGGATGTGGCGCCCTGAGTCATCTCAGGCGCCAAGGCGACTGGTGGTCAATTAAAATCAATGAGTTAAATCGCAATACTTCAGGTATTGCATTAACTAGGCCCCGCCGGTAGTCTGCGTCCATCCCGGTGCCAGCCGGGGCCATGCCACAACTCGAAATCTATCGGCGCAAGCCGATTTGCAAGGAGGCCTCGGCCTCCTTTTCTTTTTTCCGGCGATCGCTTGGCGGCCGTTGAAGTCCTGCGTCAGTAGGTGACCGTCACCACGATCGTGTCGCTGTAGGTCCCCACGTTCGGCGTCTGCGGCGCGACTCGCCCGTACACGGTCAGCGATTGCGCGGTGCCGCTGCCGGTGCCGGCCAGGGTGTCGCTGCCCAGGGTGTTGCCCCAGCGCAGGCTGCGCGGGCTGTTGCGGTACAGCTCGTAGCTGACGAACTGGCCGCCGGCGCTGCGCATGCGCCGCACCGTGCCGCTGGCGTTCAAACCGTTGTTGAGGCCGATCTGCCAGGCGGTGCGGCCGGTGCAGACCAGGCCGATCGCGGTGGTGCGGTCGACGTTGGCGGTGATCAGGCCCGGTACGTTGCCGAAGGCGAGGTCGGGCACCGGTTTGGGCGTGAGCGTGCAGGTGTTGGGCACCGGACCGTTGACAGTGAAGGGAAACTGGCTGGGCGTGCCGGTGCTGCCGCCGGTGATGCACGAGGTCGGCATCGGCGGCGTGCCGAGCACGGGTTCGGCGTATTGGTATTCGATCAGGGTGTCGGACGCGCCGGTGAAACGATTGGTGTAGCTGCCGGCGTTGAGCGCGGTCTGCGCCGGGATGCGGCCGTACAGGGTCGCGGTCAGGGTCTGGCTGCCGCCGAGCAGGACCACGGGGTAGTCGAACTGCAACGGCAGGTAGTTCGGCACCGTGGCGTTGCCGCGCGCGCCCCAGATCGCGCTGCGCGCCGCGTCGGTGTACAGCTGCATCTGCAGGGGATCGTTGAAGCCGTTGAGCATGCGCCGCGGGTTGAGGGTGCCGCCGCCGTCGGTGCCGCTGAAGATGCTCACGCACATGTTGACCCGGACTCGCGCCAGCACCGCCACCGCGCCGGTGGTGCAGGTCACGCTCAAGCTTGCGCTGCCGTCGCTGATCGCGCCGGTGGTGGCGGGAAAGGTGAGGTTGGTCATCGACGCGGTGCAGGTGGTCGCAGCAAACGCCGGCGGCGAAGCGGCCATCGCGAGCAAGGCGAACACGACGATCAGGCGGCGCAGATTCATGGCGATCGCTCCGGTGCACAGGTCAGCGGGCCGATACGCGGGATGCCCGGCCCCTGCGGATACGCGAACCGCACCCGGCACGCGCCGCTCGGCGTGTCGACGCGCAGGTCGTTGGCGTCGCCCACGCGATCGAGATAGGCCTCGCCGTCGTAGCCGACGATCGCGCTGCCGCCATCGATCAGATGCACGCGACTGCCCAGCGGCAGCGGCAGGCCCGAGGCGTCGCGCAGCACCAAGATCGCCGGGCGGATCTTGTCGATCACGAAACGCACCAAGGTGCCGGAGCGATCCTTCGGCGTCGCCTGCACTTCGACCTGACCGAGTTGCACATCGGCCGGCAGCTCCATCGGATCGATCGCGATGCGGTTGCGCTGCCAGGCGTTGAGCGGGGTGACCAGCAGCATGCCGTCGCGATCGCTGCGGCCGATCGGGCGGTTTTCGAGCAGCACCGGCACGTCGGCCACGCCGCCGGTGGACACCACCGCGAACGCATCGCTGACGTTGCGCGCGGCGAAGGCATGGCCGCCCATCCACACCAGCGAACCGCTGGCGCTGGCGTAGCCGTAATCGTTGTCGCCCTGGCGCGCGAGGCCGACGTTGAAGCGACCGTACGACGTCAGCCAACCCGCCTCGGCCAGGCCGCCTTCCTCGCCATCGCCGCCGCGCGCCTGCACCCGCCAGCCGAAGCCGCCGTCGCCCGGCACCGGGCGGCTGATGTCGATCACGCCCTGGTCGCGGTCGCGGCTGCGCTGCGCCGACACGCTGACCTGGGTGCTGCCGCGGCGGTCGCGATCCTGCAGGTTCAAGGTGAAACCCAGGTAGACGTTGCGGTCCTCGCCGCGATCCAGGTTCTGGTTGTACGACAGGCTCAGTGCGGCGCGACCGCCGAAGCTGCGGTTCCAGGTCGCGCTGGCGTAACGCGCGGCCGGTTCACTGCGATGGATCAGGCGCACGTAGCTCAGGCCGAGGCTGCCCAGTCGCGCGTCGCTCCAGCTCGCCACCGCGCGTTCGCTCACGCGCGGCGCGCCCAGTCCGTAACGCGAGGCCAGATCGCGGTAGTCGCCGCGGGTGCGTTGGGTGTCGGCGGAGATATTGAATCGTCCGTTGCTCCAGTTGTACGCCGCCGCATACAGCCAGCCGCCGTCGTTGCCGTCGCGGCCGTGCGCGAGCGAGCCGCTGATCACCCCGGCCTGGCCGAGCAGCCATACCCCGCCCACGCCGCCGTTGACCACGCCGTCGCCGCCTTCGCCGTGCGCCTCGACGGTGAAGCGGTCGCTGACGCCGTAGCGCAGGTCGCCGCTGAGCAAGGGCTCGTGGCCGTAGGCGAACGAGTCGATCGCGTAGTCCTCGCGCGCCAGGCCCAGGCTCAGCGACCAGTCCGACAGGCCCTTTGCCAGCAGTTGCTGCGCGGCGTAGAACGGGAAGTCGAGGGTGCGGGTGCGGCCGAACGCATCGGTGACCACCAGTTGCGCGTTGCCCGCGCCGGTGATGCCGGGAATCGTCGCCAGCTGGAACGGCCCCGGCGACAGCTCGCCGCTGTACTGGCGGATGCCGTTGACGTACAGGTCCACCGCCGACGGCACCGCGACTTCGCCCAGCAGGGTCGGCAGCGGGGTGGTGATGCGGTAGGGCTGCAGGCCGAAGTCGCGGCCGATGCGGATCCCGCCCAGGCGCAGCGACCGGGTCCAGTCGAGCTGGCCGCTGATCACGTCGCCGGCGGTGACGCTGAACATCGAGGCCGGCGCCGACCAGCGCCAGCTGCTGTCCAGGCGCACCGAGTCGGTGCGGCGCGGGTCGTCCTCGTTGCGATAGCTGCGGGTCACCGCGGTCTGGCTGAACACGCCGCTGCCCAGGCCGAACACGCGCAGTTCGGCGAACGCGCTGGTGCTGTCGCTGTGGCGGTCGCGGCTGGAATACAAGTCGTAGTTGAGCAGCAGCCCGGGCGAGGCGCTGGCGACCGGGACATCGGCGCCGGGCGCGTTGAGCCGGGTGGTCGCCAGCGACAGCAGCGACAGCGGTGCGTCGATCGCGACCCGCTGGCTGGCGGCGTCGTAGCGCACGCTGACGCCGGCCAGGCGGTCGGGCGCCAGGGTTTCGCCGCTGTCGCGGCCGTCGAGGCGGAAGCCGATCGCGCGCAGGGTGGCGACGCTGGCGTACAGGCGGCCCTCGCGCAGCTCGAACGGCTGCGGCGGGCCGTAGGCGGTCTGGTTGAGGCTGACTTCCAGGTACAGGGCCATGTTCGCCGCCGCCGCGGTGGCGCTGAGCGATCCGCCGCCCAGGGCTTCGCCCGCGCGCAGCACCGCCAGCGGCGGCGGTTCCGCCGCATGGCCCAGCTGCGACGCCAGGAGCAGGCCGGCCGGCATGGCGTCAGCCAGCCGGCGGGTCCAGCGCCAGCGCCTGCTCGGTGGCTTCGCCATTGATCCTCGCCTTGAGGGTGCCGCCGCCGCGCAACAGCTCGGCCGGGGCCGCCAGCGGCCAGCGCATGCGCTGGGCGGGCAGGGCGTAACCGAGCAGGCCGGACTGCAGCGCATGCCGGGTGCCGTGGGTGTCGACGAACACCAGATCGGCCAGCTGCGCGTGCTGGTCGCCGTCGTTGCGGACCTCGAGGCGGACCTGCTCGCCCTGGAAGCTCAACTGCGCGCGCAGTTTCGGCGCCGGCGCGGCGTCGCCGGCCGCGGCGAGGAACACCGGCAATGAGTAGCGCAGCACGAACTGCAGACCGGGCGGGCGGTTGACGTCGTCGGGCGGCAGCTCGTCGACGATCAGCCGGTAGCTGTCCTCGCGGGCCGGCGGCGCGCCGAGCCGGATCACCCGCACCAGTTGCCGCGCGCCGGGCGCCAGTTCGAGCATCGGCGGGCTGATCGCCAGTGCCTGGGTCGGTTCGAAGTGCTCCTCGCCGTTGGACTGGGTCCAGCGGAACACCCGCACCTGGGCCTGCAGCGTGGTCGTGCCGGTGTTGCTGAGCCACAGGCCGTCGGCGTTCTGCCGGGCCTGCAAGGTCAGCACGGTGGGCGTGACTTGCAGCCCGGCCGCGCCGGCGGGCGCGGCGATCAGGGCCAACCACAGGCCGAGTGCGATCGGGCGCAGGGCCGACAGGGCCCCGGTGGACGCGGCCGAGGCGCGGGCTGCCCGCGAAAACCGGCCGCCGCTCATCGGCCCGGCCCGGTCAGTAGGTCACCGTGGCGGTCACCAGGTCATTGTAAGTACCAGTGGGAAAATTGGCGCTCGGGGTCCGGCCGTAGACCGGCACGTTGACCGCCGCGCCGGTGCCGCTGCCGGCCAGGACGTTGCCGCCGGCGCCGGTGGTGCTGCCCCACACGTCGGCCGCGCCGCGCGCGGCGGCCCGGTACAGCTGGTACGGCACCAGATTGGCGCCGGAAGACATCTTGCGGGTGTTGACGTCGGTACCGTTCTGGCCGTTGTCGAGCGCGATCGTGTACGCCGTGCCGGGGGTGCAGTTGACGGTCAGCTGGCCCTGCTGGTCGACGTTGGTCGCGGTCGAGGCGACCGAGCCGAAATTGACGTTGGTGGCGGCGACGGTGTGGATGTCGCAGACGCTGGTGATGGTGATGGTGACGTTGAACTGGGTAGTGTCGGTGGCCGCGAAGGCGGGGCCGACGCCGGCCGAAGCCAGGACGGCAACGAACAGACAGGTGGGGGTAAGACGCATGGTCGTTCTCCTGCGCGAGACGCGCGGTGGCGAACCGACAGATGTGCCGGTTTAGTCTGTTTGGACGCATAAAACATGCCAGGACCGGCAACATATCGATCGCGGGTGCCCTTGAGGGTGATTGGGGTCACGGGATCGCCGCTCCGCCCTGTTCAGCGGTTTTTCTGCTGGACGCAGTCACTTTTCGGCGTTTCCAAAAAGCAGGCGGAACGGACGCCGCGCGTCATCTAGTGCTGGTCGGCGTCGCGATCGGTGAGCGAGCGTGAGCCGGACCCGGCTTGTGCCGGCCCGGACGCGCGGCCAAGATGCCCCACGCCTGGGGAGCCAGACCTGATGTCCATCGTCCGACGCGTCCGCACGATCTGCCTGACGACCGCCCTGCTGGTGGCGGCGGCCGGCTGCGGCCCGGACCCGGCGCCGGCCGAGCCGGTGGCGAGCCTGCCGACCCAGGCGGTGACCCAGTTGGTCGCCGACCTGCGCCGCAACGACCTGGCCGGCTACGCCCGCCACGCGGTGCCGCCGGAGCTGCATGCGCGCCTGGAAACCGCCTGGCGCGAGGGCCGCACCACCTGGCCGTTGACCGAGCTGCCCCTGCACGACCGCTTCCCGACCTTCATCGCCGCCTTGGCCGCGCAGAACGCCGAGCGCGACCTGGTGGCGAGCTTCCGCCGCCAGTTCGCCGGCGCCGACGGCGAGCTGCATTCGGCGGCCAAGACCCTGGGCGTGTTCGCGATCCAGTACGTGCGCAGCGAGGCCGTCTACAGCGACACCGAGCGCGATCACCACGCCCAGCTGATCGGTGCGATCAGCCAGTGGGCGCAGGCCACCTCGCTGGGCGACTCGGCCAAGGGCCGCGCGGCGATCCCGCAACTCGTCTCGGCCGCACGCGCGACCGGGCTGGCGGCGCCGGACGCCTTCGCCCACAACGGCATGGACCGCAGCCTGCGCCGGCTCGGCCCGTTCGTGGAGCGGCTCAAGCAGGTGCTGGGCGGCTACGGCCTGGACCTGGACGCGGCGCTGGACAGCGTCGACGCCACCCTGGCCGAACAGACCGGCGACACCGCGCGGGTCCGCATCCGCTACCAATTGGCCGGCGAACCGGTCGATGCCTACGTGCTGGTCGAACGCCGCCAGGACCGCTGGTACCTCAGCGACGTGCTGCGGCATGCCCAGGCCGAGCTCGAGGCGCCGGTGCATGCGGCTTCCGCGGCGGGGCAGCAGGCGGCGTGGGCGCAGGCTGCGGCGGCTAGGAAATCGGCGCCGGCCAAGCCGGTCGCCGCCAACAAGAACGAGACAGCGGCCAAAGTCGAGGCCCCCGAGGCTGACGCAAGCAAAACCGACGCAAGCAAAGCCGGGGACGCACCGACGCCCGCGGCCGCTCAGCCAGCCACTGCCAAACCGAGCGCAGCCGCAGCGACCCCCGCGGCAACGACCAAGCCGGCGTCTCCGCCCGCTGCTTCCGGCCCCGCAGCCGCCGCGCCGCCGAAACCCCACTAGCCGCAGCCGGCATAAGCCCCGCAGTCTTTTGTGGGAGGGCCTTCAGGCCCGACGCTTTTGTCTCAGGTCGCTTCGGACCCGCGCCGCAGCAGATCGAAAAGCATCGGGGCCCAAAGCCCCTCCCACAAAAGACCTCGCGGCTTCCGGGGCTTGCAGACCCTGAAGGCGCGGCCGCCCTTTCCCAAGCACCCGCCCATTCGGCCCAGGCGCGCGCCGAAGCCGAATAGGCATAATGCCGGGGATGCCGAAACAGACGCCCCTGCCTTTTCCCGACGCCGCCGCGACCGATCCCCACGCGACGGACGGTGCTGCCGCACGCACGCCGGCCGACCCGATCGAGCCCTCCGTTGCCGATGCCGATCCGGCGTCCTCTTCCGACCCCCTTTCCGCCATGCCCGACCCGACCCCACCCGTCGACCCCGGGCTCGATGCCGGCGACCCGACCGCAGCCGGCGTAGAACCCGGCGCGACCTCGTTGCCCGGCGCGCCCGACCCGGCCGCCTGGCCTGACTCGACCGAGCCGGCTCCGGTCGATCCCGTCCGGGTCGATCCGATCCCGTCCGAACAACTTACGGCCGATCCCGCATCGGGCGAACCCAACGCATCCCTACCATCCGAGGTCGAGCCGCTCGTGCCCGACGCAACCGGCGCCGCCACCCCGCCGTCCAACGATCCGACAGACACGGCCTCGACCTCTCCCGAACCTCGCGCCGCCGAGCAGCAGCACGCCTCCGCTCCCGTCGCCCCCCCCAGCCACCCAACCGACGAACCCACCCACCAGGCCGAACTGCCGATGGCCGCGCCCGCACCGCCCGCGCCCGAACCATCCGCCCAGGCCACCCAGGCCACCCAGGCCGCCACCAAGCACCGCCCATGGTGGGCGCGCCTGCTCGGCCAGCTGATGGCGCCGTGGGTGTCGCTGACGATCGAGCCCAAGACCCCCTCGGAGCACATCGCCGAGGAATGGAACGGCCGCCCGGTCTGCTACGTGCTCGAGGACTACGGCCTGTCCAACGCGCTGATCCTGGAACGCGCCTGCATCGAAAGCGGCCTGCCGTCGCCGCTGCAGCCGCTGCCGGGCGACCCGCTGGGCCGCAAGCGTGCCTATGTCGCGCTGTCGCGGCGCAACGCCGGCACCCTGGCGCCGTCCGGCCCGCCGTCGGCCAAGACCCATTCGGGCTCGCTCGCGCGCCTGCTCGACGCGCACCGCGCCGACCCGGCGCTGGACGTGCAACTGGTGCCGGTGTCGATCTTCGTCGGCCGCGCGCCGGACCGCAGCAGCGGCTGGTTCTCGGTGCTGTTCTCGGAAAACTGGACCCTGGTCGGCCGCTTCCGCCGGCTGCTCGCGATCGCGCTCAACGGCCGCCATACCATGGTCCGGTTCTCGCCGCCGGTGTCGCTGCGCGGCATCGTCGACGAAGGGCTGGAACCCGAACGCACCGTGCGCAAGCTCTCGCGCGTGCTGCGCACCCACTTCCGCCGCATCCGCGCGGCGGTGATCGGGCCCGACCTGTCGACCCGGCGCATGCTGATCGACCGCGTGCTCGCCGCCGAGCCGGTCAAGGAAGCGATCGCCGACCAGGCCCGCCGCGACAGCAGCTCCAGCGCCGAAGCGTGGAAGAAAGCCCACGCGATCGCCTACGAAATCGCCGCCGACTATTCGCACCCGGTGGTGCGTTCGCTGAGCTTCATCCTCACCCCGGTGTGGAACCGCATCTATCGCGGCGTGCTGGTGCATCACCTCGACCAGCTCAAGCAGGACGCGCCCGGCCACGAAGTCGTCTACGTGCCCTGCCATCGCAGCCACATGGACTACCTGCTGCTGAGCTATCTGCTCTACGCCAAGGGCATCGTGCCGCCGCACATCGTCGCCGGCATCAATCTCAACCTGCCGGTGATCGGCGGCATCCTGCGCCGCGGCGGCGCGTTCTTCATCCGCCGCAGCATCCGCGGCAGCGTGCTGTATTCGGCGATCCTCAGCGAGTACGTCGCGCAGTTGGTCTCCGGCGGCTATTCGATCGAATACTTCATCGAAGGCGGACGCTCGCGCACCGGCCGATTGCTGCAGCCCAAGGGCGGCATGATCGTGATGACCGTGCGCGGCTTCCTGCGCCAGCCGACCCGTCCGGTGCTGTTCCAGCCGATCTACGTCGGCTACGAAAAGCTCATGGAAGGCAACAGCTACCTCGACGAGCTGTCGGGCAAGCCGAAGGAAAAGGAATCGATCTGGCAGCTGCTGTGGGGCATCCCCAAGGTGCTGCGCTCCAACTACGGCCAGGTGGTGGTGAACTTCGGCGAGCCGATCCGGCTCAACGACATGCTCGCCACCCACGCGCCCGAGTGGGACGGCCGTCCGCTCGACGAAGAAGACAAGCCGGCGTGGCTGTCGGCCACGGTCGACGCGCTGGCCGAGCAGATCCAGATCAACGTCAACCGCGCCGCCGACGTCAACCCGATCAACCTGCTGGCGCTGGCGCTGTTGTCCACGCCCAAGCACGCGATGGGCGAGGCCGACCTGCTCGCGCAGATCGCGCTGTCGAAGACCCTGCTGGCCGAGTTGCCGTACTCCGACCGCGTCACCGTCACCCCGCACACGCCGCAGGAAATCGTCGCCCACGGCGAAGAGATCAACGTGCTGCAACGCGTCGCCCATCCGCTCGGCGACGTGCTCGGCGTCGACGGCGACGACAAGGCGGTGTTGCTCAGTTACTTCCGCAACAACGTGCTGCACCTGTTCACCGCGGCCTCGTGGATCGCCTGCTGCTTCCAGCACAACCGGCGCATGAGCCTGGCCGGCGTGCTGCGCCTGGGCCGCAGCGTGTACCCGTTCCTGCAGGCCGAACTGTTCCTGCCGTGGAGCGAGGAAGAATTCACCCAGCGCCTGTCGCGCACGGTCGACGTGTTCGTGCGCGAAGGCTTGCTCGAACGCGTCAGCGACGACGACGGCGGCATCCTCGCGCGCAACGCCGGCCAGACCGACGAAGTGTTCCGCCTGCGCGCGATCGGCCACTCGCTGCAACAGGCGTTCGAGCGCTATTACATCGCCATCTCGGTGCTGGTGAAGAACGGCCCGGGTACGATGTCGGCCGGCGAACTCGAAAGCCTGTGCCAGCTCGCCGCGCAGCGCCTGTCGCTGCTGTACGCGCCGGCCGCGCCGGAATTCTTCGACAAGACCCTGTTCCGCGGCTTCATCCAGAAACTGCGCGAACTCAAGCTGGTGTGGCCCGACAGCGAAGGCAAGCTCGCCTTCGACCAGCGCCTGGACGCGTGGGCGAAGGACGCGAAGGTGATCCTCGGCCGCGAACTGCGGCATACGATCGAGAAGATCAGTCCGGAGATGGCCAAGCCGGTCGTGGAAACGCCGCCGGCCGCGGCCTGATCGACGCAGTTCGGCGACATCGCGCGGCCACGGCGGCGCGCGATTGTTCCAGGCCACGGGGGCGTGGATACTGGCGCGGCTTCTCGGGAGGAGAAGCCGTTGCAGATCGCGCTTGCCCGAGCAAGCGCCCACAGGGGGTTGGGTACATGATCAAGATCAAGACTGCGCCGCTCGCGGCGGGCGTGCTCATGCTCGCGTTGAGCACCGCCGCGCAGGCGGCCAGCAAGGAAATCGATGGCTACCGATCCGAGCGCGCGTCGCTCGCGGCGAGTCTGCCGGTGCATATCGTCGCCCTCGATCGGCAAGTGCGGCCGCAGATCGATTTCGTCTATCAGGATGTGTCGCGCTACATGCCGGGTTATCCGGGCGGCACGCAGCAGTTCAATTCCGGCATGAGCACCGGGCAGGCGATAGGCGTCAATGTCCTCGGCGGGCTGATCGCGAGCGCGATCGTCAACGGCGCGGCGTATTCCGAGGCCAAGACCCGCGCCGTCGCTGCTTACCAACCGCTCCAGCAGGCGCGGTGCGACCTGCCGGTCGATGCGCCCTTGCAGCAGGCCGTGCGCGACGCGATCGCGCGCGCGCCCTGGGGCGCGGGCGTGGCGGTGAACCTGACCGACGGCGAAGACGACGCGTGGGAAAAACGCATTCCCAAGGATCAACCGCGGCAGATATTCACCATCACTTCGAGCCTGTCTCCGGGCCTGACCGCCCTGGTGACCTCGGTCGATGTCGCCGCGTACGTGCCCGAGGGCGAGGCCAAGCCGGCGTGGCGGAAGAAACCGTTGTGGCGCGATCACTTCATCGTCGTGTCCGATTGGCTGGACCTCCCGCCCAAGACCGTCGCCGAGATCGAGCAACTGGTGGCGCAGGAAGAACGGCGTTTCGCCGACAGCGGCGCGCAAGCGATGGTCGCGCGGGTCAAGGAAAAAGGCCGCGTGGGACGCAGCTCCGAACTGCGCGAAGCCGCCGACGCGCGCAAGCTGCACGAAAAGAATCTGGAACTCGCGCGCGAGGAGAGCTGGTCGGCGGAGATCGAGGACCAGCGCCGCGCACGGCTATGGAGCGAGAACGATTGCGCGCGCCTGCGCTCGGCGATCGATCTGACCGGAGTGGAACTCGGGCGCATGCTCGATGCGTTGTATGCCCAGCAGTTACCGGCGCGGCGGTCGTCGAAAGAATTGGACAACGCGTTCGAGCGGCCGGGCGAGCGGCAGATACGCGCGTTGCCGGGTGGGGTCTACGTCTCGCGTAACGAAGGCGGTTCGGTGAACCTGAATTTCCGTTACAGCCTGTTGCCGCTGAAGGACTCGAAGCCCGCCGATCGCCCGTCGCCGGCGTCCGCCCGCGGCGCCGACGCTACGGCGCCGAAACAGCACCCAGCGCAGGATGCGCCGACCGCGAACCAGTAGCGGCTCTGCGTCGAGCGCATCGACCCGGCCGGCAACGGCCGGGTCTCTGATATTCGTCACTGCAAGGACCGTGTCGGCGCGGGTTACCATCGCCCGACTTCGATCCGGCCCCGCGGATGTCCACGAGCACGATTCCGACCAGCGTCTTGTCTTCGGCCTCCGACCCGTCCGCCATTCGGGATGGCGGCAGCCACCCGTGGCTCGAAATCCCCCAGCTCAGCGCCCGCCTGCTACGGCGCCATTGGCCCGCGCTGGCATTCTGGTTCTTCGCCCAGCGGGTCTGCTACGACCTGTTGATGCAGCTGTCGGTGAAGCTCGGCGAGCGCTCGGTGCTGCTGTCGTTCGCGGCGCTGTCGGTGCTGATCGTGACCCAGCTGGCCGGCACCATCCTGATGTTCCAGTCGCTGCGGCCGTCGCTGCCGATGCTCGCCGGCGGCGCGACCACGCCCGACACCGCGGCGGTGCGCAAGCAATGGATCACCGCGCTGGCGATCGCGATGCTGCCGTTCTTCGCCTATTACGCCGGCTGGGGCCTGCTCGAGGATCTGCGCCGCAACTTCCGCACCCACTACACCTTCAGCGTGTGGGACAAGGAAAACCTGCATCAGGTGCTCAAGCTCAAGGGCCTGTGGATCGCGCTCGCGGTGGCCTGGGTGGTGCGCTGGTTCAGCAAGCGACGCGCGACCGCGACCGGGCATGCGCTGTGGAACGTGATCGCGACCAGTTGCGAGGCGTACTGGGTGTTCGTCGGCGCGGCGGCGATCGCGCAGCTGATCAAGAGCGGGCAAGATTGGTGGCACGAGCGCGTCGTGTATGTCGCGGCGACGGAGTGGTGGGAAAGCCCGACCGCGTTGTTCAAGCTGCTGGCGCCGAGCAAGCGCGCGCTGGCGCCGCTGTGGGATTTCGTCTCCACCGCCGCCGGCGCGATCGCCCTGCCGCTGATCTGGCTGGCGATCACCGCGATCATCTACGGCATCGACCTGCGCCGCGCGCAGCGCATCGACGCGGCCGACGAACGCCTGGGCCGGGTCGCCGAGCGCTTCAAGTCGATGCATTTCACCCTGCGCATGCTCGCCGACAAGGCCAGCGCCGGCTGGAGCAGCAAGGGCGTGCCGGTGGTCAACAGCCTGCGCCTGGTGCTGCGCGCGGGCCTGCCGGCCTTGCTGACCTTGTGCGTGTGCTGGCAACTGCTGGCCTACATCGATTCGTGGTCGTGGCGGCTGATGCAGCAGTTCGTCGGGCCGCAGGACCCGCAATGGCAGAGCGTGATCGGCCAGCCGTTCGCGGTGTTCCTCAACACCCCGTTGTCGTTCCGCACCTCGCTGCTGACCGATGTGCTGCGGGTGGTGTTGCTGGCGGCGACGTTCGATCGGGCGATTGCGCGATTGCCGCGCGCTTGATCGAAGCGCCTTTGGGGGGAGAAAGGGCGCCGCTGTGATAGATCGTCGCGAAGTTTTTGGTGGGAGGGCCTTCAGGCCCGACGCTTTTGTCTCAGACCACTTCGAATCCACGCCGCGCCGGACCGAACAGCGTCGGGGCTGAAGCCCCTACCACAAAAGACCTCGCGGCTTTCGGTTGCAGACTTCGAGTTACAGCGGTGCAAAGCAGAAAAACGCACTGCTTGTGAACCTTCGCCGGCCCGAAGTTTTTTGTGGGAGGGCCTTCAGGCCCGACGCTTTTGTTTCCGATCGCGACTAATCCATGTCGCGGCGGACCGAAGAGCGTCGGGGCTGAAGCCCCTCCCACAAGAGACTTCGGTGCTGAAGCCTCCCGCGCAAAAAACGAGAGTTCGCCAGGTGACTGTCGGACTTACAGCTTGAAACGCAAGTAACGGCCCTTGTCGGTCTGCAGCGGCCCGAATTCGATGCGTGCCTCCAGTCCTTCCAGCTTCTGCGTGCGCGGCAACACATAGGCATGCTGGAACGCGAACGGCCGGCCCGGCACCGCCAGCACCGATTTGAATTGTGCGTCGTAGCCGCTGCCGCAACTGGTCGGCAGCTTCGGCCCACCCAGGCGCGGCAAGCCGACCGGGCCGGCTTCCCACTGCCGGCCCCGCGCATCGGCGATGCGGCCGCGGCAGGTGTCGAGGGTTTTGATCGGGGTGCCCGAATCGGGGATCACCTCGAAACGCACCAACAGCACGCCGGCGTCCTTGCGCAGCGGACCGAGGATGCGCGGGTCGCGCGGAGCCAGCGCCTCGGCTTCGACCAGGCGCCAGCGCGCGCCTTCGAACTGCACCCAGTCGTGCTTCGATGCGTCGATCGCGATGCTCGGATTGCGCGCTCGGTATTCGTTCAAGGCGTCGTGGTACGGCGCATAGATCGCGATGCCGCCGAGCACCGCGGTGCCGAT
Organism: Lysobacter capsici; assembly: GCF_018732085.1. NCBI lineage: Bacteria > Pseudomonadati > Pseudomonadota > Gammaproteobacteria > Lysobacterales > Lysobacteraceae > Lysobacter > Lysobacter capsici. The sequence goes on along the minus strand of NZ_CP076103.1, from coordinate 5,893,579 downwards.
CAGCCAGCCGGTGTTGCGCCGCCACCACCCGATCGCGGCGGGTTGGACGGAAGGGGCTGCGACCGGCTTGGCGGGGATTTCGATGCTCATCAGCGCAGGTCCAATACCGGTTTCGCCTCGGCCAGCAGCTTGCGCGCGCGCGCCGCGTCGATGCCCAGGTCGACATCGACCAGGCTGTCGCCGCCCTGCGGCAGGCCGCTGCCCCAATACAGTTGCAGGTGCGCGCCTTCGAGCCGGTCGGCCGGCACTTCGAAGAACCAGGCGCCGTTCTCGGGCAGGCCCGGTGCGACCGGCCGTTCGCTCAGGTTCACCCCGCGCAGCTTGGGCCGCTCGGCGCTGGACGCGGCATAGACCAGTCCGTCGCGGGTCAGCAATTGCGCCTGGACATAGCCCGGGCGCTGGGTGGCTTCGACCGTGGCCACCACCGACAGCCACAGGCCCGGCGTGCGCAGCAGCAGATCTTCCGAACGGCTGAAGTCGCCCTTGAGCAGGTAGGCGCGCGCGGCCTTGAAGCCGCTCACGTCGACGGCGAAATTGCGGCCTTCGGCGCGGCCCAATCCGCTCGCGCGCTGCACCAGCGGCGCGTCGCGCTGTTCGTAGCTCGACTCGCCCTTGCGCAGCGCGACCACCGCGATCAGCGCCAGCACGATCCACAGCGCATCGCGCCAACGCCAGCGCGCCCGCAGGCCGGTGCCGGAGGTCGTCGTCGTGCTCATGGCGCCACCGCCCGGTCGCGCAGGTCCTGCACCGGAATCAGGAACTTGGCCGCCGGCTTGCCCTGCACCCAGGCGCCCTCGTCGTTGATGTAGGCCTTGGCCTTGTAGGCGCGCGCGAACACGCCCCAGGTCTGCTGCGGCGCGTGGACATAGGTCTTGGGCAGGTTCCAGACCAGATCGACCCGTTGTTTCAGGCGCGGATGCAGGTCGGCGGCGACGCTGTGGTCGTCGGACATCAGCAGCAGGTCGGGCTGGATCGGCTCGCGCTTGGCCGACACCAGGATCACGTCCTCGCGCGGGTAGCCGAAGCCATTGAAACTGCGCGGCGTGCGGTTCTCGATCTCGACCTGCAACACCAGGTACAGCTTGCCCGGATCGAAGCGGTCGACCTGGCCGCCGGGTTTGTAGCGCGCGACCCAGGCGCGCAGCGGCGTCACCGCCATCGCCTCGCCCTGGTAGCGGTGGCCGGCCGAATACTGCGGCAGGGGCTTGCTGGTGCTCTTGGCCTGCTTGAAACCGCCCAGGGCGAAGGTGACCACGAGCGCGACCAGTGCGACCGCCGCGGCGCCTTGCCACCACGGACTGCGCGCCGCCTTGACCAGTTCGTCCTTGTTCGCCATGCAACCGCCCGATTTCGAGTGGCGGCACCGTAGCACGAGGCAAGGGGGTGGCTGCAGCTGGGTTTCGCACTAGCTGGACATGACATCCATGCCGCTGGCAGGCGCGGCGGCGGTCAGGCCGGTTCGTCGGGGATCAGCGCGCTTTCCAGCCGGGCGATGCAGTCCTTCAACCACAGCTTGCGCTTCTTGAGCCGCTTGACCGTCAGCTCGTCGGCCTGCGGGTCCAGGGCCAGACGGTCGATGGCCGCGTCGAGATCGCGATGCTCCAGCCGCAGTTCGGCGAGCTGGCGGACGATCTCGGTGGAGTCGGTGCTGACGGTCATGCCGCTGAGCTTAACGCGCCGCCCTTGCGGCCGTCATCGGTGGCGCCGGTCCGCCGCGGCCGTCCGCACCGGCTGCGTTCACCGACCCGTAGCGTAGAATCGACGGCCTCATGAGCATCGTCCTGCCCCTCGCCGAACCCGTCCGCCGCCCGCGCCCGGACACCGCCCGCGTCGCCGACGGCGAGCGCCTGGCCACCCGCCTGCGCCATCAGGTCGGCCGCGCCATCGCCGATTTCGGCATGATCGAAGAAGGCGACAAGGTCATGGTCTGCCTGTCCGGCGGCAAGGACAGCTACACCTTGCTCGACATTCTCCTGCAGCTGCAGAAGAAGGCGCCGGTGAAGTTCGAACTGGTCGCGGTCAACCTGGACCAGAAGCAGCCCGACTTTCCCGAGCACGTGTTGCCGGCGTACCTCGAATCGATCGGGGTGGCGTACAAGATCCTCGAGCAGGACACCTACTCGGTGGTGACGCGCGTGGTGCCGGAAGGCAAGACGATGTGCTCGTTGTGTTCGCGGCTGCGGCGCGGGGCGCTGTATACCTACGCGGCGGAGCAGGGGTTCACCAAGATCGCGCTCGGGCATCATCGCGACGACCTGGTCGCCACGTTTTTCCTGAATCTGTTCTTCCACGCCAAGCTCAGCGGCATGCCGCCCAAGCTGCTGTCCGACGACGGCAAACACGTGGTGATCCGGCCGCTGGCCTATGTACGCGAGGACGACATCGTCGATTACGCGGCGGTCAAGGATTTCCCGATCATCCCGTGCAACCTGTGCGGCTCGCAGGAAAACCTGCAGCGCAAGCAGGTCAAGCGCATGATGGATGCCTGGGAACGCGAGACGCCGGGCCGCATCGAGACGATTTCGCGCGCGCTCGGCGATATCCGGCCGTCGCAGTTGAGCGATGCGAAGTTGTTCGATTTTCTGGGGCTGGGCAAGGCGGGCGCCGCGCCGGTCGTCGATGCGCCTGTGTGGCTCGATGAAGCATCCGTTGAAACGGACGACACGCAAGTTAACGACGCGCAAGTTGGATAACCGCGTACTTCCCAAGTCGTCATTCCCGCGAAGGCGGGAATCCAGGGCTTCATCCAGGCATGACTCTGAAGTCTTTGGATTCCCGCCTTCGCGGGAATGACGAGCAAGGGCGGCCCGCAAGCCGCTCTTGGCTGTTTCCGACTCCCCATTCCCCATTCCCCATTCCCGGTCCCCTAGATGTTCTTTCGCAACCTGACCTTCTTCCGCTTCCCCACCACCCATGAACTCGACGATCTCGAAAAAGGCCTCGAAGAGTGCGCGCTCAAGCCGGTCGGCCCACTGGAGCTGTCCTCGCGCGGCTTCATCTCGCCGTTCAGCCGCGCCACCGAGGACGCGCAGATGCTCAACCGCATCGGCGACGCGATCTGGATCACCGTCGGCAGCGAAGACCGGCTGCTGCCGGGCGCGGTCGTCAACGACATGCTGGCCAAGAAACTGGCCGAGATCGAGCAGAAGGAAGGCCGCAAGCCCGGCGGCCGCACCCGCAAGCGGCTCAAGGACGAACTGATCGTCGACCTGATGCCGCGCGCCTTCATCAAGCCCGGCCGCACCGACGCGATCATCGATCTCGAACATGGCCTGGTCATCGTCGACACCTCCAGCCGCAAGACCGGCGAGAACGTGATCAGCGAAATCCGCCGCGCGGTCGGCAGTTTCCCGGCGCTGCCGTTGAACGCCGAAATCGCGCCGCGTTCGATCCTGACCGGCTGGGTCGCCGGCGAGGAACTGCCCGACGGCATCAGCCTGGGCGATGAATGCGAACTGCGCGATCCGGTCGATCAGGGCGCGGTGGTCAAGTGCCAGCGCCAGGAACTGGAAAGCGATGAAATCGCCAAGCACCTGGAAACCGGCAAGCAGGTCACGCGCCTGGCCCTCACCTTGGACGATCACGTGTCGTTCGTGATCGGCGAAGACCTGGTGGTGCGCAAGTTCAAGCTGCTCGACGGCGCCGTGGACCAGCTCGAAAACAGCGACAGCGACGGCGTGCGCGCCGAGCTCGACGCGCGCTTCGCGCTGATGAGCGCCGAAGTGAAGCGGCTGTTCCGGGTGATGGAGTCGGCGTTGAAGTTGTCCAAGGTCGATTGAGCCGTTGCGGAGCGGTGCCTTGCGGGCCGGCGTGGGCCGCGAGGTTGCGCCGCAGTCGTGGTGGCGTGGTCGCGGCTTGCGCCGCTCCTGCAGGGGCTTCGGCTGTATGCGCGAAGCTTTGACGGCGCCAAGAAGGTTTCGATCGCCTCCTGTAGGAGCGGCGCAAGCCGCGACCGCGAACCTCGCGCCACGGCGCAACCGGCCAGGCCGCCGTCGCGCGCATGCCGCGCCGCCTTTACCAAGGCACGAACGCACGGATTTTCGCCACGCGCCGACGCGCTAAAACCGTCATCCAGGCGCTATGCTTCGCCCATGGCGGTCCCCCACCCATGACGAGCCTCCTGCGCCTGCTGACCGGCAAGCCGCAGCCCGCGCCGCGCGCGGTCTCGCGCGAAACCATCGCGATCACCCTGGGCAACGGCCAGGTGGTCGAAGTCCTGCGCGTGCGCGACCCGCGCGCGCGGCGGATCAAGCTCAGCGTCGACGAACGCGGCCCGCGCCTGACCTTGCCGATGCGCGCCAGCGAGATCGCCGGCCAGCGCTTCGTGATCGAGCACGGCGACTGGCTGCTGGCGCAGATCGCCAGCGCCAGCAGCGATGCGGCCAGCCTGCAGGCGCATGTCAGCACCGGCATTCCGCTGCGCGGCCGCGACTTGCCGCTGCAGTGGCGGCAGGCGCGCTATCTGCGCCTGCACTTGAACGACGACGCGCTCGAGATCGCCGCGCCCGAGACGGTCAGCCCGGCCAACTTGCGGCGCGCGTTGCGCGATTTCTACGAAGGCCAGGCGCGCGCCGATGTCGGCCGCTGGCTGCCGAAGTACCTGCCCGGCCTGCCGCGCGCGCCGTCGCGCGTGCGCTACCGGGTGATGTCCTCGCAATGGGGCTCGCTCGCGCCCGACGCGGCCTTGTCGCTGGATCTGTCGCTGGTGCTGGCGACACCGGCCGCGTTCGAATACGTGCTGGTGCACGAGCTGTGCCACCTGATTCATGCCGATCATTCGCGCGCGTTCTGGCGCGAGGTCGAAGCACGCTGCCCGGACTGGCGCGATCAGCGCGAGTATTTCCGCACCTCGGGACGCGCGTTGAAGGCGAGTCTGCGGCGGTTGATCGCGGACGATAAGTGACGAGTGCGCAGCCGCGGGCGCCGATGGCTGGCTACCATGAGCACGCGCCGCGCTTTCGCCATTGAGTAACCCAGGCTTTTGCTGTTCCCCCCTTTGGAAAGGGGAGCAGGGGGCATTCGCGTTTCGCTCCAATCCGCCGCGCAACTGGCAAAGAGCAAATCCCCCGCGCGAGCAAGCGCAGTCGGGCTTCGTGCCTTCGCAGCGCGCGGCCCCCTTTTGCAAAGGGAGCGAATTTCAACGCTCTGAAGAAGCCTCATATGAGACCGCGGCTGTTGCTGTTCCCCCTTTGTAAAAGGGGGGGTAGGGGGGATTTGCTGTTCGCTCCAATCCGCCGCGCAACCAGCAAGAGGGTTTTCTTTCACCCACCCGTCAAGAAATTCTGAAACACCTCACCCACCACGCCCGGTTTTTCCATGTGCAGGTGATGCGTGCCCGGCAAGGTGTGCAATTCCCCTTGGCGCAACAGCGCGGCGCGTTCGCGGCGCAAGGTGTCGGGCATGTAACTCTGCGCCGGGTCGGCCCAGATCATGCAGGTGGGGCAGTCGATCGCGCGGATCAGCGAGCGCATCTGGCCTTCGCTCATGCGCAGGGCCGAGGTCAGAGTCAGACGCGGGTCGCTGCGCCAGGCGTAGCCGCCTTGCTGGTGTTCGCTGCGCACCGGTGCGATCCCGCGTTCGACCAGCAGCCGCGCGACCGGTTCGCTCAGATCGTTCGCGGCCATGCGCACCTGCACCGCGCTGGCGATGTCGGGAAACACGCGCAGTTGCTTGCTGTTGGCCGCGGCCAGGCCGGCGAAGGCCTCGCGCAGGCGGGTGCCGACGCGTTCCTCGGATTCGGCCAGCGACCCCAGCGCTTCGATCAGCAGCAGTTTCTCGACCCGTTGCGGCACCGCCGCGGCGACGAAGCTCGCGGTCGCGCCGCCCAGCGAATGGCCGAGCAGGTGGAAGCACTCCCAACCCAGCGCATCGGCGATCGCCAGCGCGGTGCGCGCGGCGGTGACCAGGGTGTATTCGCTCGACACCGGCAGGTGCGCGCTGGCGCCGTGGCCGGGCAGGTCGGGCGCGACGAGGTCGTAGCCGCCGAACCACGGCGACAGCGGCACGAAGCTGGCCGCATTGTCGAGCCAGCCGTGCAGCGCCAGCAGCCTGGGCGCGCCGGCATTGCCGTTGCGCAGCCCGCTGATGCGTCCGAACGCGGTGTCGACGACGAATTCCTGCATTGCGGCCATCAATCAAGTCCCATCAGCGAAATCCCGTCGGCGAAGTCTCATCGGCGTGGCCGTTCCCCAGGCGCCCGAGCGCGGCGCTTCATCAAACCATGCGTGGGCGATCGCGCCCAACGACGGCGCGCCGATTTTGCCAAATCCATGCGGCGAATTCGTGGCGAAGCGTGCCAGGCCGGCGCGCTTGCGCTCAAACCGCGACGTCGGCCCAGTCGCCCAGTTCGCGCTCGATCACGCCGGCCAGGGCCGCGGCGTGGGCTGGCGAATCGTTGAGGCAGGGGATGTAGCGCAGCTCGCCGCCGCGCGCGGCGAACTCCTCGGCCAGCATGATCGCGACTTCTTCCAGGGTTTCCAGGCAGTCCACCGCGAAGCCCGGCGCGATCACGTCGACCCGTCGCACTCCGCGCGTCGCCAGCGCGGCCAGGGTGTCGGTGGTGGACGGTTCCAGCCAGCGTTCGCGGCCGAAGCGCGATTGGTAACTCAAGGTCCAGGCATCGTCGGGCAAGCCCAGCGCCTGCGCGATCGCCTGCGCGCTGGCTTCGCAGTGGAGCGGGTAGGGATCGCCGGCCGCGGCGAAACGCTGCGGCAGGCCGTGGAACGACATCAGCAGGTGCTCGCCCATGCCGTGGATGGCGCGATGGCGGCGCACCGAGTCGGCGATCGCCGTGACCCAGTCCGGGTCGAGGTGATACTCGCGCACCATCCGCGACGTCATGCCCGGCGAGGCGTCGAGCACATCGCCGACGGACGCGGTGGTCGAGGTCGAATACTGCGGGTACAGCGGCAGCGCGAGCACGCGGCGCACGCCCTGGCGTTCGAGATCGAGCAGCAACTGCTTCCACGACGGCTTGCCGTAACGCATCGCGTGCAGCACGCGCACCTGCGGCAATTCGCGCTGCACCGCCTCGGCCAGGCGGCGGGTGTGGACCGCCAGCGGCGAGCCTTCGGGCAGCCACACGCTCGCGTACTTGTGCGCGACCTTGCCGCTGCGCAGCGGCAGGATCGCGAAATGCAGCAGCGGGCACCACAGCCAGCGGCTCATGTCGACGACCCGGCGGTCGTGCAGGAATTCGGCCAGATAGCGCCGCACCGAAGCGCTGTCGGGCGCGTCGGGCGTTCCTAGATTGACCAGGACCACGGCCGTGTCGGCGGCGGAAGGAAGCTCGTGAGCGGCGATGCTGGCGTGGGCGGGCATGCGCATAGGATGACATTCGCGGTGGTGACGGCGAAATGTTTTGCCGGATCGAAGGTTCCGATGGCTGCGATAGTCGGCCGCGATCGGCGCCCGTCGACGGCGACGATCCTCGCCGCGCGCGATGCCGCGGCCGCGCATCGCTACAATGCGGCCGTCGTGCGGGCGTTCGCCGATTCCGTAGCGATTCATCGCCTGCTTACTAGCCTGAACCAACCCTCGTCGTTGCGGTTACCGTGATGGCTGCCGTCCATCCATTGCCCAGTTGCGCATCACCGCCGGAGTCCGCCATGTCCCGATCGCTGCCCCGCGTCCTGAGTCTGAGCCTCGCCCTGAGCCTGGGCCTTGCCGCCACCACCTCCGCCGTCGCCGGTCAGACCGAAGACCAGCGCGCCCGCGACGCGGTACGCGTGCTGGCCGATATCCAGCAGATTCCCGAATCGGCGATTCCCGACAAGCTGTTCGACGAGGCGCGCGCGATCGTCGTGGTGCCCGACACGCTCAAGATCGGGCTGGTGGTCGGCGGTCGTCGCGGCCACGGTCTGGTCTCGGTCAAGAACCCCGACGGCACCTGGTCCAACCCGAGTTTCGTCAAGCTCACCGGCGGCAGCGTCGGTTTCCAGGCCGGCGTGCAGTCCTCCGACATCGTGCTGGTGTTCCGCGGCGATCGCGGCCTGGACTCGATCGTCAACGGCAAGGTCACCCTCGGCGCCGACGCCAGCGTCGCCGCCGGCCCGGTCGGGCGCACCGCCGCGGCCGCCACCGACGGCCAGCTCAAGGCCGAAATCTGGTCGTGGTCGCGCGCGCGCGGCCTGTTCGCCGGCATCGCCCTCGACGGCGCGGCGCTGTCGATCGACGACGACGCCAACCAGGCCGCGTACGGCCAGGGCAACACGCCGCGGATGATCTTCGAAGGCCGCGCCACCGGCCAGCCGTCCAATGCGGTGGTCGATTTCCGCGACCGCCTGGAAGAAGCCAGCGCCGCCGCGCGGTCGCATCGCACCGCCGAAGAGCAGCGTCCGGCGCTGGGCGCGACGGTCTACCCCGAGCACGGCAGCGCGCCGGCGGCCACCGCGGCGCCCGCGCAGACCGCGCAGACCGCGCCGGTGCAGGCGCAGCCGGCCCAGACCCAGCCGCAGCCGCAGGCGTTCGAGACCGTGCCGGCGCAGCCCAATCCGGCCAAGGTCGAACCGCTGCCCTGAGTTTGCGGCGTCGCTGCGAGCCAGCGGGCAACCGCTGTCCGGGGCGGGTCGGTCGATCCGGCCGCGCCCCCGTTCAGGCCCTTTGCGGCGGCGACCATGCCGAATCGGGCGTTCGGTCATACAGGACCTTCGCCACATTGGCTTAAGAACGGTTGCGGTATCCTTGCTGTCTTCATCATTCAGCAGCGAGCAACGTCATGGGCGCCTGGGGCATTGGTCATTGGATCGTCGTCCTTGTGATTGTTCTGCTGGTCTTCGGCACCAAGCGTCTGGGCAGCGTGGGCAAGGACCTCGGCGACGCGGTCAAGGGTTTCAAGAAAGGCATGCAGGACGACGACAAGCCGTCCGCGCAGTTGCCCAACGACGCCAACCGCACCGACTCCACCACCGGCAGCACGCCGTCGCAGTCGCGCGACAACGAGCAGAACCCGCGCTGAGCCCGGGCTGTTGCGCCACCCGCATCCCTCGCCTGGCAGACGCGCATGTTCGACATAGGCTTCTCGGAAGTCTTCGTAATCGCGATCGTGGCCTTGATCGTGCTCGGGCCCGAGCGCCTGCCCAAGGCGGCCCGGTTCGCCGGGCTGTGGGTGCGGCGCGCGCGCGCCCAGTGGTACTCGGTCAAGTCCGAACTCGAGAACGAGCTGGCCGACGAGGAGCTCAAGCGCAGCCTGCGTCAGGCCCAGGCCGACCTGCGCGACGCGCAGAGCCAACTGCGCGACAGCGGTCAGGCGATCCGCAACGAAGTCGACGACATGAACCGCCGCATCGCCGCGCCGGTCGCGACCGCCACGGCGGCCGCCGATCCCGATCCGGCGGCGACGCCGGAGCCGGTGTACGGCTCGGCCGACCCGGTCAATACCGCGCATCCGGCGCCCGCGCTCGATGCGCCGGCGCCGCAGGCCGCGCCGATCGACGCGCCGCCCACTCACGATTACCAACACGACTACGCCGGCGCGGCCCAGCCCGACTACCGCCCCGCCGCTCCCAATGCCCCCGCGCCCACGCCCACCGCGAGCGATGCCGATGAGCGACGCTGACCACGGCGTGCCGGGCGAAGAGGCCTCGGCCGAGCCGCGTCTGCTCGATCACCTGATCGAACTGCGCGCGCGCCTGCTGCGCGGGGTAACCGGGCTGGTGATCGTATTCGCGTGCTTGTTGCCGTTCGCCAACAAGCTCTACCACTACCTGGCCACGCCGCTGCTGGCCAAGCTGCCGGCCGGCAGCCAGCTGATCGCGGTCGAAGTGGCTTCGCCGTTCTCCGCGCCGCTCAAGCTGGCGTTCTTCGCCGCGTTGATGATCTCGATGCCGTGGCTGCTGTTCCAGGCCTGGGCGTTCGTCGCGCCGGGCCTGTACAAGCGCGAGAAGCGGCTGGCGCTGCCGCTGCTGGCCTCGGCGCTGGTGCTGTTCTACGCCGGCTGCGCGTTCGCGTTCTTCCTGGTGCTGCCGTCGGTGTTCGGTTTCCTGGTCAAGATCACCCCGACCGGCGTGTCGATGATGACCGACATCAACGCCTACCTGGATTTCGTGCTGATCCTGTTCCTGGCCTTCGGCATCAGCTTCGAGGTGCCGGTGGCGCTGGTGATCCTGGCGCTGCTGGGCTGGGTCACGCCGGCCCAGCTCAAGGAAGGCCGCGGGTACGCGGTGGTCGGCATCTTCATCATCGCCGCGGTGATCACGCCGCCGGACGTGGTCTCGCAGTTGATGCTCGCCATTCCGATGTGCCTGCTCTATGAGCTGGGCATCATCGCCGCGAAGTGGGTCGCGACCGAATCGCGCGACGCCGACGATCACCCGACCGGGGACGCGCGCGGTCCATGAGCGCGCCGGCTCCGAGCGGCGCGGGCGCGCCGCCGCCATTGCCGCCGGGCCCGCTGATTTCCGCTTCGGCCGTCGCTGCGCCGCCGCCTTCCACGCCGTTGTTGCCCGCGCGCTTCTGGCCGCGCTACGTGGCGTGGTCGCTCGATGCGGCCTTGATGGCGATGGCGACCTGCGTGATCGGTGCCAGCCACTGGCGCTATCAGGCGCTGGCGGCGAAGCAGGCCTACGCGGCGATGAACGCGCGCGCGGCCGAGCTGATGGCCGACAGCGTGCTCAACGACCTCGACTTCGGCGGCTTCGCCCAGCAATTGATGACTGATCCCGCGATGCACGCGGCCGGGCTCGCCTCGACCGCCGCGCTGACCTCGCTGATCTTCGGCTGGATCTTCCTGTTCGCCTTGTTCGGGCTGATCTACGAGGTGGGCTTCGTCGCGTTCTCGCCGTGGCAGGCCACGCCGGGCAAGCGCGTGCTCGGGCTGCGGGTCACCGATATCGCCGGGCGCCGGCTGAGTCCGGGCCGCGCGGTGCTGCGTTATCTCGGCGGCGGATTGTCGTGGCTGCTGTTGAACCTCGGCCACGTGATCGCGATGGCCAAGCCCGAATACCGCGCCCTGCACGACCGCCTCGCCGGCGCGCGGGTGCTGCGCGACGCGCACGCGCGCATGCCGCTGTGGGCCTGGGCCTGGGTGGCGGTGCAGGTGATCGTCGGGTTCAGCGCAACGTTCTGGCTGATGCGCGCGATGCAGGCGGCGATGGACGCCGCGCTGGCTCAGTCCGGCGCGCTGTAGGCGAAAGGATTCGCGCGGCTCAAGCTTCCAGCTCGCCCGGACGCGGCGAACGCGGCGTGTTCGGCGCATTCGCCGCGGGCGCATCGTCGTTGTCGCTGAACACGTCGCGCCAGGCGTAGTAGCAGGTGCCGCACATCACCACCAGGAACGCCGAGCCGTAGGCCACGACCACGGCCACCACCAGCAACTGGCCGACCGCCGGGTGGATCAGCGACCCCAGCTGCATCGCCGCCAGCGACACCACGCTGATCAGCGCGCCGGAAATCATCACCCCGAGCATGAACAGCATCGCCGCGAACAGGTACGAACCCAGGTTCCACACCGACGCGCCGAGACTGCGCCGTACCGCCGCGGAGATATCCAGCCCGGAGAACATGATCAGCGGGATCGAGACCAGCACCACCGCGGTGCTGAAGTAGTAGTAGACCAGTTGCACCAGCACCACCAGCGCCGGCGATTCGGCGGCCGGCACGTTGACTTGCCCGCCGATCGCGCCGCGCGCCATGTCCTGGTAATGCGCCCAGAAGTCCGGCCCGGTCGCCCACAGCAGCAAGGTGCCGCAGATCAGCGCCAGCGCGATCTGGATCACCCCGAGCAGCGCCAGCTGCACCGCCTTGTGCTGGCGCAGCGGCGCGAACAGGTCGCGCGCGCGCACCGGGCGGCCGCTCTCGGCCTCGCGGATCACGTGCATCAATCCGCCCAGCAGCACCGGCAGCACCAGCACCGCGGCGAGCGCGGCGATGCCGATCACGGTGACGAAGCGCTCCATGTCGACCTCGCCTTCGCCGATCCGCAGCGGGATGGTGAACAGGTACAGCACCAGGTACAGCACCGCCATCACCAGCAGGCCGGCGCCGAAGATCGCGCGCGGGTTGCGCGTACCCAGGTTGAACGCGCGGATCAGCCATTGCGCGCCGTGGGTCAGCGGAACCTTGCGGATGGGTTGGGTCATCGGATCGATCCCGGGCCATGGGCCCCTGACTGGACGAAAGCATGCGAAGCGGACGCGCCATGGTGCGAAGGCGCGCGTGACGACGGCGCGCGCATCGCGCCGGGCGTGCGCTGCGGCGTGGCGCGCCATCCGATGGCGGCCTTCGCCGCGAGGTCGCGGCGAGACGGTGGCGTGCCGGCGGGCTCAGCGCCCGTGCAGGCTGCGCGCATGACCGATGAAACGCCGCAGCACCCGCCGCGCGTGCGGCGCCGCGCTGATGCCGCCGGCGACGGCCTTCGGGCACAGGCCCTCGCTGCGCAGCGCGTCCTGGCGCGCGCGCACGTAACCGCGCATGTGGCCGGCGCTGAATTCGGGATGGAACTGCACGCCCCAGGCCCGGTCGCCCCAGCGGAACGCATGGCAGGCGTCGTGCTGCGAGCGCGCCAGCACGGTCGCGCCGTCGGGCGCGCGCAGCACGGTCTGCAGGTGGGTGGCCTGGGCCGCGAACCGTTCCGGCAGGCCGGCGAACAAGGGATCGGCGCCGGCGCTGGCATGCAGCTCCAGGCCGATGGTGCCCATCTCGCGGCCGGCGGGATGATTGCCGACCTCGCCGCCGAGCGCGTGCGCCAGCAACTGGTGGCCGTAGCAGATGCCGAACAGCGGCAGGCCTGCATGCGCGGCCTCGCGCAGCCACTGCGCGCTGCGTTCGCTCCAGTCGGCGCGGTCGGTGACCATCGCGCCCGAGCCGGTCACGATCGCCCCGGCGAAGCCTTCGCGGCTCGGCAATGCCTGGCCGCGTTCGACGTCGACCACCACCGCCTCGTCGCGTCCCAGCCCGGCGGCGACCCGGATCCAGTGCGGAAAGCCGCGATGGCGGCGCATGGAGGCGACCGGCTGGCCGGTTTCGACGATCAGGAAGGGCGGGTTCACGGGGCGGCGTCGACGGGGGAAGTCACTGCGGAAGTGTGCGCTGCGAACCGGGGCAAAAGCCCGGCAGGCAAGGCTCGTGGCTATACTAACCCGCTTTGCTGCACTGCGATGAGACCATGGCCGAGAGCGACGCACCGACCCCAGTGATCACCTTCCAGAGCATGATCCAGCGCTTGAACGCGTTCTGGGCCGAGCATGGCTGTGTGCTGATCCAGCCGCTGGACCTGGAAGTCGGCGCCGGCACCTTCCACCCGGCCACCTTCCTGCGCGCGCTGGGCCCGGAGCCGTGGAACGCCGCCTACGTGCAGCCCTGCCGCCGTCCCACCGACGGCCGCTACGGCGAAAACCCCAACCGCCTGCAGCGCTACTACCAGTACCAGGTGGCGATGAAGCCCAGCCCGGACAACATCGTCGAGCTGTACTTCGACTCGCTCAAGGCGCTCGGCGTCGACCCGCTGGTGCATGACCTGCGCCTGGTCGAGGACAACTGGGAATCGCCGACGCTCGGCGCCTGGGGCCTGGGCTGGGAAGTCTGGCTCAACGGCATGGAAGTCACCCAGTTCACCTATTTCCAGCAGGCCGGCGGCCTGGAATGCCGGCCGGTGCTCGGCGAGATCACCTACGGTCTCGAGCGCCTGTGCATGTACCTGCAGAACGTCGACAACGTCTACGACCTGGTCTGGACCTACGGTCCCGACGGCGTCCCGGTGACCTACGGCGACGTTTACCACCAGAACGAAGTCGAGCAGAGCGCGTACAACTTCGAACACGCCGACGTGGAAGAACTGTTCCACCGCTTCGACGCCTGCGAAGCCGAAGCGCTCAAGCTGATCGAGATCGGCCTGCCGCTGCCGGCCTACGATCAAGTCTGCAAAGCCTCGCATTCGTTCAACCTGCTCGATGCGCGCCGCGCGATCAGCGTGACCGAACGCCAGCGCTACATCCTGCGCGTGCGCCGCATCGCCCAGGGCGTGGCCGAGGCGTATTTCGCCCAGCGCGAGAAGCTGGGCTTCCCCGGCCTGAAACAGCCCTCGAACGCCGAAGCCGCCTGACCTCCTAAAGCCCCTCTCCCGCCCGCGGGAGAGGGGTTGGGGTGAGGGCCTCCCAAGCCGCAGCCCACGCCGCAAATTCACCCACCTCGCCGCACCCAGCACGAGGCGTCTTCCCAACGAAGACACCACCGCAAAGGCCACCGCATGAGCACGACCCAACCTCTCCTGATCGAACTGGGCACCGAAGAACTGCCGGTCAAGGCCCTGCCGGGCCTGGCCCAGGCGTTCTTCGACGGCGTGCTCGACGGCCTGCACAAGCGCGGCATCGGCTTCGACCGCGACGGCGCCAAGCCGCTGTACACGCCGCGCCGCCTGGCCGTGCTGTTGCGCGCCGTCGACGTGCGCCAGCCCGAGCAGAAGAGCGAAGTGCTCGGCCCGTATCTCAACATCGCGCTCGATCCGCAGGGCCAGCCGACCAAGGCATTGCAGGGTTTCGCCGCCAAGGCCGGCATCGACTGGACCGCGCTGGAGCGCACCAGCGACGTCAAGGGCGAGCGTTTCGTCCACCGCGCCACCAAGCCCGGCGCCGACACCGCCAGCCTGCTCGAACAGATCGTGCGCGAAGCGCTGGCCGCGATGCCGATTCCCAAGCCGATGCGCTGGGGCGGCCACGACTACGGTTTCGCCCGGCCGGTGCATTGGCTGGTGCTGCTGCTCGGCAAGGACGTGGTGCCGGCGCAGGTGCTCGGCGTGAGCAGCGACCGCATGAGCCGCGGCCACCGCTTCATGCACGACAAGCCGGTGTGGTTCAGCCTGCCCGGCGACTACATCGAATCCCTGCGCGGCGCCAACGTGCTGGTCGATCCGGACGAACGCCGCGAACGCATCGTGCAGGAAGTCACCGCCGCCGCCAGCGCGACCGGCGGCAGCGCGCGCATCGACGCCGGCATCCTGGAAGAGGTCAACGGCCTGACCGAATGGCCGGTGGCGATCGCCTGCGGGTTCGAACGCGAATTCCTCGCCGTGCCGCAGGAAGCGCTGATCGCGACCATGGAAGCCAACCAGAAATTCTTCCCGGTGCTCGACGCCGCCGGCACCTTGAGCGAGCGCTTCATCGGCGTGGCCAATATCGCCAGCCGCGACGAGTCCGAAGTGCGCAAGGGCTACGAACGCGTGATCCGCCCGCGTTTCGCCGACGCCAAGTTCTTCTTCGACGAAGACCTCAAGCAGGGGCTCGCGTCGATGGGCGAGGGGCTCAAGACGGTCAAGTACCAGGACAAGCTGGGCAGCGTGGCCGACAAGGTCGCGCGCGTGGCGGCGTTGGCCGAAGCCATCGCGCCGGCGGCCGGGGTCGATCCCGCGCAGGCGCGGCGCACGGCGGAACTGTCGAAGAACGACCTGCAGTCGCGCATGGTCAACGAGTTTCCGGAATTGCAGGGCATCGCCGGGCGGTACTACGCGAAGGCCGCGGGCGAAGCGGCCGAGGTCGCCGATGCGATCGACGAGGCGTATATGCCGCGGTTTGCGGGGGATGCGATTGCGCCTTCTAAGTTGGGACAGGTGGTTGCGATTGCTGAGCGGTTGGACACGCTGGCAGGTGGTTTCGCAGCTGGGCTTAAGCCGACTGGCAATAAAGATCCTTTCAGCCTACGTCGTAATGCACTGGGCTTGGCACGTACTTTGATCGAAGGTGGACTAGAGATCGACTTGGAAAAGGCGCTGTTAGAGGCCAGTTCGGTTGACGCATTCCAGCAGCCACTTCGGCAGCAGATTGAGGTAAGAAAAAAAGCGGCCGATGCGCTGAAAGACAAAGAGCTAAAAGCAGCTTCCCAGCCGCTGGACGAAAGCGTACTGCCCTTGGCAGTCTTGAACGCAGGTGACATCACGTCGTTCATCCTCGATCGCTTACGTAGTTATTACGCCGATCAATCTGTACCGTCTCATCAGTTCGATACGGTCGAGGCATTAGTCAATTCGCAGGTGGGTTTGAAACTTTCTGATTTCGACCTGCGCCTCAAAGCGATTGCTGAATTCGTCAAGCTCCCGGAAGCCGAAGCCCTCGCCGCGGCCAACAAGCGCAGCCGCAACATCCTCAAGAAGGTCGAGGGCGATGTGCCCAGCGCGATCGACGCCTCGTTGTTCAACGAGCCGGCCGAGCGCGAACTGGCCGAAGCCGTCGATGCGGCCGTCGCCGACACCGATCCGTTGTTGGCGCAGCGCGATTACGTCGCCGTGCTCGGCCGTCTGGCGCGTTTGCGTCCGCAGGTCGATGCGTTCTTCGACAAGGTGATGGTCAATGTCGACGACAGCGCGGTGCGCAACAACCGTCTGGCGTTGTTGAAGCGATTGTCGGATCGTCTGGGCAGTGTCGCGGCGATCGAACATCTGTCGATCTGAGGCGTTCCGACCGGTTCGAACGTGGCCGGCGTCGGCGCACGCCTTCATCGCGGCTGCGTCGGAGCCCCTGTAGGAGCGGCGCGAGCCGCGACCGCGACATTACGGGTATGACGAAACCGACGGCGTAGCCGCAGTGGCGCGGTCGCGGCTTGCGCCGCTCCTACAGGTAGGTCATGCGACTCTCGCTTGAAGTCTTGCAGCTCATCCAGCGCTACGAGGCGACTAACTCGCGAGAACAACAGCACACCCGGAGGGCGGCGCACATGGATGTGCGCCGTGCGCCACCGAGACAGGATGTCTCGTGTGGCGCATGCCCGCGTCAGCACCGATCGTGCGGCTCTTGATTCGAAACAGGAACGCCTTTTTCTTTGGTGACTTTCTTTTGTGGCTCTGGACAAAAGAAAGTTACCCGCCGCTTTAGTGGCGGAAGCTTTTGATCCTGTTTGCAGCTTCAAGGATTTGAAGCTCTAGAGCTTTTGAAGCCGAAGGCAAGATCAACAGCTTTCGTCCGCAAGCGGCCGAGTTACTTTCTTTTGTCAAAAGCGACAAAAGAAAGGTAACCAAAGAAAAACGCTTTTCTTTGAATCAAGGGCCCGCAAGATCGGTGCAGGCGCGGGCATGCGCCACACGGGACATCCTGTCCCGGTGGCGCACGGCGCACATCCATGTGCGCCGCCCTCCGGGTGTGCGTTTGCTAACGCGAGTTACAAGCCTCGTAGCGCTGGGTGAACTGCGCGACTTCAGGCTCAAGCCGAAGCCGAAGCCGAAGCCGAAGCGGAAGCGGAAGCGGAAGCGGAATTCATGGTCATGGTCGAAGCTGTAGCCACGGCCACGGCCACGGCCACGGCCACGGCCACGGCCACGGCCACAGCCACGACGAAGACAACACCAGCCGCAGTAAGGCCGCGCTTACTGCCAAGTCCCGGCGCAAAGAAAAAGGCCGGCGAACGCCGGCCTTTTTCGTGGTCGATGGCGCGCAGCCAGAGGCTTACTGCGACCCCGCCCCAAACCGCCAGTTCACCTCGACCATGAACGACCGGCCGTAGATGTTGTAGTTGAAGTTGTTGAAATACGGATACGCCGAATACGTCTTGTCGCGATCGGGCATCTTGTTGAACAGATTGTTGACCGTGAAGCTCAGCGACACGTCCTCGTCGAACTCGTAGCTCGCGCTGCCGTTGAAGGTCAGGTACGGCTTCATCCGCCCGCCGTCCTCGGTGGAATAGCCGGCCGGGTCGATCTGCGAAGCGTAGTTCGGCGTGCGGCCGTAACGGGTTCCGTACAGCGTGGTCGTCCACGGGCCCTTCATCCAGCTCAGCGACGCGCTGCCGATGCTGTGGAACTCCGAGGAGTAGAACGGATCGCGCAGGTAGTCGATGACCGGGTCGCCCGGGTACTGCTGGTTCTCGTGCTTGAGGGTGACGTTGTAGTTCGCGCCCAGGGCGAAGTTGCCCCAACGCTCGGTCTCCCAGCGGTAGTTGAGCTTGGCGGTGAGGCCCTGCACTTCTTCCTTGGATACGTTGATCGGGTTGGTGCGCACGCTGTCGAGCTGGAACGGCACCGGCGCGTCGGCCGGCAGGCGGGTGATGCGCGCGAGCGCGTCCACGCAGCTGGGCGAGGCGATGTCGAGCTGGCCCTGGCGGCAGGCCGATTCGGTGCGCAACACCGCGTCGATGTTGAGGTCGTTGACCTCGTCGTCGATCTTGATGTTGTAGTAATCGACGCTGACGTCGAAGTTGCCGCTCGGCGCCCACATGATGCCCGCGCCCCACGACTTGGCGGTGATCGACTTGAGGTCTTTGGCGCCGCTGCGCTGGCCCGAGACCGATTCGCCGTTGTAGGTGCAGTTGCCGATGCTCTCGCCGGGTTCCTCGGTGGCGCAGCGGTAGTAGTCGACCACGGTGGTGAAGTAGCCGCTGTCACCGGCGAACACGTAGGCCATGTCGGGGGCCTTGAACGCGGTCGCGTAGTTGGCGCGCAGCAGCAGGGACGACACCGGCCGGTACTCCAGGCCGATCTTGTAGGTGCCGTCGGCGTCCGAACCGGCGCCGACGTTCTTGTACTTGTCGTAGCGGCCCGACAGGCTGGCGGTCAACTGGCTGAAGATCGGCACGCGGAACTCCAGGCCGACGGCCTGGTTGCGGCGCTTGCCTTCGCCCTGGGTGCCGGTGAGGCCGAAGAAGTCGCCGTTGACCACGCGCGGGTCGGTCGGGTTCTTCCACGATTGTTCGCCGGCCTGCAGCACCGCGGCGAAACCGACCGCGCCGGCCGGCAGCCTGAACAACTCGGTGTTGGTCAGTTGCAGGTTGACGTTCTGGGTCCAGGTCTCGGACTTGGTGTGGATGACGTCGGAGATGCTGGCGTACTCGGCCGGCGTCAACGGCCGGTAGAAGCCGCTGTCGTCGCTGGGCGCGTACACCGGGTAGGGGCCGACGTGGTCGATCACCGGGCCGAGGAAGCGCTGTTCGAAGAACGCATCGCTGGCCGCGCCGAGCAGCCACAGCTGCTTGCTGTCGACGGTGTACTGCGAGCGGCCGAAGTAGGCGTCGTAGTTCCAGGCCGAATCGCCGAAGCTGCCGCGCGAGCCCAGGGCCAGGTTGTAGGAATCGCTGGTCTGGCGCTCGTTGTTGGCGTCGACGCTGCCGGTTTCCTCCGGCGCGAAGATGCGCTGGTAGGTTTCGAACTGGCCGCTCACGTCGTTGAGGAACAGGCCGTTGGTGGATTCGGCGGTGGTCCAGATGCGGGTGCCGGGATTGGCTTCGGACTTGTTGCGGCCGATCAGCAGCGTGCCGTACAGCTCGTGGCGGTCGTTGAGCGCGTAACTGGCGTTGAGGTAACCGCTGATGTCGCGCTTGCGGTTCATGAGCGTGGCGTAGCCGACGTCTTCGCGGCTGCCGCAGTAATAACCGCGGTTGGGGCGGAAGTCGCGGATGATCGTGCCGTTGAACAGATGGCCGAGGCTGGCGCAGGTCGCCGCGCCCGGGTCGATGTATTCGTTGGGCGACACGTCGGCGTTGATGTGGACGAAGTTGCGGGTGCCGTAGCGCGCTTCGGGGTCGGGGTTGTCGCTGGTCGAATCGATGCGCCGGCGGTCGTAGCCGTAGATCGGGTCCTGCATGCTGTATTGCAGGCCGTAGGTCAGGTTGAGTTCGCCGAAGCTCTTGCCGCCGATCAACTGCAGGCGCGTGCTTTCGCCGCCGCCCTGGTCGTAGCCGCCGAAACGCAGGTTGAGGTGGGTGCCGTCGATGCGCTTTTTCAAGATGATGTTGACCACGCCGGCGATCGCGCTGGAGCCGTAGATCGCCGACTGGTTGCCCGGCGCGATGTCGATGCGCTCGACCATCGCGGTGGGAATGCTGGCCAGGTCGGTGAAGTTGCTCTGGCCGTTGTACAGCAGCGGGTAGTCGGCCATCGGCCGGCCGTCGATCAGCACCAGGGTGAAGCCCGGGTCCAGGCCGAGCAGGCTGATGGGTTCGGCGTTGGTGGTGAAGCCGCCGATGAACTGGGAGTCCTGCACCGCGCCGGTCGCCAGCGGTTGCGAACGCAGCACGTCGTAGACGTCCTTGAAGCCCTGGCGCTTGATGCTCTCGGCGCTGATCGAAATCACCGGCGTGGCGGTTTCGATTTCGGTGCGCGGGATCAGCGAGCCGGTCACGGTGACCTTGTCGATCTCGGTCGGTGCCGGGCTCGGCGCGGGGTCCTGGGCATGGGCGGGCGAAGCGATCAACGCGGCGGCGAGCGCGGCGTGGACGGCGGTGGCTAGCAAATGTCGATGCATGATGTCGGGTTCCTCGATTCGTACGGCGCCGCTTGTGTGTGACGCGGCTTACGGGGGATTGCCTTGAGGGAGCCGCGCTGTCGCTGCGCCACGAAACCACGGCAAACGCGCGAAGCCCGGTCGTGGACCGGGGCATGCGCGTGGCGACGAAACGAGTTTCCCTGTGCCGAAACTACGACTTGCGTGCGCATGGACGCAATACGTGGCGGTGCCTCGGCGGGCGGGTTCGCAATCGAAGTACATCGGCCCGCGTCGCGTCCGCGGCGACGCGGCGAAATGCATGGTTCGGGCTATCGAAACCGCGCTCGGTTACTGCGACGCGATTCACTTTTCCCCGGCGGCAATGTCGCCGCGGAAAATTGTCGTCGGCGCGAGCGCGTGATAGGCCCGCGTGCCTAGGCGACGGCCGCGCGCGTCGGCCGGCCGTGTCGCCCGCGCGGCGGCCGCGGGCCGAGCGGGGCAGATCGGGTGGCCATGAGCGCGGTTTGTGCGCGGATTTGCGAGGTGCGGGCGTCGCGATTGTGCTTGGGCCACGCCGGCCGGGCCGCGCGCATCACGCGCCGTTAACGCGGAAAATCGGCTAAACCCTCACTATCACCGGGAAAATCCGTAAGCAATACAAGTCCTTGCCGGTTATCCTTCACGCATGCCAGTTATTTTTCGTCTCGCCTTCGCCGCCGTTTCCAGCTTTGCCATCGCTGGGGCGGCGCAAGCCGCTCAGGTGAGCAAGGTGGAGATCCGTGGCCTCGACGAGGCCATGACCCAGAACGTCCGCGTGTCCTTGTCGCTGGTCGATACGATCGGCAAGGACGTGTCCGGGCGCCGCCTGGGCTACCTGCTGCGCGAGGCCGAGAACGAGGCGCGCGAAGCGCTGGAGCCGTTCGGCTACTACTCGCCGACGATCAAGATCGAGGATTCGCGCGGCACCCGCCGGATCGCGACCAGCGAGGGCACCGACCCGAATGCGCCGGCCGAAGGCGATCGCCCGGCCGCCGAGGTGGCCGCCGCGGCCGACACCGGGGCCGCCGACGCGCGCGCCGCCAGCGACGCCACCACCGGCCAGGCCGCCGCGACCCCGGTCGACGCGTCCACGCAAGCCGCGCCGGCGCGCGCCGCGTCGCCGCCGATCACCGTGACCCTCACCATCGACAAGGGCGAGCCGGTCAAGGTGCGTCGCTCCGATGTCGCCATCCTCGGCGCCGGCAGCGACGACCGTTACCTCAAGCAGGACCTGGCCGCGTTCAAGCCCGGCCCGGACCAGGTGTTCGAGCACGCGGCCTACGAGGCCAGCAAGACCAAGATCAGCCGGCGGCTCGCCGAGCGCGGTTACTTCGATGCCGATTTCACGTCGCGGCGCGTGGCGGTGACGCGCGCGGAACATGCGGCGGACATCGACTTGGTCTGGACCAGCGGCCAGCGCTACGACATGGGCCCGATCACCTTCGAGCAGACGCCCAAGCGGATCATCCGCGACAGCCTGCTCGAGCGGCTGGTGTACTGGGAACAGGGCAGCTACTACCACCAGCGCAAGCTCGATACGTTTCGCGAGTCGCTGGCGCGGCTGGATTATTTCGCCAGCATCGATATCGAACCGCAGCCGGACCAGGCGGTCGACGGCCAGGTTCCGGTCAAGGTCACCCTGACCCCGGCCAAGCGCAGCATCTACACCGCCGGCCTGAGCTACGGCACCGACAGCGGCGCCGGCGTGCGCCTGGGCGTGGAGCGGCGTTACCTCAACGACCGCGGGCACAAGGCGCTGGCGCAGGTCGATTTCGCCCAGCGCCGCAAGACCGCGACCTTGCAGTACCGCATTCCCGCGTTCGCCTGGCTCGACGGCTGGTACACCTTCAGCCTGCAGGGCACCGACGAGCAGACCGACTACATCGATTCGCGCCGGGTCGAACTGGTCGCCAGCCGCAGCGGCAAGATCAACCAGCACTGGACCGCGACCGCCTCGCTGCACGGCCTGCGCGAGCGCTGGGCCTATGCCGACGAAGACGACAACGATCCGACCACGCCGGTCGACTACCGCAGCGCGACCTTCCTGTATCCCTCGCTGCGCGCGGAGTACATCGACGCCGACGACCGCCTGTATCCGCGCAACGGCATCAGCGCCACCGGCATGCTGCGCGGCGGCCTCAACGGCGCCGGCTCGGACGCCAATTTCCTCCAGGCCCACCTGACCGGGCGCTGGTACAAGGGCCTGGGCGCGCGCAGCCGCCTGATCACCCGCGGCGAACTCGGCCACACCTTCACCGACGCGCTGGTCGCCATGCCGCCGTCGCTGCGCTTCTACGCCGGCGGCGACCGCAGCGTGCGCGGCTACGAGTGGCGCGAAGTGGGGCCGCGCATTCCCGCGATCCCGGGCCGCAAGGCGTTCGCGCTCGGCGCGAAGAACGTGGTCACCGGCAGCGTGGAATACGAGCAGTACTTCAACGATACCTGGGGCGGCGCGGTGTTCGTCGACAGCGGCAGCGCCTTCGACGACAGCCCGGACATGCGCACCGGCGTCGGTGTCGGCGTGCGCTGGCGCTCGCCGGTCGGGCCGTTGCGGGTCGACATCGCGCGCGGCCTGGACCACCCGGATTCGGGTTTCCAGCTCTACATCAACATCGGCGCCGATCTGTAAGCCCCGCGGCCAGGACGACCACGCAACGACATGAGCGATACGCCGAAAACCCCAGAGGAACTGCGCCTGGAAGCGCTGATCGAACGGCGTCGCCGTCGTCGCGCGGCGGCCAAGCGCTGGGCCTGGCGCAGCAGCCTGGCGGCCGGCGTGCTGACCTTGCTGGTCGCGTTCGCGATCTATTGGCTGATCTCCACCGTCGCCGGTCGCGACGTGCTGCTGGCGCAGATCGTCGCGCGCCTGCCGGCCGATTCCACCTTCACCTGGACCTCCGCCGAAGGCCCGGTGGCCGGTCCGCTGACCCTGCGCGGCGTGCGCTTCGCCTACAAGGACACGCTGTTCACGGCGCAGCGCATCTACCTGGAACCGGCGCTGCGTCCGCTGCTCGGACGCAAGCTGCGGGTGGACGCGTTGCAGGTCGACAACGCGACCTTGTCGATCGCCAAGAGCGATGAACCCTTCGAACTGCCGCGCTGGCCCGAAGTGCTGCCGCAGATCGAACCGCCGCTGGCCCTGCAGGCCGACGACGTGCGCATCGACGGCTTCAAGCTGAGCCAGGGCGGCGAGCATCTGATCGACGTGCGCCATCTGCGCGCGGGGCTGGATGCGCAGTCGGGCAAGCTGCATGTCGAGAAGCTCGACGCCGACACCGATCGCGGCCATTTCACCCTGCACGGCGACTACGAGCCGCGCAACGACTTCAAGACCGACCTGCTCGCCACCGCGGTGCTGCCGAGCGCGCCGGGGCGCACGCCGCCGCGGCTGGGGCTGGTCGCGCGCGGCGATCTGTCGCGCATGGACGTGGCGGTGGCCGGCGCCGCGCCGGGCCCGGTGCGCGTCACCCTGACCCTGCGCGGCAAGGACGATCCGAACTGGAAGCTGCACGCGCGCAGCGACGCGCTCGATATCGGCCTGCTGACCTCGCCGCAGGCCACGCCCAGCGAAACCCCGATGGCGCTGCGTTTCGACGCGGCCGGCGTCGGCGGCAACGCCGACCTCAACGGCGAATTCCGCCAGGGCGATCTCGACATCAAGGTGCTGCCGTCGAAGGTGTCGCTGAAGAACCAGGTGCTCGACGTGCAGCCGCTGGCGCTGCAATTGTTCGACGGCACCGCGACCTTGCGCGGCCACGCCGATTTCACCGACGCCGACAACGGCCAGTTCAAGTTCTCGATCAACGCGCGCGGCCTGACCTGGGGCGGCAAAGCCGCGCCGACCACGCTCAAGTCGGTGGCCAAGCCATCGCAGGTCGCGCAGACGCCGGACACGCCGGCGGTGACGCTGGAAACCGCCGACCTCGGCTTCGCCGGCACGGTCAAGGCCTGGGCCGCGATCGGCACCGCGAGCCTGCTGCGCGACAAGCAGCGCGCGACGGTCGAGTTCGACGGCCGCGGCAACGATCAGCGCATGACCCTCAACACGCTCAAGGCGAAGATGCCGACCGGCGCGCTCGACGGCCAAGGCGAGGTCGCGTGGGCGCCGTCGCTGGGCTGGGACTTCAAGGCGACGCTGTCGGGTTTCGATCCGGGCTATTTCGCGCCGCAGTTCAAGGGCGCGATCGATGGCAAGCTCGCCAGCACCGGCGCCACCCGCGCCGATGGCGGCCTGGAGATCAAGGCCGGCGCCGATCAGCTCGGCGGTCGCCTGCGCGATCGTCCGCTCGGCGGACGCGGCAACTTCGTCATGCACGGCGCGGCCACCGGCAAGCGCGACGACGCGTTCGAAGGCGATGTGGCCTTGAGCCTCGGCGGCAGCCGCATCGACGCCAAGGGCAAGTACGCGCAGGCCATCGACCTCGATGCCAAGTTCGCGCCGCTGCAACTCAACGATCTGCTGCCGAGCGCGGCGGGCAGCGTCAACGGCACGCTCAAGCTCAGCGGCGCGCGCACCGCGCCGAACATCGACGCCGACCTTACCGGCAGCGGTTTGAAGTATGGCGACTACAAGGCCGCCAGTTTCAGCGCCAAGGGCCGCCTGCCGTGGCAGGGCCGCGGCGGCGAACTGGCGGTGCGCGCGAGCGAGATCGATGTCGGGCTCGCGTTGTCGTCGTTGAATATCGATGCGCGCGGCGCGATCGAATCGCTGCAACTGCAGGCGCAGGCGCGCAGCGAAGTGGCCAATCTCGATCTGTCCGGCAATCTCGACAAGCGCGGCGCGACCTGGCAAGGCGCGCTGGCCTCGTTGCAACTCGCGCCGAGCAAGGGCGCGTCGTGGCGCCTGCAGCAACCGGCGCAGTTCCGTTGGGACGGGCGCAACGGCGCGTTGACCAACGCGTGTCTGGCCTCGAGCAGCGGCGGCTCGTTATGCGCGAGCGCGGACTGGCCGCGTCGCGGCGTCGATCTCAAAGGCCAGGGCCTGCCGCTGTTGCTCGCCCAGGCCTATCTGCCCGAGCGCGCCGACAAGCGGCCGTGGGTGCTGCGCGGCGAGATCGCGCTCGACGGCGAACTGCGTCCGCTCGGCAACGGCTGGCGTGGCCAGTTCAATGTCAGCTCGGCCGGCGGCGGCCTCAAGTTCAGCGAACGCGCGCGACGCGAGCTGCTGCGCTACAACGAACTCTCGCTCAAGGCCACGTTCGATCCGAACAAGCTCAACGCCGAACTCAAGGCCGGCTTTAACGACGACGGCCGCATCGACGCCACCATCGCCACCGGCTGGGACGCGTTCGCGCCGCTGTCGGGCGCGGTCGCGGTCAACACCGACGAACTGACCTGGGTCGAATTGTTCTCGCCGGACATCGTCGAGCCCAAGGGCAAACTCGAAGGCCGCATCACTCTGGCCGGCACGCGCTCCAAACCGCTGCTCGGCGGCCAGGCGCGGCTGTCGCAGTTCACCACCGAAGTGCCCTCGCTCGGCATCGTGCTGCAGGACGGCGACGTGCGCCTGGACGCGCAGCCCGACGGCAGCGCGCGCATCGCCGGCAGCCTGCGTTCGGGCGAAGGCACCTTGAACATCGACGGCACCCTGGGTTGGCAAGGCGACGACACGCCGCTGGTGTTGAACCTGCGCGGCACCAACGTGCTCGCCTCCGACACCCGCGATCTGCGCGCGGTCGCCAATCCCGAATTGACCGTGCGCTACGCCGCCAAACAGCCCTTGAACGTGACCGGCAAGGTCACGATCCCGTCGGCGCGCATCGACCTGGAACGCCTGGACCAGGGCGTGTCGGTGTCCGAGGACGTGGTGGTGCTCGACCCGGTCGATCCGGAAGACACCGGCGCCTCGCCGCTGGAACTCGACCTGACCCTGGCGGTCGGCGACGACGTCAAGCTCAACGGCTTCGGCCTGGAAGGCAAACTCGGCGGCCAGATGCGCGTGCGTTCGCGTCCGGGCCGCGAGATGACCGCCAACGGCGCGCTCAACGTCGAAGGCCGCTACACCGCGTACGGGCAGAAGCTGCAGATCACCCGCGGCAATCTCAACTGGAACAACGGGCCGGTGTCCGATCCGATCCTCGATGTGCGCGCCGAGCGCGAAGTCGGCGCGGTCAAGGCCGGCGTCGACATCAGCGGACGGGTCAGCGCGCCGCAGGTCAACGTGTGGTCCGATCCGGCCAGTTCGCAGTCCGAGGCGCTGGCGTATCTCGCGCTCGGCCGTCCGTTGTCGTCCGCCAGCGGCGACGAGAACAAGCAGCTCAACGCGGCCAGCGCGGCCTTGTCGGCCGGCGGCGGCCTGCTCGCTTCGCAGCTCGGCGCCAAGATCGGCCTGGACGACGCCGGCGTGATGGAAAGCCGCGCGCTCGGCGGTTCGGTGCTCGGCGTCGGCAAGTACCTGTCGCCGCGCCTGTACGTCGGTTACGGCGTGTCGTTGCTGGGCACCGGCCAGGTGCTGACCTTGAAGTACCTGCTGCGCAAGGGCTTCGACATCGAGGTGGAGTCGAGCACGCTGGAGAATCGTGCGTCGATCAACTGGCGCAAGGAAAAATAGGCCATGAGTTCGCTGTGGAAACGATCGCGCTCCGCGTCGGTCCACCGCGCCGCCTTCGTTGTCGTAATCGCGATCCGATGAAGGCCTGGATCGCATCTTGGAAGATCGCCGCATGAACCTGCGCGAACACGCGGTCTTGATGGCCGCCTACAACCGCTGGATGAACCAGCAGGTTTACGCCGCCGCCGCGCGCCTGCCGGCCGCGGCGATCGCCGAGGACCGTGGCGCGTTCTTCGGCTCCATTCTCGGCACGCTCAACCATCTGCTGATCGCCGATACGATCTGGTTGCATCGGTTCGCTACTCATCCCGCGGGTTTCGCCGCGCTGGAACCGTTCCGGATGAGCGAGCCGCCGCGCGACTTGCGCGCGACCGCACATGAGGATCTGCCGTCGCTGCGGGCCGCGCGCGAACGACTCGACGCTCTTATCGATGCCTGGGTCGACGAGTTGAGCCAGGCCGATCTGGATCATGTGCTCGCCTACGCCAACACCAAGGGCGTCGCGTCGCGGCGGCGCTTCGGCGGCCTGGTGATGCACTTCTTCAATCACCAGACCCATCACCGCGGCCAGGTCAGCACCTTGTTGACCCAGGCCGGGGTGGATGTCGGAGTGACCGATCTGTTGATGTTGATTCCCGCGGTGGATATCGACTGAGCGACGTCGCGGTGGGCGCGGCGGCGGTTACTGCGCTACGCACGCCTCGCGGATCGCCTGCACTTCGCGGCCCACCTCGCTGCCGTCGGGCCGCGCGTCGTTGATCGCGCGCAGCAGGCCGTCGAGCTTGGCGCGCGCCTGGCCGCGTTCGCCGCCGGCGCAGCGCGCCTGCGCGGCATAGGCCTGCGCGCGCCAGCCGAGTTTGCGCAGTTCTTCGTCGGTGGTCGGCAGGCCCGACAGCGAGTCGAGTTGCGCCAGGGCGGCGGCGTCGCCGGCCTGGGCCTGGACGTGGGCCAGGTCGAGTTCGACGTGGCGGGTGTGCGGGTGGCGTTCGCCGTAGTGCTTGCGGGTCAGGGTCAGCGCATTGCTCAGGCGGCCCAGGCCGCGCTTGCGTTCGCCCAGGGCGATATCGACATCGCCGAGCAGGCGATCGGTGTCGCCGACCACGCCGCTGTCGACGCCGAAGTGCTGCGCGCGCAGGCGGCGGCTTTCCTCGAGCAAGGGCATCGCCTGCGCGTCGCGGCCGGCGGCGTGCAGCACTATCGCCTGGTTGAACAGCAGGTCGGCCAGCACGTCCGCCGCCGGTTGCTTGCGCGCGACCACGACCGCGCGATCGAGTTCGCTCAAGGCCCGCTCCAGGTCGCCGCGCTCCCAGGCGATGATGCCCAGCGCGCTGTAGGTGCTGGCCAGCTGCGGGTTGCCGGCGCCGAGCCGTTGCGCGAGCAGGCCGCGGATCAGTTCGAACTCGCTCTGCGCCTGCGCGAACTGGCCTTGGTCGACATGCAGGCCGGCCAGCTGGCGCCGCACCGCGAGGGTGGCCGGATGCTGCGCGCCGTTGACTTCCAGGGCGATGGTCAGCGCGTCGCGCGCGTCGCGTTCGGCGTCGTTGACCTGGCCCAGCTCGCGTCGCAACGCGGCCAGGCTGCGGCCGATCTCGACCTGCAGCGGATGGCGGTCGCCGACGCTCTGCTGCAGGCGGCGACGCGCCTGTTCGAAGCCTTGCAGGGCCTCGCGGCTTTGCCCGGCGTCGGCCTGCAGGCTGGCCAGGTCCATCAGGTTCTCGACTTCGCCGACGTCGGTGTTCTCCTGCATCTCGCGGCGCACCGCCAGCGAGCGCTCGAACAACTGGCGCGCGCCCTGGCGTTCGCCGTTGGCGCGCCGGCAGCGGCCCAGTTCGGAATAGAAGTCGCTCGATTGCAGCGGCAACTGCGCT
Source organism: Lysobacter capsici (assembly GCF_018732085.1). Lineage (NCBI taxonomy): Bacteria > Pseudomonadati > Pseudomonadota > Gammaproteobacteria > Lysobacterales > Lysobacteraceae > Lysobacter > Lysobacter capsici. Next base: position 5,865,008 of record NZ_CP076103.1, on the reverse strand, counting down.
TGTTCGCGCCGGGCCAGCATCAGTTCGGGCTGCATCAGCGCGGCGCAGTCGCGCGGCTGGTTGAGCAGGCGCAGCACCTTGCCGCGCTGGGTCAGCGACTGCAGGCGCAGGCTGTCGGGGATGTCGTCGGTGGAGGCCATGATCGTGGCCTGGCGTTCGAGCAAGGCGCGCGCTTCGCTGTAGTCGCCCAGGCCGGTGCGCATGCGCGCGATCACCCCGAACAGTTCGGCGCGCGCGCGCGGCTGGCGCGCGAGTTCGCGATTGCCGCGCGCGACCGAGGCATCGAGCAGGCCGCGCAGGTCCAGCGCTTCGCCTTCGGGCGTGCCGCGCGCGCTTTCGAACAGGCCGACCATGAAATCCTGCATCGCCTGCGCGCGTGCCGCTTCGCCGACCGCTTCGCGCGCCTGCCAGGCGACGATGCCGAGCGCGGCGCTGAGCACCACCGCGACCAGCGCCGCGGTCGCCAGCGCCCAGCGATGGCGGGCGACGTATTTGTTGAAGCGATAGCGCAGGCTCTGCGCGCGCGCCAGCACCGGGCGGCCGGACTCGAAGCGTTGCAGGTCCAGCGACAGCGCTTCCACCGACGGATAGCGTTGCTCCGGCCGCTTGGCCAGGGTCTTGAGCACGATGTTGTCGAGATCGCCGGCGAGCTGGCGGCCGAGCCGGCGCAGCGAGACCGGGTCGATGTCGGCATCGTCGTTGTCGGCGTAACGCAGCACCGCCTGCGAGGGACGCAGCGGATCGGCGGCGAGGATCGCCTCTTCCCATTCGGCGTCGGTCTGGCGCTTGAGCCGATAGGGTTTTGAATCGGTCAGCAACTCGTACAGCACCACGCCGAGCGAATACACGTCGGTCATGGTGGTGACCGGTTCGCCGCGCACTTGCTCGGGCGCGGCGTAGTGCAGGGTGAACGCGCGCGCGCCGGTGCGGGTCTGCTCGGGCAGCGGCACGTCGCTGCTGTCGAGCAGCTTGGCGATGCCGAAGTCGAGCAGGCGCACGTCGCCGGCCGGCGTGACCATGATGTTGGACGGTTTGAGATCGCGGTGGACGATCAGGTTGGCGTGGGCGTGGCTGACCGCGTCGCAGATCTGCTGGAACATGCGCAGGCGCTTGTCCAGCGGGGTGCGCTGATTGCGGCAGTAATCGGTGATCGGCTCGCCTTCGACGTACTCCAGCGCCAGGTACGGCAGGCCCTCGCGGGTCACGCCGGCGTCGAGCAGGCGGGCGATGTGCGGATGGGCGAGGCGGGCGAGGATCTGGCGCTCGCGGGTGAAGCGGGTGCGCAGGTTGGTGTCGGCCAGGCCCGGCCGCAGCAGTTTCAATGCGACCCGGCGCTGGTACAGGCCGTCGGCGCGCGAGGCCAGCCAGACCTGGCCCATGCCGCCTTCGCCGAGCAGGCTTTCCAGGCGATACGTGCCGACCTCGACCCCGGGCCGCATGCCGGTGTTCTGCGGCGGCACCAAGGGTTCGGAGAGGAAATCCTCGTGGCCTTCTTCCAGGCCGATCAATTCGCCCAGTTCGTCGGCCAGCGCGGGATCGTCGGCGCGCAGTTCGCGCAGGCGTTCGGCGCGCGCGACCGGTTCGAGCTCGAGCAAGGCATCGAGCAGCGGAGACAGGCGTTGCCAGCGCTCGGCGTCCATGCGCGATCAGGCCCGAGCGCGGAGTGCGGCGGAAAACTGCGTGGCGGCGGAATGAGCGGTGGCGTGCATGGCGATGCGCATGGCGGACGGGCGCGCGGCGCGAATCATCGGCGCGACCGCGGCCGTCAGCGGTTGGGCTCGTCCTGCAGCGAGGCCAGCAGGAACAGGCGGGCCTTCTGCCAGTCGCGGCGGATGCTGCGTTCGGAGCGTTGCAGCAGCGCTGCGATTTCCAGCTCCGACAGGCCGGCGAAATAGCGCAGTTCGACCACCTGGGCCAGGCGTTGATCGACCTGGGCGAGCTTGGTCAGCGCGGTGTCGAGGCCGAGGGTGTCTTCGTCCAGGCGCAGGCCGCCTTCGACATCTTCGGGCAATTCGGTGACCCGGTGCAGATCGCCGCCGCGCTTTTGCGCGAGCCGTTGACGGGCGTAGTCGACCACCACGCTGCGCATGGCCGAGGCGGCGTAAGCGAAGAAGTGCGCGCGATCGTCGAACTGCGCCTCGCGGCGGCCGACCAGTTTGAGATAGGCCTCGTGCACCAGCGCGGTCGCGTCCAACGTCTGCCCGTGCTGGCCGGCCAACTGGCGCCGGGCCATGGTGTGCAGTTCCTGATACAGCGTCGCCAGCACGCGATCGAGCGCACCGCGATCGCCCTCGCGGGCGGCATCCAACAGGATGGTGATGTCAGCGCTATCGGCCATATACCCCTCGACTCCTTGCGACTATAGCGCGTTCATCTTCCCTTGGTAGCGACAGGCTTGGCACCAATCGCACCTGCGCTGGCTGGATTTTGGCGGTGTCGCCTGGAAATCCCAGGCGCAGAAAATACCCCGTCACGCTAACGCACGTGCTCGCATTCGGATGACAGGCCGGTTGGGCGGCATCGGCGGGAGTGGGGCGGCGCTGCGGGATCGGCTTGATGAGAGCGGCGTCATCGAGAGCGGCGCTGTGGAGAGCGGCGACGTCGAGCGCGGCTTATCGAGATCGGAACCTTCGAGCAAGCGGCCTGCGCTTGTGGGAGCGGCTTTTGTGGGAGGGGCTTCAGCCCCGACGCTTTTCGCTCGGAGCGCCGCGTCTTTTCTGGAAAGCCCGATGCTTCGCTGCGAACGGAACGAAAAGCGTCGGGGCTGAAGCCCCTCCCACAAGAGCCGGGCCTGCTCTCATGCAAGCGAAGCTCCGCCCTCGCAAGCGCCATGCTTGCGCCCAAAAAACCAGCGTATTTCCGCAAAAACGGCCGCTTTGTCAGCGGGCGCGTTGGCGCCCGCCGCTTCGCACCGCCGCAAAATCCAACCACCGCGCCACCACCGCGATCAACGCTGGCAATGCCCGCACCACACCGTCGTGCGCTGGCCGATGCTGGCCTGTTTGAGCGGCCGGCCGCAGCGTGGGCAGGGTTCGCCGCCGCGTCCGTAGGCCGCCAGTTCCTGTTCGAAATAGCCCGGCGCGCCGTCGGGGCTGATGAAGTCGCGCAAGGTCGTGCCGCCGCGCTGGATCGCGTAGCCCAGGATGGTCTTGATCGATTCGGCCAGTTGCACGTAGCGCTCGCGCGCGACCTTGCCGGCGGCGCGCAACGGCGACACGCCGGCGGCGAACAAGGCTTCGGCCGCGTAAATGTTGCCGACGCCGACCACGACTTTCTGATCCATCAAAAAAGTTTTCACCGGCGCCTTGCGGCCGCGACTGAGTTCGAACAGATAGTCGCCGTCGAAGTCGTCCGACAGCGGCTCCGGGCCGAGATCGCGCAGCAACTCGTGGGTCTGCCCTGGCGCCTGCCACAGCAGGCAGCCGAAGCGGCGCGGGTCGTTGAAGCGCAGCACGTGATCGGAATCGAGCAGCAGGTCGACATGGTCGTGCGCGCGCACCGGGGTGTCGGCCGGCAGCACCCGCAGGCTGCCGGACATGCCCAGGTGCAGCAGCGCGCTGCCGGCCGCGGTGTCGAGCAGCAGGTACTTGGCGCGGCGGCGCACCGCGTCGATGCGCTGGCCGGGCAGGGTGTCCTCGATCGCCAGCGGGATCGGCCAGCGCAGGTCGGGTCGGCGCAGGATCGCGGTGACCACGCGGCGGCCTTCCAGGTGCGGGGCGAGCCCGCGTCGGGTGGTTTCGACTTCAGGTAATTCAGGCATGTGCCCAGCGTACTATCCCGGTCAAGGCCCTGTGCCCTCCCGGGCGGGCCGCCATTCCGGGAGTGGGTGCGATGCCGCAGGCGAGCGAATCCGAACAGGCCGCCAGCGGGTCGCGATCCGGGCGGCGTAAATGGTCTGATTCGGAGGCCGGCCCCGACCGCGAATCGCCGCGCGCCGCGGCCGCAACCGCCGACGGCGGTGACGACCCCACTTCGGCGGTCGAGGCACCGCCGCGACCTCATGGCCTGCGCCTGCGCGCATTCGCCACCCGCGAACTCGATCAGGCGCTCGATGCGCTGGGCTGGCGCGGCAGCCGTATTCACGCCGGCGTGCATCTGGCGCGCAAGAACCTGCGCCGCGCCCGCGCGACCCTGGCCTTGGGCGGGCCGGCGCTCGGGCCGGGCGCGGCCCTGATCGATCGCGAACTGCGCAAGCTCAACGACGGCCTTTCCGCCTTGCGCGATGCGCATGCCCTGGTCGAAACCTTCGATCGCCTGCTGCGCCAACACACCGATTCCGAAACTCGCGCATTGCTCTCGCGCACACGCCGTCGCGCCGCGACCGCGCGCGCACAGGCCGCGCGCGAGGCGCGCATCGACGATCCTGACCTGGGCGCGCGCCGCTCGCTGCTGCGGGTGTTGCGCGCGGGCTTGCGCGCTCTGCCGTGGGCGCAGCTGCAACCCGAGCACTGGCGCGAGGCGGTCGTGGTCAGCCTGGCGCGGGTCGCGCGCGCGGCCGAAAACGCGCGCCGCAGCGGCGAGGACGAGGACTGGCACGGCTGGCGCCGGCGCGCGCGGCGTCTGTCGCAGCAGCAGCGCGCCTTGAAGACCGCCAAGCTCGGCCGCGACGCGCCGAAGTTCGACAAGCACCAGATCGAACGCCTCGGCGAGGCGCAGGACCTGAACCTGCTGCTGGACCACTGCGGCAAGCGCTCGCCGTTCGGCAAGCAGGATCGGACCGCGCTGAGGCGTTTCGCCCAGGCCGAGCTGGAAGGTGCGCGGGTGCGGATCGCCGAGGGCGGGGGCGCGGGCGCGGACTGAGCTGCGCTTTTTGTGGGAGGGAGCTTCAGCCCCGACTGCTTTTCGCTCAGGGGGAGGCGAACTTTCACTGCCTCGGATCGAAAAGCAGTCGGGGCTGAAGCTCCCTCCCGCAAGAGCCACCGAAAGCATCCCGATATATGGGGGGCAGGACCGCCCGCCAGGGAGGGGTCCAAGGAGGCCCGAACCGCCCCGATTCCCCTGAACCGCTCAGCCGTGCCCGCTTCGCCCCGGCTTGCCCGTTGGAATCCACGACCCCATCACAAACGCCTGAGCAGGGCCTGCGGCCGTACCGGCGCGAACGGTGGCCGGCAGGTGGCATGATCGCCTCCTGCACAACTGTCTTTTAATTGGTTCAAACTGTCCGTTGCTGGCCCCGCCGGTCTCACCGTCGGCCGCCGGACCCTCGCCGCTCCTGGAGTCCGCAATGCCCGCGTTTCTGATCGATTTCCTCGCCGGTGGCCTGATCCAGGCCAGCTTCTGGGAACTGGCCGTCTATTTCCTGGTGGTGACCCAGCTGACGATCATGTCGGTGACCTTGTACCTGCACCGCTCGATGGCGCACCGCTCGGTCGACTTCCATCCGGCGCTCGCGCACGTGTTCCGCTTCTGGACGTGGCTCACCACCTCGATGATCACCAAGGAGTGGGCGGCGATCCATCGCAAGCACCACGCCAAGTGCGAGACCGAGGAGGACCCGCACAGCCCGCAGTTCAAGGGCATCGACACGGTGATGTGGCGCGGCGTGGAGCTGTACCGCGAAGCGCGCGCGCAGCGCGAGGACATCGAGAAGTACGGCAAGGGCTGCCCGGACGACTGGATCGAACGCAAGCTCTACACCCCGCACGCGACCATGGGCCCGGTGCTGCTGCTGGTGCTGAGCTTCGCCCTGTTCGGCGCCGCCGGCGTGGCGATCTGGGCGCTGCAGATGGTGTGGATTCCGTTCTGGGCCGCCGGCGTGGTCAACGGCCTGGGCCACTGGTGGGGTTATCGCAATTTCGAAACCACCGACACCGCGACCAACCTCACCCCGTGGGGTTTCTGGATCGGCGGCGAAGAGCTGCACAACAACCACCACGCGTTCCCGAGTTCGGCCAAGTTCGCCCTGCGCAAGTGGGAGTTCGACATCGGCTGGACCGTGATCCGCGGCCTGAGCGCGCTGCGCCTGGCCAAGGTGCTGCGGGTGGCGCCGTCGCTGGACGTGCGTCCGAACATCGCCATGCCCGACGGCGAAACCCTCAAGGCGCTGCTGGCGATCCGCTTCCAGGCCATGACCGACTACTACCGCAACGTCACCCTGCCGGCGCTGCGCGAGGAAGCCGGCCACGCCGGCGATCGCATGCGCTCGCTGCCGCGTCGCCTGCGCAAGGGCCTGGCCGATGGCGGCCGCTGGCTCGACGGCGATGCGCGCGCGCGTTTGCAGCACTGGATCGACGAGCGTCCGCGCATGGCCACGGTGGCCGATTTCCGCCAGCGCCTGGCGCAGGTGCTCGATGACCGTTCGCACGACGCCCAGGCCACCTTGTCGCGTCTGCACGCGTGGTGCGTGGAAGCCGAAGCCAGCGGCATCCAGGCGCTGCAGCAGTTCTCGGCGCGGCTCAAGGGCTATGCGCTGGCGCCGGCGCGTCACTGAGCGCGGCGATCGGCGGCCAACGAAAACCCGCGCAGCGATGCGCGGGTTTTTTATTGCCCGCGACAACGCTGGCGCGGGCGCATGCGAACGATTGCACGATCGATCGCCGCACCTACTTGCCCGCATCGCGCAGCGGCCTCACCCTTCGCCCCAGGTCTCCCCCCGGTCCCGCGTTCATGCCGTATCGCCCGCTCGCCTTCGCCCTGTGCCTGTTGCCCGCCGCGGTCGCGGCCCAAGTCGCGGCCCCGGCCGCGGGCCCGGTCACGTCCACCGGCGATTACCTCTCGCGCATGGACGCCGACGGCGACGGCAGGATCTCGCTGATCGAATACCAGGACTGGCTGAGCTACGCCTTCGACGCGATGGATGCCAATCACGACGGTGTGCTCGATGCCCAGGAGCAGCCGCGCAGCGGCCGCGGCGCGCACGCCGCGCTGACCCGCGAGCAGCATCGCCTGACCCTGGCCGAACGGTTTCGCAAACAAGATCGCAACCACGACGGCTGGCTCGACGCGCGCGAACTCGCTTCGCCGCCGCAATGACCGCCACCGCGTCGCACACGTCGGGCATTGCGACGGCGACGCACGCGAATCGCTCGTATCGGCCTATTTCTCCACACCCGGTCGCAATGCCCGGATCGCGCAATTGCCGCCTTCGTGCATCGCGTGGTACCTAGTCGGGATGGAATACGCCTTGCCTCGCGGCGAACTCGACACCTTGTTCGCCGGCCCCCAATCGGTCACCTGCGAACAACGCCGCGAACTGGTCGACGCGATCGTCGAGCAACTGCGTGAGCAGCACGGCGAGCGCCTGCTCGCGGTGGCGCTGTACGGTTCGACCGCCCGCGACGACGACGGCCCGTATTCGGACGTGGAGCTGTGGGCGGTGCTCGACGACGGCGCGTTCGGTATCGATTTCGATCAGTCGCTGGAATGGGTGCATGGCCGCGGCAAGGCCGAGGTCAATCTGTATTCGCGCACCGCGGTGGAGGACTACGCCCGCAGCGTCGAGGAAGACTGGGCGCTCAGTCATGGCCAGTTCGTGCATGCGCGCGCGCTGTGGATCGCGCCCGATCACGGCACTCTGGTCGAGACCCTGCGCGCGCTGGCCGCGCATCCGGAGGACGACGCGGTCAATCGCGCGTTGTCGGAGATCGTGGTCGGCGAGCTGTACGAACTGATCGGCAAGCTGCGCAATCGTTTCGCGCGCAAGCCGCTGACCCTGCTGGCCGCCGAATTCGCCCAGCACCTGGCCTGCCTGATCGGCCTGGCCGAGCGGCATGTGTTCGTGTCGGCCGGGACGATGTTCGACGAAGCCGCGGACCTGCCCGGGCCGGACGGCGCGACGGCCTTGTTCAAGCGGGTGAATCAGGGCGATCTGGGCGACGACATCGCGGTGAGCGCGGCGATCGAGCGGGCTTGGGCGGGGATTGAAGTCTGGGCCGGCGAGGTGTCGTTGAACGAGACCTTGCTGCGACGCTGCGCGGCGGGGACGCGCTGAGCGCGCGCTTTGCATTGCTTGGCAAAGAATATGCGGGCCTTATCAAACCTACTGAAAGCCCCTCTCCCGTTTACGGGAGAGGGGTTGGGGTGAGGGCACGCGAAGACCGGCGCCGCATCTGCCCTCATCCGGCCCTTCGGGCCACCTTCTCCCGCACGCGGGAGAAGGGTTCGTGATCCCGGCCCGGCTATCGGCGCCATAAGCCGCTCCCGGTCGCTTGCCGCGCAGGCCTTCCTGAAAACCAACGATACTGACGCACTCGACGGATCGCCGATTCCATCCCTTCCGGAGCGCGCATGCCCGCTCTTTTGCATCCCTGGCTCAGTCAGGCCCGCATCGCCGCCGCGCGCGGCGGCGGTTGGCGGCGCAATCGCGGCGCGATCGCGTTGCTGGCCTCGTCGATCCTGCTGCCGCTCGGCCTGCGCCTGTCCGGCAGCGAAGCGGCGATGCTGCCGGCCGCGGTGCCGCGCCTGATCGCGCAGCTGCCGTTGCCGTTCGCGCTGCTCGCGCTCGCCCTGGCCTATGCGCTCGCACGCGGCCGCTTGATCGCGCTGGATGAGCGGCTGCGGCACGGCTGGTGGGCGGCCGCGCCGATCGCTCCGGCCGCCACGACCCGCACCTTGATCGTGCTCGCGTTCGCGGCGACCTTGCTGGCGATGCTCATCAGCGCGGTGATGCTGATCGCGTTCGGTGGCGAGCCGGTGCAGGTTCGCAGCGCGTGTTGGATCGTCGCCGGCGGGCTCGGCATCGGCGCGTCGTTCGGTTTGATCTCGGCGCTTCGCCATCGCCGCTATCCGCGTCATCGCCTGCGCGAAGGTGCGCGCCTGCCGCTGTTCGGCCTGCGCTGGCTCGACGACGCGCGCCTGCCGCATCTGAGCGACTGGCAACGCCGCGACGCCTTGCTGCGCTGGCGCCGCGGCGGGCATGCCTGGATGGTCGGCGCGGTGTTGGCGGCGCTGCCGAGTTCGACCGCGATCGCCGCCGGCCTGGGCGTGCTGCTGATCGCCGTCGCGATCGCCTGGTTCAGCCTGGTGGTGCGCGGCTGCGTCGCCGCGACCGTCGCCGCCGACCGCTTGCTCGCCAGCACGCCGCGCGCGCCGCGGGCCTTCGTGCGAGCGGCGTGGCGCTATCCCGCCTTCGCCTTCGTCTGCGCGGCAACGCTGATGCTGATCGGCGGCGCGCTGCTGTCGTTGAACTGGCGCGCCGCGCCGGTGTTGCTGGCGATCGTGCTGGTGCTGTCGTTGCCGGCGTTGTCGGGCTTGCGCCGCGTCCATCGGCCGGTGTCGCCGCGATGAACTTCATGCTCGAACTCGATGCGTTGCAGCACCGCTACGACGAACACGCCGTACTGCACGGCATCGACCTGCACCTGCGCGGCGGCGAATTCGTCGCCCTGATCGGACCGAACGGTTCGGGCAAGACCACCTTGCTGCATTGCCTGGCCGGCATTCAGCGGCCTAGCGCCGGCCGCGTACTGATCGGCGGTCACGACATCGTGCGCGAGCCCCTGGCCGCGCGTCGGCAGTTGGGCTTCGCGGTCGATCCGGCGCAACTGCCGCCCTTGCTGAGCGGACGCGAATGCCTGCGGCTGTTCGCCGGCGCGCGCGGCGTCGGCGAGATTCCCGCCGCCACCCTGGCCCTGGCCGAAACCCTGGGCTGCACCGCGATGCTCGACCGCCGCATCGGCCAGTACTCGCTGGGCACGCGGCAGAAACTCGCGATCTTGCTGGGCTTGCTCGGCGAACCGCCGTTGCTGGTGCTGGACGAACCGCTCAACGGGCTCGATCCGCTGAGCGCGTATGCGCTCAAGCATCACCTGCAACGGCTCGCCGCCGAACGCGGCACCGCGGTGTTGCTGGCGACCCATTCGCTGGATGTCGCCGAGCGTTTCATCAATCGCGCGGTGCTGTTGATGGACGGCCGTCTACGCCGCGAGTGGGCGAGCGATGAGCTCGATGCAATCCGCGCCGATCCGGCGCGGTCGCTGGAGCAGTCGATGGTCGAGGCGCTGGCCGATCCCGCGCCGCCGTGCTGATCGAGGTCCGATTGCAGGAGCGGCGTGAGCCGCGATCGAGGGTTTTCAGGTTGCGGCGCATATGCGGCGTCGAAGTCGGTTTGCGCCGTATGCAGGCCGGTTGGGGTGCGCGGTTTGTGCGGTGTCGCGGTCGCGGCTTGCGCCGCTCCTACAGGGGGATGGCCCGCTCGCGTTGTTGGTTGTCGATCGTCAGCCGTCAGGTGACAAGTAATGGAGGTGAGTGACGAGGTAACGGAGTGATGGGATGACGAGCCGCGACATTGTTGGTGGTTCGATTGGTTGTCGGAGGTCCGACTGTAGGAGCGGCGCGAGCCGCGACCGCGGAGTTACAGGTCGCGTCGCAGTTGCGATGTCGCGATCGAAACTCGCGCCCGCCAACAGCAACCGCATGGCAACAGCAAGGCAACAGCTGCGACTCTTTCATCAGGCGCTACGCCACACAGCTCCCGCATATCCATGCCCGAAAGCTCACCGCGAGCGGCAAGGCGACCAGGTCCGAAAACCTTTCACGCACCGTCACCTGCTACCATCCGCCCCGTTCGCAGAAGAGTGGCGCCGGCCTCGCGGTCGATGCCCGCCGAAGGCGCAGGCTCCCATAATCGCTCAGGCTCGGCCGTTCGGCCGGAGCACTGCGGACACCAACGCCGATCTGGAGAGAGGTCGCCACGCGGCCCACCGAAGGGGCAAGCGGTCCGACGCGCCGCGCCGGGCCGCCCAAACTCTCAGGTAAAAGGACAGCGGGAGCGGCGCCGTGGCCTTCGTCGTTCGACGATGCCGCGCAAACTCATGAGTGCATGCACGATGCGCGGCCTGCTGCTGCGCGTCGTCGCTTCGCGCGCTGCCGGTCGCCGGCCGCATGCGGGCACCGCATCGCGCGTGGGTATGCGTCGCATGGCCGCGGTTCTCCCGTATCGTCCGACGGAGCACCGCCATGTTGTTGCAGATCATCTACCTCATCGCCATCAGCGCCGAAGCCATGACCGGCGCGCTGTCCGCCGGGCGCCGGCGCATGGACCTGTTCGGCGTGGTCATCATCGCCTGCGTCACCGCGCTCGGCGGCGGCTCGCTGCGCGACATCGTGCTCGGTCACTATCCGCTGGGCTGGGTGCGCCATCCCGAATACCTGGCCTACACCATCGGCGCGGCGATCGCGGCCACGTTCCTGGCCAAGAAACTGCATTACCTGCGCCGCACCTTCCTGTGGCTGGACGCGCTCGGCCTGATCGCGTTCACCCTGATCGGCTGCGCGGTGGCGCGCGAAGCCGGTCATCAACCCGCGATCGTGGTGATCGCCGGCATGCTGACCGGCGCCTTCGGCGGCGTGCTGCGCGACGTGCTGTGCAACGAGATTCCGCTGGTGTTCCAGCGCGAGCTGTACGCGGTGATCTCGCTGCTGACCGGCGTGGCCTATCTGCTGTTGTTGCGCGTGGGCGTGGCCGAGAACGTCGGCGTGCTGTTGTGCCTGGGCGGCGGTTTCGCGCTGCGCCTGCTGGCGATCCGCTACGAGTGGGAGATGCCGTAGTTCGTGTATCAATGATCGCGCCGAGCGCCGGGTTCGAACGGTGCGAAGACGACAGGCTCGATCCGCGCGCTTGTGCTTGAACCGGGTCTGATTCAAGCCGGCGCGATCAATCCGCAAGCACCTGCGCGACCCGCTCGCGCAGCAGCGGCACCAGCTCGCGTTCGAACCACGCATTGCGCTTGAGCCACAGATTGTTGCGCGGGCTCGGATGCGGCAGCGCGACCACGGTGGGCCAGGTGTCGCGCCATGCCTGCACGGCCTGGGTCAGCGACGCGCCCGCGTCGGGCAGGTGATACGCCTGCGCGTACTGGCCCACGGCCAGGGTCAGTTGCAGATGATTCAAGCGCGACATCAGGCGCGCGCGCCAGGTCGGCGCGCATTCCGGCCGCGGCGGCAGATCGCCGGCGCGGCCGGTGCCGGGAAAGCAGAACCCCATCGGCAGGATCGCGACCCGGTCGGCGTCGTAGAACAATTCGCGCGACAGCCCCAGCCACGCGCGCAGACGCTCGCCGCTGGCATCGTCGAACGGGATGCCGCTTTCGTGGACCTTGCGTCCCGGGGCCTGCCCGGCGATCAGGATCCGCGCGCTCGCGCCCACCTGCACCACCGGCCGCGGCCCGTGCGGCAGGTGCGCTTCGCAGCGGGTGCAGGCGCGCACTTCGTCCAGCAGGGTCGGCAGGGAGGACATGCCGCGATGCTAGGGCTTGCCGGGGCCGGCGTCGATGCGCGGCGTTCATGTCGCGCGACCGGCCGCCCGGCACGCGATTCGGCTGCGACCGGCGTCGCAGTTGCGATGCCGTCGGGCGCGACGTTCGGCATCGCCGCGATGCGCAAACAACAACGCCGGCTTTCGCCGGCGTTGTTGCTTTCGTGCGTGCTGCAAGTTTCACGCGATCACAGGGTGATGTCGCGATCCTTGGTTTCCGGCAGGAACAGCGCGCCGATCACCACGGTCATCGCCGCGACGATGATCGGATACCACAGGCCGCTGTAGATATCGCCGGTGGCGGCGACGATGGCGAAGGCGGTGAACGGCAGGAAGCCGCCGAACCAGCCGTTGCCGATGTGGTACGGCAGCGACATCGAGGTGTAGCGGATGCGGGTCGGGAACAGCTCGACCAGCCAGGCGGCGATCGGGCCGTAGACCATGGTCACCAACAGCACCAGGAAGGTCAGCAGCGCGATCACCATCGGCTTGTTGATCTGCGCCGGGTCGGCCTTGGCCGGGTAGCCGGCGGTGGTCAACGCCGCGCTGAGCTGTTTGCCGAACGCTTCGGACTGCGCCTTGAACGTCGCGCTGTCGAGCGCTTCGCCTTCGAAGCTGTTCAAGCTCGCCCCGCCGATGCTCACCGTGGCCAGACTGCCGGCCGGACCGGCCGCGTTGACGTAGGGGATGCCCTTCTTGGCCAGCGCCGACTTGATCACGTCGCACGATTGCTTGAACGCGGCCTTGCCGACCGGATCGAACTGGAACGCGCAACGCTCCGGATCGGCGGTGACGGTGACCGGCGAGGCGGCGACCGCGGCTTCCAGCGCCGGGTTGACGTTGTGGGTGAGCGCCTTGAACACCGGGAAGTAGGTGAACACCGCGATCAGGCAACCGGCCAGCACGATCTTCTTGCGGCCGATCTTGTCCGACAGCCAGCCGAACAGGATGAATCCGCCGGTGGCCAGCGCGAGCGCGATGGCGATCAGGATGTCGGCCTGGTTCGGGTCCATGCCGAGGGTCTTGGTCAGGAAGAACAGCGAGTAGAACTGGCCGCCGTACCACACCACCGCCTGGCCCGCGGTCGCGCCGAGCAGCGCGAGCAACGCGATCTTGCCGTTCCTGGAGAAGAAGCTCTCGGTGATCGGCGCCTTGGAGGTCTTGCCTTCGGCCTTCATCTGCTGGAACAGCGGCGATTCGGCCAGCTGCATGCGGATCCACACCGACACGCCTAGCAGGATCACCGAGAACCAGAACGGGATGCGCCAGCCCCAGGCTTCGAAATCGTCCTTGCCCAGCCAGTTGCGGCAGGCCCAGATCACCAGCAGCGACAGGAACAGGCCGATGGTCGCGGTGGTCTGGATGAAGCTGGTGTACAGGCCGCGCTTGCCGTTGGGCGCGTGCTCGGCGACATAAGTGGCCGCGCCGCCGTACTCGCCGCCGAGCGCGAGGCCCTGCAGCAACCGCAACACGATCAGGATCACCGGCGCGGTGATGCCCATGGTCTCGTAGCTGGGCAGGATGCCGACCAGGAAGGTCGACAGGCCCATCAGCACGATGGTGATCAGGAAGGTGTACTTGCGTCCGATCATGTCGCCGAGTCGGCCGAACACCAGCGCGCCGAACGGACGCACCGCGAAGCCGGCGGCGAACGCGAGCAGGGCGAAGATGAACTGGCTGGTCTCGTTGAGGCCGCCGAAGAACTGCTTGCCGATGATGACCGCGAGCGAGCCGTACAGATAGAAGTCGTACCACTCGAACACGGTGCCGAGGCTTGAGGCGAAAATGACTTTCTTATGACCCTTGGTCAGCGGCGCGGTGGACGGCGGCGCGTTTGCGGCGGTGCTGGACATGTCTGTTCCCCCGAACAGTGAGAAGGAGCGGGCCGGGGCCCGCCGGGGTTTTTCTGTGTCAGAAACTGTGTTTGCTAGAAAAAGTGTTTGATCACGAGTCTCGAATCCCTCCGACCGTCATTCCCGCGAAGGCGGGAATCCAGAGACTTCAGAGTCATGCCTGGGTGAAGCCCTGGATTCCCGCCTTCGCGGGAATGACGGTAGGTAGAGGCGTCGCGGCCCGAGTTGCGCATTCAGAAGCTGTACTTCACATGCGTCTGCAGACGATTGATCTCGCCCTTGTCGCCGCTTTCGATCTCGCGCTGGCCCCAGATGTATTCCGCGCCCACATCGAGCTTCGGAATCGGGGTGTAGATCAGGTTGATGTGCGCCGATTGCGCCGAGTGGGTGATGCCGGTGCCGGTCAGCGCGGTGTCTTGGTCGTACTGCGCGCGCGAATAGAACAGGTTGCCGCGCAGCTTCGGGGTGAACACGTGCCGCCAGCCGACGAAGCCGGAGACGACGTCGATGTTTTCCAGATCGCCGTTCGCGTCGAGCACCGCGTCGGTTCGCCAGCCGATGTCGCCGATGCTGCGCGGTGAGTAACGCAGGTCGTCTTGCCGAGGTTCCACTGCCCGAAAGCTCAGACGGTTGCGTCGGAGATCGCCGGTCGACTTGAGCTGACGCGCCAGTGCGCCGACTGGCCCAGATGCCGCTGTAGCGCGCGGTGACGTGCCGCGGTCGCGCCGGCGCCGGGCATGTTGCCGCGAACGGCGTGCACCGTCTCCGGTGATCGAGAACGGCCGGCCCTGGTTCGCAACTGCGCTTGCCGCACGAACACCGTGCCTTGGTGCCAGTCGCCGTGTCCGGCAGCGCGCGGTCTGAACGCCAGGTCTGACCGGCGCCAGCCGCTACGGGCCTGGCGCGGTCGCCGTGTGGTGCGATCTCGTTGCCGGTGAACGCGGTGTGCGCCGCCGGTCGCGAGTAGCCCGGCTTGTCGCCGCTGTCCCGGTCGGTGTCGGTCGAGAACGACCGCGCCCGTCGGTGTCGGCGCTGCGCGTTGCCGCCGCCGCCACCGGTGCTTGGGCACGTAGGGGCGACCGGCCGTCGGCGTGTCGCTCGTTGTGGCCGCGTCGAGCGTCGGAGCGCCACTGACTGTCCAGCTCACGTAGGCCTGGTGCGAGGTCGCCGTTGGTGCCGTGCCGGTGAACGCGGTGGTGCGCCGCCGCGCGAGCCGGGCCCGGTCGTCGGCGCGGTGGCGCCAGAAGCGCGAGAAGTTCGCGCCCATGTCGGTGTCGGCGCTGCCTTCGCGATTGCCGCCGCCGCCGACCGGAATCGCCTTGGGCACGTAGAACAGGCGACCGACCGAACCGTCGGCGATGTCGCCGTCGTTGGTCGAGGTGACCGAGGCGTCGAGCTTGATGAAGCCGCCGTAGCTGAAACGCGTGCCGGGATTCGCGCCGGGGTTGATCGGCGCGGTCTGCAGGCTCGGCTTGCCCGGCGCGGCGACCGCGGCGACCGGCGCGCTGGCTTGCGCGGCCTTGACCTCGGTGACCTGGGTCTGCACCTGCTGCTGTTGCGACACCAGTTGCTGGACCATGCGTTCCAGGTCGGCGACGCGCGCTTCGAGTTCCTTTTCCTTCGCGGTCTGGGCGAAGGCCAGCCCGGGCAGGGCCAGCGCGACCAGCAAGGCCGCGGCCAGCGGCCGCCGTCGGATCGTTGCGCGCGGCGCGGCGTTGCGTGTCATCACGCGAGTGACAGTCATGATTCCCCTCCCGAAGAATGCCGCCCGAACGGTGCGGCCGCGGCCAGCCTGCGCGCGCCCCGAGTGGGTCACCATTCGCCATTGGTCGTAAAAAGCGCACCTGTATGCGGGGTTTACGACCAAGGTCTAGGGGTGGGAATCGGGAATCGGGAATGGGGAATAGGAAATCAAAAGCAGGCAGAGCCGCTCTACCGATTCCCGATTCTCCATTCCCGATTCCCGGCCTTTAGACCAAGGTCTAAAGGCCCCCACCTCAGCAGCGCTTGCTGCATTGCGGCACACTTGGGTGCCGAGATTGAGGGCTCGAGATTCGCCACGACATCATCGTGGCCGGCATCCGAATCCCGAATCTCCAATCCCGAATCCCGCCCTACGCAGGAGCCCGCAATGAGTCACCCCGCCAGCGTCTATCCCATCGACGAGGATTTCGCCGCCCGGTCGCGTTACCGGCGCGAGGACTACCAACGCCTGTACGCCGAATCCATCAGCGATCCCGACGCGTTCTGGGGCCGCATCGCGCAGCGGCTGGAGTGGTTCAAGGCGCCGACCAAGATCAAGAACGTCAGCTACGACCTGCGCGATTTCCGCATCAAGTGGTACGAAGACGGCGAGCTCAACGCCAGCGTCAACTGCCTGGACCGGCATCTGGCCACGCGCGGCGACAAGACCGCGCTGTTGTTCGAACACGACGATCCGAACCTGCCGGCCGAGCCCATCAGCTACCGCGAGCTGCACGCGCGCGTATGCCGTCTGGCCAACGCGCTGCGCAACCTCGGGGTCAAGAAAGGCGACCGCATCACCATCTACCTGCCGATGATTCCCGAAGCGGTGGTCGCGATGCTGGCGTGCGCGCGCGTCGGCGCGATCCACTCGGTGGTGTTCGGCGGTTTCGCGCCGAACTCGATCGCCGACCGCATCGCCGACTGCACCAGCAAGCTGGTCATCACCGCCGACGAAGGCCTGCGCGGCGGCAAGAAGGTTCCGCTCAAGGCCAACGTCGATGCGGCGCTGAAACTGCCGGGCACCAATTCGGTCGAAACCGTGCTGGTGGTGCGCCACACCGGCGCCGCGGTCGACATGCAGATGCCGCGCGACCGCTGGTACGACGCGGTGATCGAAGGCCAGCCCGACACCTGCGAACCCGAGCGCATGAACGCGGAAGACCCGCTGTTCATCCTCTACACCTCCGGCAGCACCGGCAAGCCCAAGGGCGTGCTGCACACCACCGGCGGCTATCTGACCTATGCCGCGTTCACCCACGAAGCGGTGTTCGACCTGCGCGAGGACGATGTCTACTGGTGCACCGCCGATGTCGGCTGGGTCACCGGCCACAGCTACATCGTCTACGGCCCGCTCGCCAACGGCGCGACTGCGCTGGTGTTCGAAGGCGTGCCGAACTACCCGGACGTGTCGCGGTTCTGGAACGTGATCGACAAGCACCAGGTCACGATCTTCTACACCGCGCCGACCGCGATCCGCGCGCTGATGCGCGACGGCGACGAACCGGTCAAGAAGACCTCGCGTTCCTCGCTGCGCCTGCTCGGCACGGTCGGCGAGCCGATCAATCCCGAAGCCTGGCGCTGGTACTTTGATGTCGTGGGCGATTCGCGTTGCCCGATCGTCGACACCTGGTGGCAGACCGAGACCGGCGGCATCCTGATCACGCCGCTCGCCGGCGCGACCGACCTCAAGCCCGGCTCGGCGACCCAGCCGTTCTTCGGCGTGCAGCCGGCGCTGGTCGACGCCAACGGCGGCGAGCTCGACGGTGAGGCCGAAGGCAATCTGGTGCTGAAGGATTCCTGGCCGGGGCAGATGCGCACGGTCTATGGCGATCATCCGCGTTTCATCGAGACTTATTTCCGCACTTACCCGGGGACGTACTTCACCGGCGACGGCTGCCGCCGCGACGCCGACGGGTATTACTGGATCACCGGCCGCGTCGACGACGTGATCAACGTCAGCGGCCATCGCATCGGCACCGCCGAGGTCGAGAGTGCGTTGGTGTCGCATCCGAAGGTGGCCGAAGCCGCGGTGGTCGGATTCCCGCACGACCTCAAGGGGCAGGGCATCTACGCCTACGTGACCCTGATCGCTGGCGAAGCGCCGGGCGAAGACCTGCGCAAGGAGCTGGTCGCCTGGGTGCGCAAGGAAATCGGCCCAATCGCCACGCCCGACCATCTGCAATGGGCGCCGGGTTTGCCGAAGACCCGCTCGGGCAAGATCATGCGCCGCATCCTGCGCAAGATCGCCGAGAACGCGCCGGATCAGCTGGGCGATACGAGCACGCTGGCCGATCCGTCGGTGGTGGATAGTCTGGTTAATGAGCGGCTTGGGAAGTAGATCAAGAGCAAAAGCAAATCCCCCCTGGCCCCCCTTTTTCAAAGGGGGGAACCGATCTGGGGGATGCGACCGACATCGAAGCCACGTCATCGCCAGCTCTCAAGCAATCCCACCTGACGGGTTCCCCCCCTTTGAAAAGTGGGGGGCGATCTGGGGGACGCGACCGACATCGAAGCCACGTCATCGCCAGCTCTCAAACAATCCCACCCGACGGGTTCCCCCCTTTGAAAAAGGGGGGCAGGGGGGATTTGCTCTTAGCGCCGAACTCGCTCGCAAACCACCCGAAAGATCTTCTCCATGACCGCGGTCGTTTCTGTCAAAACCTGCAAATTGTCGAACCGCACGACCATCAGCCCAAGCGCCTCCAACGCTGCGGTTCGCCGCGCATCCGCCTCCAGACCCTTCTCGGTCAAGTGCTGCGATCCATCCACCTCGATCACCAGCCGAGCCGCCGGCGCGTAAAAGTCCGCGACGTACCCCAGTAACGGTTTCTGCCGATAAACCTGCACGCCCAAGACCTGCTTGCCCCGCAACAAGCACCAAAGCCGCTGCTCAGCCGCGCTCATCCGACAACGCAAACGCCGAGCGGGCAATCTGAGACAGGGTTCATACGGCAGCATGCGCACATTTCACCCACCTTCACCCATCGTCCAATAGCGGGCCACACCCCTGCTGGTCGTAAGATTCCCCTGACAGCAAGTCCGGCTCACGCATGACGTCCGCCGCCGCAACACCCGCCGCAACGCAGTACCCGAGGTCCCCCATGCCGACCCTGCTGATCGCCGACGACCACCCGCTGTTCCGCGAAGCCCTGCGTGGCGCGGTCGCGCGGGTGCTGCCGGATGCGGCCCTGCGCGAGGCCGACAGCGTCGATGCGCTGTACGCCCTGGTCGAGGCCGAATCCGACGCCGACCTGCTGCTGCTCGATCTCAACATGCCCGGCGCGCAAGGCTTCAGCGCGCTGGTGCATCTGCGCGCGCTGCATCCGCAGTTGCCGATCGTGGTGGTGTCCGCGCGCGAGGAGCCGGCGACGATGCGCCGCGCGCTCGATCACGGCGCGGTCGGTTTCATCCCCAAATCCGCCGACGCGGTGACCCTGGGCGAGGCCCTGACCACCGTGCTCGACGGCGATCGCTGGGCGCCCGCCGCCGCGTTCGCCGCGCCCGCCGCCAACGCCGAGGAACACGACGCCGCGCAGCGCTTGCGCGACCTCACCCCGCAGCAGTTCCGGGTGCTGCAGATGCTCGGCTCGGGCCTGTTGAACAAGCAGATCGGCTACGAACTGGGCGTGTCGGAAGCCACGGTCAAGGCCCACGTCACCGCGATCCTACGCAAGCTCGGCGCCAACAACCGCACCCAGGCGGTGCTGATCGCCGGCCGCCTGGCGCTCGATCCGGGCGCGATCGTGCCGCCGCCCGAAGAGGCCGACTGAGGCAACAGGTCGCGCACGGTGCCCCTCGCGAATGCAGGCGCCGACAATGATGGTGTTCGAAAACGGCGTGCATATCCGCGTCGATTGCGGCATGCGGGCGCCGCACCGCGCATGCGTGCGGCAGGAAAATGCGTGAACGCGTAACGCGGACGAAGGCCGGTTGTGGGACGTCGATACCCTCAATGCCTGCTTACTGACGGCAACTGTCGGGAACGGCGTCGGACAGTTCTTCGCTCAGCGAGTCGATCGGAACGAAACGGTAGCTAAGATCGGATTCGCTGCCGTTCATCAGTGAGCGGACATGAAAATCGATGCGGTCGTGTCCCAGCTTGCCGGCGTATTCGACCGAGCCGCGTTTGGCCTGCACGGTGAATTCGATGCGGCCCGACTCGACGGTGTAAGCGCCGCGCGGAAGCCCGACGCAGTTGCGGTTGAACCAATGGTTCAATGCCTGCGGTGGTTCGCGCGTGGACAGGGTGATCGCGGTGCCGTCCGGATACAGGCGCAGATAGGAAAAATAATCCGACTGTTCGGTTTGATAGACGCCGTCGAAGCGGACCGCTTCGGCGACGACGGGGCCGGCCTGCTTTTCGCCTTTTCCTTCCCTCTGCTGGGCGACCTGCTCTACGTCTTTTTCCGCGACTTTTTCCACGGGCATCTGCCGCGGATTCGCGCTGCCGAGCAACAGCGGTGTGGCGGCCAGGGCCAGCAGCACTATCCAGTTCTTTCGCATGGCGGTTCCTTCCGGGGAGAGAGGGATTATAGGCGGCCGGTCGAAGCCGGAGCGCCGCGGATCGCGTCCATGTCGAGCCGGCTCAATCTGGATTGCCCTACGCCTCTATCCGAACTGCCGCATCGCCTGCGCATACGCGCGGTCGATCTGCATGCGGCGACCCTGCGCCTGCGCGCGCGCGTCCGCGCTCAGGTGGGCGATGCGTTCGGGCAGGTATTCGGCGCGTTTGCTTTGATGCGCGGCGTCGATGGTCGCGCGGTCGGCGTTGGTGGGCACGCCGAGCACTTCGTGCCATGGCTGCTCGCCATCGGCCGACGTCGGCGATGCATGGTCGCGGCCGCTCAGCAACGGCCACACCACCGCGACCAGCCAATAGCCCAGTGCCACGCCGCCGACGATCACCAGCACTTCGGTCGAGGTCATCGCAGTTGCTCCAGTCGTTGTTTTGCGCCCACGAGCCGGGCGTCGTCGCCATGAAAATCGATCGCCATGTCGGCGCGCTCGGCGATGGCGTCGGCCAGTCGGCTTCGCTCGGCCGCGGGCAGCAGACGCCGCGCCGCGTCGATGGCGTTGCCGTGCAGGCCGCGCCGCGCGCACAACCGGCGCACCACGTTGAGCGCATGCGGCGGGCAGCACAGCAGTTCGAACGACAGCGACACGGCTTGTCGACCGGTAAGTTCCAGCACGCGCCGATAACGCCAGATGCGCAGGCCCATCGCCAGCACGGTGGTGTAGATCGACACCGCCAGCGCCAGCATCGCCAGCGGATGCGGAAACCGCCACAGCAGTAGCGGCAGCGCGACCAGCAGCAACAGCCACAGCAACCGGCAGGCCGCGCCGAAGCCGCGCAGCGCCTGGACGAAATGATCCAGCCCGGCCCAGTGCTCGGCGGGCGATTGCGCCGGATCGCCGAGCCAGCCGCAGCGCCACAACGGCGCCGCGGGCCGCAGCGGATCGGGCAGATACAGGTAGCGGCCGCGCCACTGCGTGCCCGAACCGGTCGATGCGCGCCAGCGATCGCCGTGCCGCACCACGACGATCTCGTCGTAGTGCAGCAGCATCAGCGCATCGAGCAGGTAGAACCCGACCACGCCGAGCACCAGCAGCAGCTCGACCGGCGCGGGGTTCATTCCTGTGCGTCGTCTTTCGGCTTGTCCTTGTTGCGGCCGAACAGCTTGCCGATCGCGGTGCCGATCGCGACGAAGCCGACCAGCACCAGCTTCCACGCCTTGACCAGGAACAGGCCGATCGCGGCGAACACGCCCTTCTTGCTCGCCACCGCGGCCGCGCCGCCGGTGATCAGCGCGGCCAGGCCGAACTCGGCGACGTGATCGCCGGGCTTGAACTCGCTGTACTTCTCGCCGTCGTTGAAGGTATAGCCCGGCACCAATTGCTTGAACTGGCCGATCGCGCCGTCCAGGTCGGTCTGGTCGGCGACCAGGATCACCTCGGTGACGCCGTGGCGGCCGAGCAGGCGGGTGTTGTAGTTGGCGAACTTCTCGGTCGAACCTTCGCTGGAGGCGAGCACCGCCCATTCGAGGTTATGGGTGGACTTGTCGTACTGGGGCTTGAAGCTCCAGCCCTCGATCTTCATGGTTTCCCAGCCGCGCTTGCGGCGTTCCTCGTTGCCTTCCTCGGTGCCTTCGCGGATCGAGTCGAGGATCGCGTCGGCGTCGAGCGACTCTTCGTCCTTCACGTAGCCGATGTCGCTGTAGTGGAAGAACGAAAACCAGTTCATGTCCTTCGGCGCGAGGGTGTACTCGTCGGTGCCGGTGGGCGGGTTGTGCAGGATTTCGTTGAGCTTGCGGGTGCTCGCGGCATCCAGGAACGCGTAGCCCTCGGGCACGCGGATGCTGGCCTTGTCGGCGATCTTGCCGTTGGTCGGTCCGACCTGCCAGGCCAGATTGGCCAGCGCCTGCGCGCCGGTGTCCTGGGCGGCGGCGGGCGCGAGGGTGCCGACCAGCGCGAGCGCGGTCAGGACGGAAAGCAGGCGCTTCCGCATGAGGTATCCCCTTGTTCGATTCGATGACGTCTGTGATGAGACGCTGGCGGACGTTCCCCACGCCCGGCCCGCTATCGCGTCCTTGGATAGGTGCGGGCCCGGCAAGCTTAGTGTGTCGGGCATCACGGAAGCAACGAAGTTTTATCCCGTACGCCGCGGCGAGCGACGGCCCGGACGGCCGCATCGGCGCCGGGTATCAGGCACGCGGGCTCGACCGCTGCGCCGCCAGAAACGCCCGCAGCGAGGCCGGCTTGATCGGTTTGGTCAACACCCGGCAACCGTGCTCGCGCGCGGCATGCTTGAGCGCGTCGCTGCCGTCGCCGGTCAACAGCGCGGCCGGTAATGCGCTGCCGATGCGTTCGCGCAGCACGTCGATGGTCGCCAGGCCGTCGAGACGGTCGTGCAGGTGGTAGTCGACCAGGGCCACGTCGGGCGATTGATCGAGCAGCGCCAGCGCATCGTCCACGGTCGCCGCCAGTAGCGCGGTCGCGCCCCAGCGGTCGAGCAGGGCGCGCATGCCGTCGAGGATTTCGCGATCGTTGTCGATGCACAGCACGCGCAGCCCGGCCAGCGAATCGCCGAGCGTCGGCGAGGCGGCTTCCGGCGGCGGCAGCTCGCGCAGCGCCTCGCCGAGCGGCACCGCGATCGAGAACACGCTGCCGCGGCCGATCTGCGAACGCACCCGCAGCGGATGATCCAGGGTGCGCGAGATGCGCTGGCAGATCGACAGGCCCAGGCCGAGGCCGCGTTCGCCGCCGCTGCCGGGTTGGTCGAAGCGGCGGAACTCGTCGAAGATCTGTTCCAGGTGATGCTCGGGGATGCCCGGGCCGGTGTCCCACACCTGCAATTCGATCTGGCGCGACTGCGGCCGCGCGCGCGCCGCCATCAGCACGCCGCCTTCGCGGGTGTAGCGCAGCGCGTTGGCGAGGAAGTTCTGCAACGCGCGGCGCAACAGGCGGCGGTCGCTGCGGATCGACAGCGGCATCGGCGGCACCCGCACGCGCAGGTGCAGGCCGCGGCCGGCGGCGCTGGGCGCGTATTGCGCGGCGAGTTCGCGCAGCAGTTCGCCGGCGTCCAGGTCGTCGAGTTCCGGGCGCAGCGCGCCGGCGTCCAGGCGCGAGATATCGAGCAGGCCGTCGAGCAGGTCCTCGGCCGCGCGCAACGAAGCGTCGACGCGTTCGGCCAGGCGGCGTTGCTCGTGGACATCGTCGCTTTCGCGCAGCGCGGTGGTGAACAGGCGCGCGGCGTTGAGCGGCTGCAGCACGTCGTGGCTGACCGCGGCGAGAAAGCGGGTCTTGGACTGCTGCGCCGATTCGGCTTCCTGGGTGCGCTGTTCGACGCGTTGCTCGAGGTTTTCGTTGGCTTCGCGCAGCGCCTGTTCGGCGCGCTTGTAGTCGGTGACGTCGCTGTAGCTGGTCACATAGCCGCCGCCGATCAGCGGCCGCCCGACCATCTCGATCACCTGGCCGTTCGCGCGCACGCGCTCGAACACGTGCGGCGCGCCCGCGCGCAGATGGGCGAGGCGGCGGCGCACGATTTCGTCGATGCGGGTTTCGTCGAGGCTGTAGTCGTCGTAGGGGCCCGGGCCCATTTCGCCGCGCTCGGCGTTCCAGCGGATCAGGTCGCTGACCGGGCGGCCGACGTAGAGCATGCCGTCGGGGTAATCGAACAGTTCCTGATAGCGGCGGTTCCACGCGACCAGGCGCATCGCCGGATCGACCACGCTGACGCCCTGGCTGATGTTTTCCAGCGTGGTCGACAGCACCTGGCGATTGAAACGCAGTTCCTGGTTGGCTTCGTCGAGCAGCGCGACCACTTCGCCCAGTTCCATGCCCGAACCGCGCAGCGCGCTGGTCAGGGTCAGGCGCGCGGACGCCGCGCCGATCGCCGCGGCGAGCAGGCGTTCGGTGAATTGCGCCAGCGCGCGGTCGGCCGGTTGCTCGGGTTGCCAGTCGCGGCCTTGCTGGCGCGCGTAGTCCTCGAACGCGCGCCGCGCGTGGCGCTCGCCGACGATGCGTTCGGCCAGCGCCAGCAGTTCGCCGCCGCGCACGCTGCCGGCCCAGCCGCCGGGGCCGAGCGCGGGACGGCGCACGTAGGGGTCGAGGAACGGCGCGGCCAGCAGTTGGTCCTGCAGGCGCGGGCGTTGCCGCACCGAGACGAACAGGAACGCGCCGATGTTCACCAGCAGCGACCAGAACGTGCCGTGGGTCAGCGCGTCCCAGCCGACCAGGCCGAACAATTGCTCCGGCCGCAGCCAAGTGATGCCGAGCGGGCCGGTCGCGAGCCAGTGATCGGCGATCCAGCCGCCGCGCGCGAGCGCCGGCAGCAGCAGGGTGTAGGTCCACACCACGGTGCCGGCGAACAGGCCAGTGAACGCGCCGGCGCGGCTCGCACCACGCCAGTACAGGCCGCCGATCAACGCTGGCGCGAACTGCGCGACCGCGGCGAACGCGAGCAGGCCGTGCTGGGCCAGACCGTTCGCGCCGAGCGAACCGCGGTGATAAGTGTAGGCCATCAAGGCCAGCAGCACGATGGTGACCCGGCGCACCCACAGCACCTGGCGATCGATGCCGGGGCTCTGGTGCGGCGCGCCTTCGTGCAGCGCGCCGGTGCGCAGCAACAACGGCATGACCAGGTCGTTGCTGACCATGGTCGACAGCGCCACCGAAGACACGATGACCATGCCGGTCGCGGCCGAGAAGCCGCCGATGTAAACCATCAACGCCAGCGCGCGCTGGTCGAACTGCAACGGCAGCGCGAGCACGTAGGTATCCGGCGATACGCCGCTTCCGCCGAGCACGGCCTGGCCGGTCAGGGTGATCGGCACCACCAGCAGGCTGATCAGGATCAGATAGCCGCCGAACAGCCAGCGCGCCGAACGCAGGTCGTTGGGGTCCTGGCATTCGACCACGGCGACGTGGAACTGGCGCGGCAGGCACACGATCGCGGTGAACGCGAGCAGGGTCTGGGTGATGAAACCGGCCGGCAGGCCAGGTTGCATCACCACGCGCGCGGCCTGTTCGACCCGTTCGGGGTAACTGCCCAGGCCGGGCAGGTGGATCAGCGCGAACACGCCGATGGCGACGAACGCGACCAGCTTGACCAGCGACTCCAGCGCGACCGCCAGGACCATGCCGTGGTGGTGCTCGGTCGCATCCACGCGGCGGGTGCCGAACAGGATCGCGAACACCGCCAGCATCATCGCCACGTAGAACGCCGGGTCGGCGAGCAGGCCGCTGTCGGACGGCACCCCGGCCAGCACCTCCACGCTCATCGCCACGGCCTTGAACTGCAGCGCGACGTAGGGCACCGCTGCGGTCAGCGCGACCGTCGCGACCAGCGCGGCCAGGCCCGGCGCGCGGCCGTAGCGTGAGGACAGGAAGTCGGCGATCGAGACGATGCGCTGTTCGCCGGAGATCAGCACCAGGCGTTCGAGGATGCGCCAGCCGAAGGCCAGCATCAGCAGCGGGCCGAGGTAGATCGGCAGGAAGCCCAGCCCGGTGCGCGCGGCGGTGCCGACCGCGCCGTAGAAGGTCCACGAGGAGCAGTACACCGCGAGTGCCAGCGAATAGACCGCGGTGCGCAGCCAGCGCGCGCGCGGCGTGCGTTCGCGCTGGTCGCCGTAGTAGGCAACCGCGAACAGCAGGCCGACGTAACCGGCCGATACCAGCAGCAGGATCCAGCCTGGGATCAAGGGCGCGGATTCGCGAGGACGAGTGGCGTGGAGTGTACGGCCTCGGCGATTGGCTCGGGTTTGGGTGGGGATTCGACTTTCGATGCAGGTGCGGCCCTCACCCCAACCCCTCTCCCGTAAACGGGAGAGGGGCTCTTCGCCGCTTCCTTCTCCCGCTTGCGGGAGAAGGTGCCCGCAGGGCGGATGAGGGCACACGGCCCCGCGCGCAGCCGTTTGCTGCCCCGCGCCATCGGCCCGCGCCCCGCCTGAACTTCGCACACGCCCCGCACAATCGCGCTGAGCGGCCGATCAAGCTTCCACACCGCCGCGGCGCGGAACCCACTGCGGTCACGGTTTGCCCGGCGGGCATTTGCCAGTGTCGGCCGCGCGCGCAGAACCCTCGGCTCTCGCGCGCATCACCTCAACCCAAACTCCGGCGCAGCCATCGCCACGCCCGTCGTCGCCGCAGATGCGGCGCGCGGACGCGCGCGCGTTGGTCCGATGGCCGATCGCGCCGTCTCGATCCCAGGAGGGAACAGCGAATGAACCATGGACCGTCGAAGTTGTTGATGCCCGCGCTGCTGGCCAGCGCCTTGTGTCTGGCGCTGCCGGCCACCGCCGTCGCGCAGACCGAACCGGGCGCGCCCGTGCCGTTGAAGATCGCCGACCAGCGCAGCATCGATCTGCAACTGGGCGAGCAGCCCGGCCGGGTCGGCCGCGCCGGCGTCGACGCCGGCCGCAAGCAGGTCGAGATCCGCACCCCGGATGCGTCCTTCATCAAGGTGCATTTCGATCATTTCTCACTGCCCGCGGGCGTGACCTTGGAAGTCGCCAGTCCCGACGGCCGCGAGGTCTATCGCTACAGCGCGCAGCAGCTCGATCCGCATACCGTCGCCGCCGATCTCGGCCAGGACGGCAAGACCAGTTTCTCGGCGATGTCGATCTCCGGCCCGGTCGCGGTGCTGCGCCTGGTCGGCACGGCGCGCGAGCCGTGGCGGGCCGGCCATGGGGTGAAGGTGTCGCGTTATCTGGAAGGCTATCCGGAGGACATGCTGCCGCAGTTGCAGAACGAAGGACTGCTGGGCACCCCGGTCGGCGGCAAGTCGATCTGCGGCACCGACAACAAGCAGGCCGCGGCCTGCTATGCGACCAGCGATACGCAGGCGTTCAACGGCTCCAAGCCGGTCGCGCGCGCGGTGATGAGCGGCGGCAGCCTGTGCACCGCATGGCGGGTGAGTTCGAGCAACCGCATGTTCACCAACAACCATTGCATCAGCACCGCCGCGGGCGTGACCGGCGCGGAATTCTGGTTCAACTACCAGCGCAGCACCTGCACCGGCGCGCAGGCGACGGTGACCAAGGTCGCGGGCGACCAGATGCTCAAGACCGACACCACCCTGGACTACACGCTGTTCACGGTGAAGAACTTCGCCAACATTTCCAGCTTCGGTTTTCTCGGCCTGGATCCGCGCGCGGCGGTGGCCAATGAAGGCATCTTCATCGCCGGGCATCCCGGTGGTCGCATGAAGGAGCTCAGCGTCGCCGACACCCAGAACAGCGGCGGCAAATGCCGCGTCGATGCGCCGAGCGTGACCGGCAACGCGGCCAACAGCGATGTGGGCTACTACTGCGACACCGAGGGCGGCAGCTCGGGTTCGCCGGTGCTCGCGCGTTCCAGCGGCAAGGTGCTGGCGCTGCATCACTTCGGCGGCTGCTTCAATTCGGGCGCGAAGATTTCGCTGATCTGGCCGCAGGTGTCGACCTACTTCGGCGGTGTGATTCCCTGAGTTGGCTTGGTGTGTTTTGTTGCGACGACAGGCCCGCCGATTGGCGGGCTTGTTGTTGGGGCGCAAGGGCAAAGTCGCTGGATCCCCGCGTTCGCGGGGATGACGGTCGTGAGGGGTTGCTTGAATTTTTGGTGTTGTCGCTTCGGAAAATCACGAAACGGGAAACGGGAAGGGGGAAACGGGAAGGGGGAAACGGGAAGGGGGAAACGGGAAGGGGGAAACGGGAAGGGGGAAGCGGGAAACAGGCAACAGGAAACAGGAAACAGGCGAGAGGAAGCAGGCGAGAGGAAGCACGAGGCGCGTCGGCTCCCCAGCCTCGTCATTCCCGCGAACGCGGGAATCCAGTGACTTTCATCGCCGGCCCACGAAAAATTAGTGGCCGATTGCTCTTGCGCTGCGTGCGTGCGCCAAAGGCAAATCCCCCGCGCTGCCGTTTCGATCCGACTTCGAACTCGCGACGGGCGCTCGCCCTCTATTCAACGTGGGCATGGGTCGCGCATGTCCGCTCCGTCATGCGGGTGTCTGCGCATTGACTCTGAGCGCATCGAACCAGAGAAAAACCTTCGCCCAAAAGAAAACCCGCCATGTAGGCGGGTTCGCTTCTGAAGGCGCTGGATCCCCGCTTTCGCGGGGATGAAGCAATGGCAAAGGCGTTCGCGCTATGCCCGAACGCGCCATTGCTTCACTTGATCTTGCCTTCCTTGTAGATCACGTGCTTGCGGACGACGGGGTCGTACTTCTTGACCTCCATCTTCGCCGGGGTGTTCTTCTTGTTCTTGTCGGTCGTGTAGAAGTGACCGGTGTTCGCCGTCGAGATCAGGCGGATCTTGTCGCGCTTGGAAGCCATGGTTCGATCCTCCTCAGATCTTTTCGCCGCGTGCGCGGAGTTCGGCGAGGACGGAATCGATACCGTTCTTGTCGATGGTGCGCAGGGCATTGGCGGAAACACGCAGCTTCACCCAACGGTTCTCACTGGCGACCCAGAAGCGGCGCTCGTGCAGGTTGGGCATGAAACGGCGGCGGGTCTTGTTCATGGCATGCGAGACGTTGTTGCCGGTCGTCGTTCGCTTGCCCGTTACTTGGCATACGCGGGACATTACGCACCTCGAAAGGAGTCTTGCTTCCCTTGGCCAGGGAGGCGGCGGCCCCGGCACCGCGCTCTTTCGAAGGCTGGCACCGCGCGATACAGGTAAGGAATCTCGCCGTACGTGGCGGCCCGGAATCGCGCTTCCGACGGCCGCCCGGTGATGCCCCTAGAGGCAGCCGGACACAACGAGCCGGGCATTATGCCCCAGGCCCCGGGCCGCGACAACAAATGCAGGCGCGTTCAGGCCGCAGGGGTCAGGCGCGGATGAAGAACAGGGCGATCAGCAGGCCCGTCAGGATCAATCCCAGTACAAAGCGGACGTGCGCCTGGGCGGGTGTCCGCGGCGGTGGCCAGGATCGCATGAGGCCGTAAGACAGGGCCATGAGGGTCACGATGGCGGCAAACAGGCCGACCATCACCAGGTAGTGCCGCAGTCCCTCGTCGCCGGCGAACCAGTACCGATGCAGCATCATGCCGACCAGGCAGGCCGCCGCGACGGCGATCAGGCCGTATTCGGCGACGCGCCAGCCGCGCGTCTGGCACAGGTGGCTCAAGCCGAGGGCCACCGCCATTCCCCCGCCAGCGAGCAGCACGCTCCAGAAGGAACCGCCAGGCAGGGGACTGGGCAGTGCGCTCGGGACGATGACCAGCGCGAGGAACGCCAGCAGCAGCCCGTTACGCAATCTGCCGCCGCTGCGCTTAGGGGCCTTGTTCGCGAGTCCGGGCGTGGCCGGCGGAAACAGCCCGGGCGGCAGCAGGGGGTTGAGAGGCTTGCCGACGGCGATCCGGTAGGCCCGGTCCAGGTCCAGGATCAGCGCGGCGATCAATACGATATGCGCCAGGATCAGGACCGCGCCCCAGGGCGCTTTCAGCGTATACGCCCACTGGATGATCAAGCATCGCGCCTCAGTGACTGGCGCGGTCGCGGTGCCAGCCGCGGTGCTTGATGTCCAGGTACAGGCTGTAGGCGGCGGTGAAGGCCGGGAACAGGTTCTGGATGACGCCGACCGAGTCCTGCTTCTGCGAAAACACGAAGTAGCTCAGGGTCATCACGCTGCCGACCAGGCTCATGTACCAGAACGCGCGCGGGATCACCGGCTTGCCCTGGCGCTTGCTGGCGATGAACTGGACCAGCCAGCGGCCGCCGAACATCAGCGCGCCGACCAGGCCGATCAGCTTCCACGGCGACATGTGCAGGCCGGTCCAGGCCAGCCAGACGATCGGCGAATTCATGAAATCGAAGTTCATCGGCGCGGCCTCAGCGTTCGACGATCTGGGTCAGCTTGCCGCGGCGGATCAGCCAGGCCACCCCGCGCAGGTCGCTGATGCCCACCAGGGCGCGGTTGAGGTTGTTGTACTTGGACACGCCGGTGCTGCGCTGGCGGTGATTGACCGGCACGCTCAGGGTCTTCCAGCCGGCGCGCTGCATCAGCGCCGGCAGGTAGCGGTGCATGTGGTCGAAGTAGGGCAGTTCCAGGAACGCGGCGCGCTCGAACAGCTTGATGCCGCAGCCGGTGTCGGGGGTGTCGTCGCGCAGCATGCGGCTGCGGATCGCGTTGGCCCACTTCGACGCCCAGCGCTTGCTGCCCGAGTCCTGGCGGTTGACCCGCCAGCCGGCGAACAGGCGCACGTCGCCGGCCGATTCGGCGCGCTTGGCCAGCAGCTTGGGGATGTCGGCCGGGTCGTTCTGGCCGTCGCCGTCGAGGGTCGCGATCCAGGCGCCGCGCGCGGCCCTGACCCCGTTGCGCACCGCGGTGCTCTGGCCGCTCTGGGTCACGTGGTGCAGCACGCGCAGCTCGGGCACGCCGGCCTTGAGCGCTTCGAGTGCCGCCAGGGTGCCGTCGCGCGAATGGTCGTCGACATAGACGATTTCGAAATCGGTCACCCCGCGCAGCGCGGTGACGATTTCCTGGACCAGGGGCGCGACGTTGTCCTGTTCGTTGAACACGGGGACGACGACGGAGAGTTGGGGGGATTGGGTCATCGATGGGGTTCGCGAGGAATGCGGGGTATTTCAGCCCAGGGCTTGGTCAGCGTGGAGTGATGGGCGGGCCGGCGCAGCGGTTCCGGGGCGGATGGGTCGGGGTTGCAACACGGGATGCCGCCGTCGCAGGCGAAAAACACCGGCAGCTTAAGCCTCGGCCGCGCTGACGTGAACGGCCGCGGCGCCGGCGTTCGGCCAGCGATCATGAACACGCGCGCGTCGGCGGGGTGTCGGTGCGTGCCAGGTGGAGCCCCGGCCCGCCCGGCCCGGCGACTCGCACCCGCACCCGCGGGGCGGGCCGGGATCAGCTTACTTCGCCGGAATGGCCGCGAATGTCAGGCATCGTCGCCGAAATAGTCGCGGCACCACTCGACCACGCGCGGCAGGCCCTGCTCGATCGCGGTCGCCGGCTCGAACCCGAACGCGGCCTGCGCGCGCGAGGTGTCGGCCATGGTCTCGATCATGTCGCCGGGCTGCATCGGCTTGTAGACCTTTTCGGCCGGGCGGCCGGCGGCATCGGCGATGACCTGGATGAAGCGCTCCAGTTCGACCGGGGTGTGGTTGCCCAGGTTGAACACCCGGTGCGGCGGGTCCTGTTCGGGCGGGTGATCGAGCGCGCCGATCACCCCGGCGACGATGTCGTCGATGTAGGTGAAGTCGCGGCGCATCTTGCCGTGGTTGAACACCTCGATCGGGCGGCCGGCGAGCACCGCGCGCGAGAACAGCAGCGGCGCCATGTCCGGCCGGCCCCAGGGGCCGTAGACGGTGAAGAAACGCAGACCGGTCGAGCGCAGGCCGTACAGATGCGCGTAGGTGTGCGCCATCAGCTCGTTGGCGGCCTTGGTCGCCGCGTACAGCGAGCGCGGCTGGTCGATGCGCTGGTCTTCCGAGAACGGCGGCCTGGCCGAATCGCCGTACACCGACGAGGAACTGGCATAGGCCAGGTGCTGCACGCCGCGATGGCGGCACAGCTCGAGCAGGTTGACGAAGCCGACCAGGTTGCTGTCGACATAGGCATGCGGGTTGGTCAGCGAATAGCGCACGCCGGCCTGCGCGGCCAGGTGGACCACCCGGTCGAAGGCGAATTCGTCGAACAGCGCGCTCAGGCCGTCGCGGTCGCCCAGGTCGAGCGCGCGGATGTCCACCTCGGCGCACAGCGCCTGCACGCGATCGCGCTTGAGTCGGGGGTCGTAGTAGTCGTTGTAGTTGTCGAGGCCGACGACGTCGCGACCCTGCGCGCGCAGCGCGCGGCAGACGTTCGCGCCGATGAAGCCGGCCGCGCCGGTGACTAGGAGGGTCATTGGAGGGGGAGTTGGCTGACGATGGGCAAAGTGTCGCTCAGTTCTTTTGCATTGGCTGCATTGATCCACAGGTGCAGGGTCCAGCCGTAGCGCCTGGTTCGCGGCGAGAACAAGGTCTCGCGGGCGTAGGCGCCGCCGCTGCGGGCCTGGAACCAGCGCACCGGGCGGCCGTCGATCGTGCCCTGGGCGACGGGCTGGCGCGACGCCGGATCGAAGCTGGGATGCAGGCCGTGGTACAGGCCGAAGCGCGCCGGCGCGTCGGGCTGCTTCGGTGCCGCGCGCGGATAGGCGTAGCACAGGTCGAAATCCTCGCCGCGCTCATGCACCCAGCGCAGGCCGGCGGCGGCCGGCAGGGTCGGGCAGGCGAAGGGGGCGGCCTCGGGGGCGGGCAGCGGCGGAAGGTCCGGCGGGCCATCGATCCCTTCGGGGCCGGCCGCGGCCGCCGGATGGCCCGGATCGGCCCACTGCAGCGGGTCCTGCGGCCGCTCAGGCAGCGGCGGGACATCGATCAGCGTCTCCGGCACCGACGGATACCACGGCTCGATCAGCGGCGGGTGGTAGATCAGCTCGCCGTCGCGCAAGCGGCCGACCGGGTCGGCCCAGTCCAGGTGCACGTCGTCCTGCGGCTGGGGCGAGGTCACCGGACCGGGCCACATCGGCGGCAGCGGCGGCAAGGGCGGCGGCGAGGGCGTCGCGCCCAGCACGACGCTCAGCAGTACGGTCTCGATCATGCGGAGGATCTCCTTATCCGGGCCGGCCGGACCGGGCCAGTCCGGCTCGGCCGGCCACGGCGACGTTCGCAAAGCGCGTCCGTCGCCGTTCGACCGGTTTACGGCCTGCCGGTTACTGCGCGCAGGTTTACTGCACCGCGACCTGGCGGGCCAGGCCGAAGGCTTCGTCCAGTTGCTCGGCGGTGGCCGCGTCGATCCAGGTGTAGATCCGGACCTTGCTCTTGGGCTTGGCGCCCGGCAGGTTGACCAGCGCTTCGCGCGAGTAGGGGCGCGCGTTGTTGACGGTCTGCTTCTTGAACCACTGCACCTGCTGGCTGCCGACGCTGCCCTTCTCGGCGCGCGCCTTCTTGTCCGGCTTGAAGGTGCGGCTGCCCAGGTAGACCCCGAACCCGCTGCCCGAGCCCAGACTGGACGGCAGCTCCAGGTAGCAGATCGTGTAGTTCGCGCCCTGGCGCTGGCTCCACTTCAACTCCGGATTCTTCAGTTCCGGGCAGGACCCGGACTGCGCCAAAGCCATAACCGGTGCCAGCATCAATGCGGCGGCGGCCATCCATTTCATGTGCAATCTCCCTATCGGTGGTGTGGTTCGTTTGCGGCGACGACGTTCGCGCCCGGCCGGAGCAGGTCCGGCAGGCGTATTGGCACGATCGAATGCGTCAGTTTAGTGGATTATCCCCGGACGCCCGGGCGGGACGTCACAGGACGGCTCCGGGCGACCCGCGCAGGGCGGGCGAGGACAGGCTAGTGCGGATCAGTCGAGCCGGTGCTCTGGACTGGGGCGCGGGGGCTGATCGCAGAGCGTCGGGGCTCTAGCCTCTCCCACAATAATCCTGGCGTCGCGCGGCGATCGGCGGCTTCGTCCCTTGGACTATTTGCGTGGCTGCGAGGTCTTTTGTGGGAGGGGCTTCAGCCCCGATGCTCTCGTCTCAGATGCATCGAAGCCTCAAGCCAGACTCAGTCGACCACTTTCCCGCGCAGCTTCTCCAGCACGCCTTCCAGCGAATCCAGGTCGCTGTAATGGATCACCAGCCGGCCCTTGCCGGCGCGGCCGTGCAGCACGTTGACCTTGGTGTTCAGCGATTCGGACAGCTCGCGCTCGAGCGTGGCGATGTCGGCCTGCGGCTTGGCCTTGGCCGGCTTGGGCTTGCCGGCGACCGGGATCTTGCCGGCGGCCAGCTGCTGCACCCGATGCTCGACCTCGCGCACCGACCAGCCCGCCTCGGCGGCCTGGCGCGCGACCGCGATCGCGGCCTGCGGCGCCAGGGTCAGCAGCGCGCGCGCATGGCCCATTTCCAGCGCGCGGGTTTCCACCAGCACCCGGATCTCGGCCGGCAGTTCCAGCAGGCGCAGCAGGTTGGACACCGCCGCGCGCGAACGGCCGACCGCTTCGGCGGCCTGGGCGTGGGTGAGGTCGAATTCGTCGATCAGGCGGCTGAGCGCCTGCGCTTCTTCCAGCGGGTTGAGGTCTTCGCGCTGGATGTTCTCGATCAGCGCCATCGCGACCACGGTGCGGTCGTCGACTTCGCGGATCACCACCGGGATCGTGCTCAGCCCGGCCAGGCGCGAGGCGCGCCAGCGGCGTTCGCCGGCGATGATCTCGTAGGTCTTGCCGCCGCGTTCGCCGATCTCGCGCACCACGATGGGCTGGATCACGCCCTGGGCCTTGATCGATTCGGCCAGCTCGGCGAGCTTGGCTTCGTCCCAGTGCTTGCGCGGCTGGTACTTGCCCGCGCTCAGCGAATCGACCGGCAGGTTGCGCAGCAGGTCGCCGGGCTGGGCCTCGACCAGGGCCGGCGCCTCGGCGGCGGCCTTCGGGCCAAGCAGGGCTTCCAGGCCGCGGCCCAGGCCGCGCTTCTTGGCGGGATTGCTCATGCCGCGGTCTCCGCGCTGGCGGGGCGCGCGCCGGCCTTGGCGGCCTGGTCGCGTTCGCGCTGGCGGCGCAGCACTTCGCCGGCCAGGCCCATGTAGGCGATGCCGCCGCGGCTGGCCTTGTCGTAGCCGACGATGCTCTGGCCGAAGCTCGGCGCCTCGGCCAGGCGCACGTTGCGCGGCACGATGGTGCGGAACACGCGGTCGCCGAAGTGGGTGGTCAGGTCGGCCGACACGGCATTGGCGAGGTTGTTGCGCACGTCGAACATGGTGCGCAACACGCCTTCGATTTCCAGTGAAGGATTCAGGTTGGCCTTGAGCGCCTCGATCGTGTCGACCAGCGCGCTCAGGCCTTCCAGGGCGTAGTACTCGCACTGCATCGGCACGATGATCGAGTCGGCCGCGGTCAGCGCGTTCAAGGTCAGCAGCGACAGCGCCGGCGGGCAGTCGATCAGGATGTAGTCGTAGCTGGCGCGCAGCGGCGCCAGCGCGCGCTTGAGCCGCTGCTCGCGCCCGTCCTGGTTCATCAGGCTGATCTCGGCCGCGGTCAGGTCGATGTTGCCGGGCAGCAGGTCGAACTCCTCCTGCGTGCGCACGATCGTGGCGGCCGCGTCGGCTTCGCCGAGTAGAACGTCGCACACCGAATTGTCCAGCTGGCGCTTGTCGATGCCGCTGCCCATGGTCGCGTTGCCTTGCGGGTCCAGGTCGACGAGCAGCACTTTCTTGGGCGTACGTGCGAGCGCGGCGGCCAGATTGACCGCGGTGGTGGTCTTGCCGACCCCGCCCTTCTGGTTGGCGACGGCGATGATGCGGGCCATGCGGCTCGTCCCCTGCTGTTCGGTGTGATGACGAAAGAAAGCGGACGGCGCCTGGCGCCGGCCGGACTGGGGATTATGCCCGCGCCAGCTGCCCCGCGCTTGCGCAGGCAGCGGCGGGCCGTCAAGACGCCCGTCGACACACGCTCGGGCGGGCCGCCGTATGGTACTCGCCCGGCGTGGGCGTCCCGATCAGCCTTCGCCGCGGCGGCCGACGGTCACCATGTGGCGCTCGCCGACCAGTCCCGGCACCTGCAGCGCCTCGACCGCGCGCACTTCCCAGCCGTCCGGCAGCGCGGCGATTTCCTCGTCCGGGCGCTGGCCCTTCATCGCCAGCAGCACCCCGCCGGGCTTGAGCAGGTGGCCGCCGAGTTCGAGGATCAGCGGCAAGGTCGCCAGCGCGCGCGCGGTAATGGCGTCAAATGCGCCGGGTTCGGCGAACGCCTCGATCCGCGATTCGGCCACCCGCGCGTCCTTCAGGCCGAGCTGGCGCAGCGCTTCGCGCATGAAGCGGGCCTTCTTGCCGTTGCTCTCGACCAGGGTCACGCGCAGGCCGGGCTTGACGATCGCCAGCGGAATGCCCGGCAGGCCGGCGCCGGTGCCCAGGTCGGCCAGGGCGCCGCCGCGCTGCGCCAGGGCGTCGACGTAGCGGTGCATGGCCAGCGAA
Organism: Lysobacter capsici; assembly: GCF_018732085.1. Classification (NCBI taxonomy): domain Bacteria; kingdom Pseudomonadati; phylum Pseudomonadota; class Gammaproteobacteria; order Lysobacterales; family Lysobacteraceae; genus Lysobacter; species Lysobacter capsici. Next base: position 5,828,797 of record NZ_CP076103.1, on the reverse strand, counting down.
TCGAGCAGGTGCTTGCCGACCATCTCGTGCGGGTCGCGCACGGCGGTGAGGTTGTAGGTGCGGTTCCAGCGGGCGAGCAGGGCCAGGTAGTCCAGCAGCGGCGTGGCCAGGGCCGGGTCGAGCGCGAGCGCGCTCAGGCCGGATTCGAGATCGGCGCGCAGCGCGGGCGGCAGGGAGAGGGGGGCGTTCATGCGGGGATTATCGCTGATCGCGTGGGGGCGATTGGTTGGGCGGGACCGGATGCGGGTGGCGGGCGAGGCGGCGTGGCGTTTGTTTCGGTGCGGGGTGCGAACCGTTGCGATGTCGTTTGCGTCGTCGTCGGGGGTTCGCGGTCGCGGCTCGCGCCGCTCCTACAGATGGGCACCGAGGTTTGCGCTCAGGTTTCGTGCGGGCGCCACGCCAGCGCGCCCAGGTAGCCGGGCTCGGGGGCGATTTCGCTCAGTCGCCATTGCGCCGGCTCGCCCAGGGCGGGATCGCATTCGATCAGGCGCAGGGCGCCGTCGTGTTCGGCGAAACGCAGTTTCTCCAGGCCGAACGACAGCCCGTGCCCATGCGCCTTGAGCACCGCTTCCTTGGCGCACCACAGGCGCAGGAAGGCGCGGTCCAGATCGGGATGCGCGGCCAGCCACGCGGTTTCGTCGGCGGTGAAGTAACGCTGCGCGATCTGGATCGCGCGCGGCCGGCGCTGCAGTCGCTCCAGGTCGACCCCGACCCGCGCCCGCGGCGCGAGCGCGACCAGCAGGCGCTCGCCGCTGTGGCTCCAGTTGCAGTCGTAGTCCTGATGCGGCGGGCTCAGGTGCGGGCGCTGGCGTTCGTCGCGCCACAGCGACAGGTCCGGATCGCGCAACTGCGCGGCCAGCCAGCGTCGCGCTTCGGGCTCGGCCGGTTGCCCGTGCGCATGCGCCAGGCCGGTCCAGCGCACCGCGCCATCGTCGGATTGGTGGATCGCATCGGCGGGGGAAGGTGAACGGCCGGACAGGGACATGAACGAGCGATTCTTGGCGGGCGCCGGGCCGCTCAGCGTAAGCTAAACCCTTGGGGCGGGTTGGTTGATACGCGATCAGGCCACGGACGCAGCGCGGGGGCGCGGCGGCGTGGGCATCGCGCGCGGGCGCGGCGGCGATCGGCCGTCGGCATGCGATTCAGCTGGACCGGAGCAAGTTGCATACACGACAAGCGGCCGCAGCCGCGGGACAAACACTTTGATGTCAGCGGTTTTCGATCCGAGCCAGAACGCGCTCAGCCAGGATCTCGCCTCGCCCGAGGCCGACGTATTCGCCCTCGTGGCCGGCGCCTCGCAGCGCGCGCTCGCGTTCGGCGCCGACGGCATCGTCGAACGGGCCCGTTTCGAACGCGAAGTGCGCGCGCTGGCCGCTAAGCTGCCGCAGGCGCAGTACGCGGTGAATCTGTGCGAAAACCGCTATCGCTTCCTGGTCGCGCTGTGCGCGGTGGCCCTGCGCGGGCAGACCAATCTGCTGCCGTCCTCGCGTGCGCCGGCGGTGGTCGAGGACGTGCTGGCGCGCTACCCCGACAGCTACTGCATCGGCGATGAGGCACTGGCCCCGGCGCCGCCGCGCTATCTGCACTTGCCGACCACGCTGGCCGAACTCGACGGCGAGGCTTTGCAGGTCGACGCGCGCGGCTTGCTGGCGATCGGCTTCACCTCCGGCAGCACCGGCCAGCCCAAGCCGAATCCGAAGACCTGGCAGGCGTTTCGCACCAGCACCGCGCAGAACCTGGCCGCGCTCGACGATCTGCTGCGCGGCGACGAGGTCACCTTTCTGGTTGCGACCGTGCCGCCGCAGCACATGTACGGCATGGAGATGTCGGTGCTGCTGCCCTTGCTCGGGCCGGTCGCGGTGCATGCGCAGCGCCCGTTTTTCCCCGGCGATGTCGCGCGCGCGTTGAGCGATGCGCCGACCCCGCCGCTGCTGGTGACCACGCCGGTGCATCTGCGCGCGCTGGTCGAATCCGGGATCGAACTGCCGGCGCTGGCCGGCATCGTCTCGGCGACCGCGCCGCTGCCGGTCGAGCTCGCGCAGCTGGCCGAAGCGCGCTATCGCTGCGAAGTGCGTGAAGTGTTCGGTTCCACCGAAACCTGCGTGTTCGCGCGCCGCCGCACCGCGTGCGAAAGCGCGTGGACGCCGTTGCCCGGCGTGCGCGTGTGCCCGCAACCCGACGGCACCGCGATCCACGCCCCGCACTTGCCCGAACCGGTGGTGCTGGCCGACCTGATGGAAGTCGAGGCCGACGGCCGGTTCGTGCTGCGCGGCCGCAGCGCGGATCTGCTGGAAATCGCCGGCAAGCGGGCCTCGCTCGGCGATCTGACCCGTAAGCTGCTGGCGATCGACGGCGTCGTCGACGGCGTGGTGTTGCAGCTCGACGCCGCCGATGCGTTCGGCGTGCGCCGCATCGCCGCGCTGGTGGTCGCGCCGAGGCTGAGCGAGTCGCAGATCGTCCACGCGCTACGCCAGAGCATCGATCCGGTGTTCCTGCCGCGACCGTTGCGTCGGGTCAATGCATTGCCGCGCAACGAGACCGGCAAGCTGCCGCGGCATGCGCTCGAAGCGATGCTGCAGGCCGCCGACGCGACCGACGAGTAAAGCCTCGCGGCGGGTTTGCGGTGGATGCTTCGTTCGCGGCCTCGTCTTCACGGCCTCGTCGGTTCACGACGCCGTTGCCGCTGCGCACGCTCCTCATCACGGAAGCGAACGCGTGGTCACACGATGTGTGAACCTTCGGTGCGTGCGCAGCGCAATCATCGCGCGTACGCCGGCGAATCGTGACTGATTCATCGTTCGGCGTGCCGTTCGATCCCGGGTTTTTCTTACGCTGTCGTCACGCAGCGCGATCCAGACTGCGCTCGCCCTGTCAGGGCACTACGGCGCGCTTCGCAGCGCATTGTTTCGACATCATCGAATTGCCAGGAGGACGCACATGCTCGGTATCATCATTTGGCTGGTCGTAGGCGGCATCATCGGTTGGATCGCCAGCATGATCATGAGGACCGATGGTCAGCAGGGCGTGTTCCTCAACATCATCGTCGGCATCGTCGGCGCGTTCCTGGGCGGTTGGCTCGGTGGCGTGCTCGGCATCGGCGCGGGCACCATCAACAGCGGCGCCTTCAACCTCGGCGGCCTGGTGCTGTCGCTGGTCGGCGCGGTCGTGCTGCTCGCGATCGTGAACCTGTTCCGTCGCGGCCGGGTGCGTTGAGCGCAGCGGTTGCGCAAGGCTTGCGTTGTTGAACGATTGGAAACGAAAGGCCCGGCGATCGCCGGGCCTTTTGCGTTGCTGGGGTGGAGAAATCTTTCAGGACGTTATTCCCGCGTTCGCGGGAATGACGAGCAAAAGCAAAATCGTCAGGGCCACGTCAGCCGAATCCGGCCGAATCCAGCCGAGCAACATCAAAGCCGAGCTAAATCAACCCGCAGCGAACCTCACCCCGCCAACTCCACCCAAGCCGGCGCATGATCGCTCGGCCGGTCCCAGGTGCGCGGTTCGCGGTCGATGCCTGCGGCGATACAGCGGCCGCGCAGCGATTCGGAAATCAGGGTCAGGTCGATGCGCAGGCCCAGGTTGCGGCGGAAGCCGGCCTGACGGTAATCCCACCACGAGAACTGGCCTTCTTCCTGGTGGTGCAAGCGATAAGCGTCGTGCAGCCCCAGCGACAACAGGCGCTGCAAGGCGTCGCGTTCGGCGGTCGAGGTCAGGATGTGGTCCTCGTTCCACACCGCCGGGTCGTGGGTGTCGCGCGCTTGCGGGGCGATGTTGAAATCGCCGAGCACGATCAGGTCCGGGTACTGGCGGATTTCCTGCTCGATCCACGCATGCACCGCATCGAGCCAGCGCAGCTTGTAGGCGTATTTGTCGGTGCCCACGTCCTGGCCGTTGACCACGTACAGGTTGACGATGCGCAGGCCGCCGACGGTGGCGGCGATCACGCGCTTTTGCTCGTCCTCGAACCCGGGGATGCCGATCTGCACGTCCTGCGCGTTCTCGCGCGAGACGATGGCGACGCCGTTGTAGGTCTTCTGCCCGGCGAACACGCTGCGATAACCGGCCGCGCTCAGCGCGGTATCGGGAAAGCGCGGGTCCTCGAGCTTGGTTTCCTGCAGCGCGACGATGTCCGGCGCGAACCCGGCCAGCCACTGTTCCAGGTGCGGCAGGCGCACGTTGAGGGAGTTGACGTTCCAGCTGACGATTTTCATGGGCGTGAGTGTAGCGGTCGGGATGGGATTACGGCGGCGCGGCGGGCGTCTTGACGCTCGCCGGGCACAGCAGCGCCTGCGCGCGCGCGACTTGCGCCGGGTCGGGGGCGGGGAGGTCGTCGTCGCGCTGTTCTTTCAGGCCTTCCTTCAATCGCGCGCAGGCGTCGCGGCCGTGTTCGTCGCGCGAGCGCAGGTCCGCGCCGTGGCGCACGAACGCGGCGACCAGGTCCAGGTCTATGCTCGAATCGGCGGACGATCCGACCGCGAGTCTCAGGCCCAGGCCTTCGGCGTGCGGCAACAACGCGGTCTGCGGCACCGGCCCGGCGCCGGGATAGGGCGAGGCGTTGACGTCGACGCCGGCGGCGACGAGCTGGTCCAGGGCCTGCGCGTTGAACACGTGCTCGAGCAACTGGTACTGCTGCGCGGTGGTGAAGCGAAAGCCGGCCTCGCGCCAGGTGCGCAATCCGTCGGGCCCCCAGGCGCGGAACACCTCGCCCAGATCGTCGGCGCCGGTGTTGTTGGGGCAGTCTTCGGGCGAATCCCAACCGACCTCGTCGGCCAGTTCGACCGCGTCGGCGCGGCCGCCGGGCTGGTTGCGCCGCCACAGCTCCAGCCATTGCGGCAGGCGCGCGGGTTCGTCGCGATTGACCAGCACCGACAGCAGATAGCGCAGCGCGAGCTGCCGCTGCGGCAAGGTCGCGGCGCGATCGCCGGCGGCGACCATGCCGGCGCCCAGGTGCATCAGCGTGTCGGTCGATGCCGGCTCGGGCGGTGCATAGGCCTTGGCCGCCTCGTTGCTGTTGAGGTCGGCGAGCACGCAGAACACGCCGGGCACCGACAGCGGCAGGTTCTTCATGCCCGCGCCGAGCGCGGCCGGTTCGCGCTTGGCCGCGGCGTCGCGCAGCAGCCGTTCGATCGCGTCGTGGCGGGCGGTCTGCAGGTCCTGCGCCGACTGCGCCTGCATCCGGGTGACGACGGCGTGGCTGGCGACGCCGAGCAGCAGTCCAAGCGCCCAGCCCAGCAGCGCCGCGCCGATGCGACGCGCCAGCGCGCCGGTGACCAAGGCCGCGAACGCGCTGCCGGCAATGCACAGCACGCTCATGAAACGGTGCTGGCCGGCGGGGTAGTCGGCGTCGGCGAGCAATTCGAGCGCGACCCAGCTGCCGATCGCGACGACGATCAGGCACAGCGCGAAGATTTGCCTGCCGGTGAAGTTGAGCGGCGGTGCGGCGGCGGGCGGGGTGGTCTGATTCATGGCTGCGGTACCGGTTCTGCATCGTCGGTGGGCGGCGCCGACGGTTCGGGCTCGGCCTTGGGCGGCTTGGCCGCCGCGACCGGTGCCTTCAAACCGGCCGGGCACCACTGGCTGCGAATGCGCGCCGCGGCCGCGCGACGTTGCGGCGAATCCTTGCTCGCGTCGCGCTGCGCCTCGGCCTGGTCGAAGCGCCGGCACGGCGACACGCCCGATACGGATCGGGTCGGATCGACGCTGGCCTTCGCCAGAGCCTCGACCAGGTCGGCCAACTCGCCCGGGCGCTCGCTGCGATCCAGGCGCGCGGACAGATCGTCGACCTGCGCCGACAGCGCTTCTTGCCCGAGGTAGTGCTCGCTGCCGAGCAACGTCGCGAATGTCGGATCGGCGGCGAACAAAGCATCGAGCATCGCCTTGGAGCGCACCGCATGCAGGGCCCAGCGGTGTTGTTCGCCGGCGAAGCCGAAGCCGGCCTGCATCCACATGCGCAGGCCCTCGTCGTGCCAGCGCCGGAACACCGGGTCGGCCGGATCGCCGAGATCGCAGCCGCCGTAATCGCCTTCGTAATCTGGGTCGAACAAGGTCGCGCCGGGCGCATCGGGCTGTTCCAAGGTCGCGCGCCACAGCCGGGCCCACGCCGGGAAGCGCGTGGTCTCCTCGCGATCGAGCAGATAGCGCAGCACGGTCAGCAGCGCGGCCTGTTTCTCCGCGCGCGGCCAGTCGCCCTCGACCACCGCGGTCGCGGCGGTGTGCAAGTCCTTGCTCGGCAGCGGCTCGCCGTAAGCGTGATCGTTGAACCACAGCCAGCGTTCGAAGGTGTAGGTGGCGCCGCCGCCGAGGGCGCACAGCGCGTGCGGCGCGCTGAAATTACCCGGCAACGCGCGCAGCTGCGCGCGGATGCGCGCGCGATCGCCGCCGCGCACGGTCTGCTGGAACGCGGCGAACTGCGCCTTGTCGTGTTCGAACTGGCCGTAACGGCGGCTGCCGACCAGCTCCATGCTCAGCGGCAATGCGATCACCGCCGCGATCGCGCCGAAGGCGAGTCCGGCCAGCGCCTGCAGCGGTTTGCGCCGGTAGGCGGCCCAGATCAGCACCGGCACCGGCAGCGCCGCGGCCACGGCGAGGCTGATCAGGATCGCGTTGAGGTAATCGAAGACTTCGGCGTCGGCGGTGCCGTAGGTCAGCGTGACCCACAGCAGCCACAGCGCCGAGGCGACCGGATACACCGCCAGCGAGTACCAGAACACGCGCCGGTCCGATCGTGCTGCGGGCACGGGAGTTGGGTCCGGCGGGAGCGGCTGTTCTGAAAGCGGCTCGGTTGGAAGCGATCCTGGTGGAAGCGAGGGTGGGCCGGCCATGGCGTGCGTCTCGTGCAGTGTCGGTAACCGGGGTTGAGGCCGGCCGGGGGATCATCGCATCGATTCGCCTCGATTTAGGCACGCAGGCTATGGCAGCCGCGGCTGCCGGGTTGAAACGCAGTGGAGACGGTGGCCTTCGTCCGCGCGCATGCGCTGCCACGGCAAGATCAAGATCAAAAGCAAATCCCCCGCATTCGCTGCGCGAATGCCGCCCCCTTTTCGAAGTGGGCAAAAGCCCGATGCGCCGTGCTGCGTGGCGCGATGCAGGTCGGTTCGCGCGGCGGCGTCGCGGCGTGCATTCGCGCGGCATCGATCGGGCCGCTGCCGTGGATCGTCCGATCGCGCGCGGGCATCGCCACGCGCATCAGATGCCGTTCGAACCGCGGCGATTACTTCGCCAGCCAGGCCGCTGCCGTGGATCGTCCGATCGCGCGCGGGCATCGCCACGCGCATCAGATGCCGTTCGAACCGCGGCGATTACTTCGCCAGCCAGCGGATCATCGTGTCGATCGTGCCCTTGTACGGCGGCTTGAGCAGATCGCTGGCGACCAGCCGGCGCTGGTGGAACACCGGCAGCAGCTTGCTGAAGGTGTCGAAGCCGTTGCGGCCGTGGATCGCGCCGATGCCGCTGGGGCCGATGCCGCCGAACGGCAGGTCGTGGACGCCGAAGTGCAACAGGGTGTCGTTGACGGTAACGCCGCCGGCCAGGGTGTTGGCGAGGATCTTCTCGATCTGCGCGCGATCGTTGCCGAACGGATACAGCGCCAGCGGGCGGTCGAGCGCGTTGATGCGCGCGATCGCTTCGTCGAGCGTGCGGTAGGACAGCACCGGCAGGATCGGGCCGAAGATTTCGTGCTGCATGACCTGCGATTGCGGGTCGGGGTCGATCACCAGCGTCGGCGGGAAGATGCGCTCGGCCTGGCGCTGTTCGCGCAGGGCCGGATCGGCGAACGGTTCGATCACCTGCGCGCCGCGGCTGCGCGCGTCGTCCAGATACCCCGACAGCCGCGCGTACTGGCTGGCGTTGATGATGCGGGTGTAGTCCTGCGGCGCGTGCAGGTCGCCGTAGCGCTCGCGCAGTTGCTTTTGCAAGGCGGCGACCAGTTCGTCGCGGCGCGCGGCGTCGACCAGCACGTAGTCCACGCCGATGCAGGTCTGGCCGGCGTTGAACCACTTGCCGCTGGCGATGCGCGCGGCGGCCAGGTCGATCGGATAGTCGGCGCAGATCAGCGCCGGCGCCTTGCCGCCCAGTTCCAGGGTGACCGGGGTCAGGTGCGGCGCGGCCGCGGCCATGACCTTGCGGCCGACCGCGGTCGAACCGGTGAACAGCAGATGGTCGAACGGCAGCGCCGAGAACGCCGCGCCGACCTTCGGCCCGCCGAGCGCGACCGCGACGCGGTCCTCCGGGAACACCTCGGCCAGCAACTCGCGCAGGAACTGCGAGGTGCGCGGGGTATGTTCGGATGGCTTGAGGAATACGTGGTTGCCGGCGGCGATCGCCGAGACCACCGGCACCAGGGCCAGGTTCACCGGGTAATTCCACGGCGACAGGATGCCGACCACGCCGACCGGTTCGGGCCGGATTTCCGCGCGTGCCGGCCAGAAGCGCCAGCCGACCGAGGCGCTACGCGGACGCGACCAGCGGCGCAGGTGGCTGATCGCATGGTCGATCTCGGCCAGGGTGATCATCGCTTCGGACAGCAGATTCTCGTGGCTGGAGCGGTGGCCGAAGTCGGCGCGGATCGCTGCGTCCATCTGCGGCACGCTGGCGCGGAACGCGTCGCGCAGGCGGATCAGGTCGGCGCGGCGCTGGGCGAGGTCGGGCTTGCGGGCCTGCCAGGTGGTGCGCAGGCGTTCGCGGGTCGCGGGCAGGTCGGTCACGGGCGTGTCGGCGAGGATGTCCATACGCCGCAGTGTAGTCGTCCGCGCCGCACGGAAGTGTGCCGGCGGCGGGGCGGCTGAGGTCAGGCGAGGGGGGCGCGGCGGCCGTCTTGTGGGCGGCGGGCCGGTGTCGGGCCTGCAGGTCGCGGTGGCGGGGCGCGATCGGGGGCGACATCGGGCTGAGGCCGCTTACGAAAAACTAGGGTTTCGCTGCGGGGCTGGATCGACGCACAGGTTCCGACCCGTGCAACCCGGCTTGCCCTGCGTGTCGGCTGCCGTCCGCGGCGTCGCGCGTCGCGCCTCACCGCTTACACTAGCCCCATGAGCCTACGTCCCTATCTCGACGCCTTCCCCAGCCTGGGCGAACGCGTCTACGTCGACCCCGCCGCGACCGTCATCGGCGCGGTCACCCTGGGCGACGATGTCTCGATCTGGCCCGGTTGCGTGGTGCGCGGCGACGTCAATTCGATCGTCATCGGCGCGCGCACCAATGTGCAGGACGGCACCATCGTGCATGTCACCCACGAAGGTCCGTTCACCCGTCCCGGCGGCCTGCCGACGGTGATCGCCAACGACGTGACCATCGGCCACGGCGCCATCGTCCACGCCTGCACCATCGACGAATTCGCCCTGATCGGCATGGGCGCGAAGATCCTCGACGGCGCCCGCGTCTCGCGCTTCGGCTTCGTCGGCGCCGGCGCGGTGATCGCGCCGGGCAAGGTGGTCGGCGAGGGCGAGCTGTGGGTCGGCAATCCGGCCCGGCTGGCGCGCACGCTCAGCGAGCGCGAGATCGAGCAATTGCAATACAGCGCGCAGCACTATGTGCGCCTGAAGGACCGTTACCTGGGCATGACGCCGGGCTAGCCATGGCCCGGTGGCCGCGTTTACAGTCGCGGCAGGGGAAAAAAGCAGGACTCAGGACTCGGTACCGCATGGAAGACTTGCAGAATCCGTACGCCGCGCCGAGCGCGCCGCCGCCGTTGCCGGCCTATGCCTGGGTGGACGACCGGACCATCAAGGCCGATCCGTGGATTCGCCTGGTCGCGCGGCTGATCGACTGGGGCCTGATGATGGTGTGCTTCTTTCCGTTGTTCGTCGCGGTCGGGCTCGAACCCGACAGCAAGGACCCCTCGCCGCTGCAGCTGATCACCTCCTGCGTCGCGCTGCTGGCCGCGCTGGGCTTGTTCATTTATCAGCTGGTGCTGCTGGCGCAGTCCTCGCAGACCCTGGGCAAGCGCTGGATGCGGATCAAGATCGTGCGCAACGACGGCACCCACGCCAGCTTCGGCCGCATCTTCGGCCTGCGCATGCTGGTGGTCGGGCTACTCGAACAAGTGCCGTGCATCGGCCTGATGTTCTCGCTGATCAATGTCGTGTGGATCTTCGGCGAGGAAAGCCGCTGCCTGCACGACCTGCTCGCCGACACCAAGGTCGTCATCGTCTGATGCTCGACACCTACCGCCATGTGGTGACGCCCGAGGGCGTGGCCCTGCACCTGCGCGCGGCCGGGCCGCTGCCGCGCGCGCTGGCCTATGTGCTCGACCTGATCGCGCGCATCGCGATCTACATGGCGCTGTATCAAGTGTTGACCGCGCTGTTCGGCGGCGCCGGCTACGCGATCCTGATGCTGGTCACTTTCGTGATGAGCTGGTTCTACATGGTCCTGTTCGAAGTGCTGATGCAGGGCCGCACGCCCGGCAAGTGGGCGCTGGGGCTGCGGGTGGTCGCCGCCGACGGCGCGCCGGTCGGCTGGATGGCGTCGTTCACCCGCAACCTGCTGCGCGTGGTCGATGCGCTGCCGGTCGGGTACGCGGTGGGCCTGGTGACCAGCCTGATCGATCCGTGGGGCCGGCGCCTGGGCGACATGGTCGCCGGCACCCTGGTGGTCCACGCCGCGCGCCAGCAGACCTTGTACGAAGCGCAGGTCGCGCCTGCGCTCGCGCCGGCCATCGTGTTGCTGCAGCACGAACAGGCGGCCGTGGTCGCCTTCGCCGAACGCGCGCCGCGCCTGACCGCGGCGCGCCAGGCCGAACTGGCCGAGCTGGTCGAACCGCTGACCTTGTCGCGCGGCCAGGCCGCGGTGATGCGCCTGTACGGCATCGCCAACTGGTTGCTGGGCCGCCGATGAGACAGGAACGCTTCGTCGAACGCCACCAGGCCGAATGGCGCGATTTCGAGCTGTGGCTGGAAAAACGCTCGGTCAGCGCGCGCGATGCGCGCCGCCATCGGCGCGAATGGACCGGCATCGCCGACGACGAACTGCCCGCGCGCCACCGCCGGCTGTGCCAGCAGCTCGCGCTGGCGCGTCGGCGCGGCTACAGCGCGGTGGTCACCGATCGTCTGCAGCAGTTGATGCAGCGCGGCCACAGCGTGCTGTACCGGACCAAGCCGGTGCATTGGCGGCGCGCGGTCGAATTCCTGCTGGCCGGTTTCCCGCGGCTGGTGCGCGCCGAGGCCCGCTGCATGCTGGCCGCGGCGCTGTTGTTCGTGGTGCCGCTGGTGACGATCTTCATCGCCATCCAGGTCAAGCCCGACCTCGCCGCCGGCCTGTTCGACGCGCAGAGCCTGGCCAGCTTCGAGCAGATGTACGACCCGGCCGGCAAGGGCGATCTGGGCCGCACCAGCGAAGACGATCTGCAGATGTTCGCCCACTACATCGGCAACAACGTCGGCATCGGCTTCCAGACCTTCGCCAGCGGCCTGCTGGCCGGGCTCGGCACGGTGTTCGTGCTGATTTTCAACGGCATCATGATCGGCGGCGTCGCCGGCCACCTGCAGGCGGTCGGCCACGGCGATCCGTTCTGGCGCTTCGTCGCCGGCCATTCGGCGCCCGAACTCACCGCGATCGTGATCTCCGGCGGCGCCGGCCTGCGCCTGGGCCTGAGCCTGATCGCGCCGGGCCAGCGCCGGCGCATCGATTCGCTGATCCACGGCGGCCGGCGCGGCGCCAAGATCTGCATCGGCGTGTTCGCGATGCTGGTGTTCGCGGCCTTCGTCGAAGCGTTCTGGTCGTCGATTGCCAGCGTCCCGGCGTCGATCAAGTACACGGTCGGCGCGGTGCTGTGGGCGCTGGTGTTCGTATGGCTGCTGCGCGGCGGCCGCAACGCGATCCATCGCGACGACGAAGACGCCGCATGAAACTCGAAGCGCTCACCGTCACCCTGCGTCCGCGCACCTCCTGGGAAGCGGCCGAACTCGGCATGGCCCTGGTGCGCCGCCACGCCGGCGCGATCTGGAAACCCTGGCTGCTGGTGACCGTGCCGATCCTGGTGCTGCTCAACGCGGCCGGCTGGGCGCTGGACCTGCTGTGGCTGTCGGGCCTGCTGATGTGGTGGCTCAAGCCGTGGTTCGACCGCATCGTGCTGTTCGTGATCTCGCGCGCGGTGTTCGGCGAAACCCCGGGCACGCGCCAGACCGTGCGCGCGCAGTTCCGCTGGGGCGCGCGCTGGTGGTTGCCGTACCTGACCTGGCGCCGGCTCGGCCCGGCGCGTTCGCTGTACCTGCCGGTGGACCTGCTCGAAGGCGGCAGCGGCAGCGAGGCGCGCCAGCGTCGCGCCGCGTTGGGCGCGCCGGTCTACGGCATGTGCGCGCTGCTGACTCTGGTGTGCATGAATTTCGAAATCCTGCTGGTGATCGGCACCTTGCTCGGCGCGATGATGTTCATCCCGTTCGACTACCTGCCCGATACGTTCAAGGCCTTGCTGGAATCGTTCACCGAGCAGTCGCAGTGGTTCAACGCGCTGTTGAACCTGGTGGTCTGGATCGCGGTCAGCGTGATCGAGCCGTTCTATGTCGGCGCCGGCTTCGGCCTGTACCTCAATCGCCGCACCGATATCGAAGGCTGGGACATCGAGATCGTGTTCCGCCGCCTGCGCGCGCGCCTGGCCGCGGCGGCCGCGCCGAGTTTCCTCGCCTTGTGCCTGACCTTGGGCTGGATGGCCGATGCGCCGGCGCAGGAGCCCTCGGCGCCGGACGCCTCGGCGATGCAGGCGCCGGCCAAGCAGGCGCCGCCCGCGCAGGCGAGCGGCGACGACGAACAAGGCGACGAAGAAGCGTACGAACCGACCAGCGCGCCGATCCGCGGGGTGATCGACGGCAAGAAAGCCAAGCGCCTGCCGTCGACCTTGAACGAGATCTACGGCGATCAGCGCAGCGACGATCGCGCCCTGCGCGATGCGGTCGCCAAGGCGATGAAGGACCCCACGGTCGCGCCCAAGCGCAAGCAGACGGTGTGGAAGCCCAAGCACGAGGCCGAGAAGAAAAAGAAAGACGAGCCCAAGCCGGTCGATCCGTCCAAGTTCGAGGGCCTCGGCGGCGGCCTGGCCGCGTTCGCGAAGCTGCTGATGTGGGGCCTGGTGGCGCTGCTCGTCGGCGTGCTGGCGTTCACCCTCGGCCGCTGGCTGGGCTGGTTTCGCGGCGGCGCCAGCGAAGAAGAACAGGCGCCCGCCGGCGTGCGCACCGCGGTCCACAGCGAGCCCGAACCGCTGCCCGACAACCTGCCCACCGCGATCCGCCGCCTGTGGCAGGCCGGCCGCCATCGCGATGCGCTCGCGCTGATGTACCGCGCCGCGGTCGAGTCGATGGCCAAGCGCGCCGACATCGTGCTGGTGCCCGGCGCGACCGAGGCGCAGTGCCTGCGCGCCTCGCGCAAGCTCGGTTCGGCCGAGGAGCGCGAGGTGTTCGCGCGCGCCGTGCGCACCTGGCAGTACGCGGCCTACGCCGAAAGCCTGCCCGAGTCGCAGGACTTCGACGATCTGGTCGGCCAGCTCAGCCAGCGCTTCGGGTGGGCGGCATGAACCGCAATCTCGCCCTGACCATCGCCGCCGCGGTGGTGGTGATCGTTGCCGTGCTGGTCGGCGTTTCGCTGTGGCGCAGCAACTACGTCAAGGTCGAGGAAACCGTCGACGAGCCGCGCAGCGGCGAAGCGGCCAGCAACCCGCTGTACATCCTCAAGCTGGCCCTGGGCAACGACAAGGTCAAGGTCGACGCGCGCCAGCGCCTGGCGCTGGCCCTGCATCCGCTGCAGCCGCGCGACACGGTGCTGATCTACCGCGACCCGCGCACGCTGTCGAAAGCCGATGCCGACCAACTGCTCGGCTGGGTCGAACGCGGCGGCCATCTGATCGTGCGCACGCCGCCGCTGCGCGAAAAACTCGGCGAGTCGCCGGTGCCGGTGCTCGATACGCTCGGCCTGACCTTGCTCGACGCCAGCGACAGCAGCGCGGAGAACCAGCGCAACGACTGCGTCGGCTTGTACGAACGCGGGCTCGAACCGCAGAGCCTGTTCTGCAACGCGCGCCGGTTCTACTACTACAACAGCGATGTCGAACCCGACTACGCCTGGGGTGACGAAGACGACGCCTACGTCTACGCGCGTTTCCCGCGCGGCAAGGGTTCGGTCGACGTGCTCGCCGACATGGACTTCCTGTCCAACCGCGGCAACGCCAATCCCTTGCTGAGCGCGTTCAATTTCGGCACCGACGAAATCGCCGAACCGGCCAACGCGGCATTCACGCGCCAGTTGCTGGCGCCGAACTACCGCGCCGGCACCATCCATCTGATCTACGCGGCGGAAGTGCCGTCGCTGTGGAAGACCCTGATCTTCAACAGCTGGATGGCGTGGGTGCCGTTGCTGCTGTGGCTGCTGGGCTGGCTGTGGCAGCGCACCCAGCGCTTCGGTCCGCTGCGGCCGGCGCCGGCGCTGGAACGGCGCTCGCTGCTCGAACACATCGTCGCCAGCGGCGAACACATCTACCGCTACGGCTATGGCGCGATCCTGTACGAAGCCGCGCGTCGCGCCTTCTTGCTGCGCCTGCGCCGCCGCGATCCGTATGCCGCCGCGCAGCAGGGCCAGGAACAGGTCGCGCTGCTGGTGGAACGTTACAAGCAGGACCCGACCCTGGGCGCCGCCGCGATCGGCGACGCCTTGACCCAGCCGCTGACGCGCGACCACGCCGCGTTCCGCACCCGCATCGCCACTTTGATCCGCATGAGAAACCGCTTATGAGCCTCGACGCCGCCCCGCTCGTTCCGATCACCGGCACCGCGCTGGCGCAACGCGCCGCCGCCGTGCGCGAGGAAGTCAGCAAGGCCTTCATCGGCCAGGCCGACGTGCTCGACCAGATCCTGATCGCGCTGCTCGCCGGCGGTCACGCGCTGCTCGAAGGCGTGCCCGGCCTGGGCAAGACCCTGGTGGTGCGCGCATTGTCCAAGGCCTTGGATTGCGGCTATGCGCGCGTGCAGTTCACGCCCGACCTGATGCCCAGCGACATCAGCGGGCATGCGGTGTACGACCCCAAGACGGAGAGCTTCAATATCCGTCGCGGCCCGGTGTTCACCAATCTGCTGTTGGCCGACGAAATCAACCGCGCCCCGGCCAAGACCCAGTCGGCCTTGCTCGAAGCGATGCAGGAACTGCAGGTCACCATCGAAGGCCACAGCTTCGAACTGCCGCCGCCGTTCCTGACCCTGGCCACCCAGAATCCGGTCGAGCAGGAAGGCACGTATCCGCTGCCCGAAGCGCAGCTCGATCGCTTCCTGCTGAAGATCCTGATCGGCTACCCCAGCCGCGCCGACGAAAAGCGCATGGTCACCGCGGTCAGCCTGGGCCGCAGCGCGTCGGATTTCGATCTGTCGCAGGTGCGGCGCGTGCTCGGTCCGGAAGAGATCGTGGCGATGCAGCAGGGCACCGCGCTGGTGCGGGTGGACGAGGCGGTGATCGATTACGTGGTGCGCATCGTCGGCAAGACCCGCGACTGGGCCGGCATCTCGCTCGGCGCCGGTCCGCGCGGCAGCCTCGGCCTGATCCGCGCGGCGCGCGCGCAGGCGGTGCTGTCCGACCGCGATTTCGTTACTCCCGACGACGTGCGCGAAATCGCCAAGCCGGTGCTGCGCCATCGCATCGCGCTGGCGCCGGAGCTGCAGATCGAAGGCCAATCGCCCGACGACGTGCTGCACCAGCTGCTCGCCACGGTGGAAGCGCCGCGTCAATGAGTGCATTTTGATGAAAGCAGGCGTGCCGCCGCCGTTGCCCGTCGCCTCGCCGGTCGCCGCGATGTCGGTGCCGCGCGATCGCGCGCTGCCGCGACGCGGCTGGGCGCGGCCGTCGCCGCGCTGGGCCTGGCTGGCCGTGCCGTGGTCGGCGGTCGGTCTGGCCGCGAGCGCGGGCTGGCTGGCGCCGTCGGTGTGGCAGTGGCTGACCGCGTTGATCGCGCTGATCCTGATCGTCGATCTGTTGCGATTGCTGCGCGCGCCGACCCCGACGGTCGCGCGGCGCATGCACGACACCTGGGCGATCGGCGTCGAACGCCCGGTCAGTCTGACCTTCGAGACCGCCGCGCGCCGGCAACGGCTGGACGCGTTCGACCTGCATCCCGGCGGCTGGTCGCTGCGCAACCTGCCGCGCCGGCTCGACCTGCGCCGCGGCGAGAGCGCGAGTTTCGACTACGAACTGCGCGCCAATATCCGCGGCGATTTCCAGTTCGACGGCGTGCAGCTGCGCCTGCATTCGCCGTGGGGCCTGTGGTGGCAGTCGCGGGTGTCCGGCGACCTGCAGCGCGTGCGCGTGTTTCCGAACTTCGCGCCGTTGGCCAAGTTTGCGATGTTCAGCGCCGAACAGGCCTCGCGCCTGGTCGGTGCGCACGTCAAGCGCCGTCGCGGCGAAGGCACCGACTTCCATCAGATGCGCGAGTACCGCGTCGGCGACAGCCTTCGCCAGATCGACTGGAAGGCGACCGCGCGCGCGCGCCGGCTGATCTCGCGCGAGTACCAGGACGAACGCAATCAGCAGCTGGTGCTGATGCTCGATACCGGCCGCCGCCTGATGGCGCGCGACGGCGAGCATTCGCATTTCGATCATGTGCTCGATGCGGCTCTGGTGGTGGCGTATCTCGCGCTGCGCCAGGGCGACGGCGTGGGCCTGCTCGCCAGCGGCGGCGAAAGCCGCTGGGTGCCGCCGCAGCGCGGCGTCGGCGCGATCGACAACCTGCTGCGCGCCAGTTACGCCTTGCAGCCGCAGCCGATCGCGACCGACTTCCTGGCCGCGGCGACCGAACTGTCGCTGCGCCAGCGCCGGCGTTCGCTGGTGATGCTGGTGACCAACCTGCGCGACGAAGACATGGACGACCTGCTCGCCGCGGTGCGCATGCTGCGCGGCCGGCACCTGGTGTGCGTGGCGAGCCTGCGCGAAGGCTCGCTCGACCAGGCCTTGAACGAAGACGTCGAAGACCTGTCCGGCGCGATCCGCGCCGGCGCGACCGCGCAATACCTGGAGCTGCGCGTGGCCGCCCACGAAGCGTTGCGTAACCACGGCGTGATGGTGCTGGACGTGAGCTGCGATCAGCTGGCCGCGTCGCTGGTGGAGAAGTACCTCGCGGTCAAGCGCGACGGGTTGCTGTAAAGCATTTGCTTTTCCCCCTTTGCAAAAGGGTGCGTGGGGGTTCGCTCTTGCTCCTGAAAGAAGCAACAGCAAAAGCAAATCCCCCACGTCCGCTGCGCGGCCGTTCGCCCCCTTTGTCAAAGGGGGCAACAGCAAAAGCCGTCGCGATTCGAATCCTCACTTAGCTCGGCCGAATCCGGCCCGACGCACGAGTCTGTCTCACGCATATTCGCAACTGCTCTTTCCCCCTTTGAAAAAGGAGGGTAGGGGGATTTGCTTTTGCTCCTGAAAGAAGCAACAGCAAAAGCAAATCCCCCACGTCCGCTGCGCGGCCGTTCGCCCCCTTTGTCAAAGAGGGCAACAGCAATGGCCGTTGCGATTCGAATCCTCACTTAGCTCGGCCGAATCCGGCCCGAGGCACGAGTCTGTCCCACGCACATTCGCAACTGCTCTTCCCCCCGTTTGAAAAAGGGGGGGGGTGCTTTTGCTCCTGAAAGAAGCAACAGCAAAAGCAAATCCCCCACGTCCGCTGCGCGGCCGTTCGCCCCCTTTGTCAAAGGGGGCAACAGCAAAAGCCGTCGCGACGAATTTTGCAGCGAGTCACGCAGCGAACCTCAACCCGGCGCGGTCATCCGCTCCAACGCAGACAACGCCCTCATCGCCTCGCCGCGATCACCCCCGCACATCTCGAACGAAGGCTGCAGCGACCCGCAAAACTTCGGCCGCTCGGGTTTGCCGAACAACCGGCAGCGCAGTTGCTCGTCGAGCTGCACGCAGGCGACCCCGGCCGGTTTGCCGTCCGGCATGCCCGGAATCGGCGAGGTGATCGACGGCGCGATGCAGCACGCGCCGCAGCGGTCGCGGCAGATCGCGTTCACGGTGGCGCGAGGAACGCTTCGGCCGAATGCACCGCCGCTAGCGCGATCGGTCCATACACATGCGGAAAGTGATCGCCGCTGCGCTCGCTCCAGTAGTAGCGCAACGCATCGCCCAGTGCGGCGGCGTCCAGGGTCAACAATACCCGCGCGCCACGGCCGCGTTGATGACGTTCGATCACGCCGGCCAACTGCGCCTGGGTCGCGCAATGCAGAAAACCGTCGCGTTGCAGCGCGTCGGGCGCATAGGTGCCGGCGGTCTGCGCTCGCGCCCAGTCGGCCGGATCGGCGAAGTGGTAGACGGTGGCGGGACAGGTTGGGTCGGCGTGCGTGGACATGGATGCTGCCTCAGCAGAGCCAGGCGCGTTCGATGGCGCTCATGCCGACTGCGCCGGCCGCCGCGCCACAATCGCGGCGACCAGCAGCCCCATGGCGATCGTGTGGAGCACGGTCGCGATGACGATGAACACGGTCAGGCCCGATGCGATCGAGGACACAGGGGCCGCGGCGTACTCTCTGGCCCACATCGACCAGGCTTGGCCGCCCAGACCCACCAGCGACCCGCCGATGTGCAAGCCGAAGCCCAAGCCGCCGTACAGGCCGGCCGTGCCGAGTTCGCGTCGCCGCAGCAGACACAACAACAAGCCCACCGCACAAGCCAGCAGGTGCGGCGCGATGTGCAATAACGGGCCGATCAGCGCCGCGAACAGGGGAGCGGAATCCATTGTCGTTTCCAGAGGCGGGGCCGGCGCGCCGGCCCGGTCGCGCACGGCGACAGAACGGCGCGAACTTCAACAGGTATCAGTCGGCGGTGACCAGGGCCATCGCACCCTGTCGCAGCTGCGCATACACCGGATCGGTGTCCGGCCGCTTGCGGTGCCAGCGTTCGAAACTCTCGGCGGCCTGTTCGACCAGCATGCCCAGGCCGTCGACGCGATCGTGCGCGCCGGCGACCTTGGCCCACGCGAGGAACGGCACCGCCACTTCGCCGTAGCTCAGGTCCACCGCCGCGGTGCGCGGCGTGGCCAGGCTCATCGGCAGGGTCGGCATCGCGTCGATGCGCGCGGCCGAGGTCGCGTTGATGATCAGATCGAAATTGCCCAGCGTGTTGACGTCGGCGAGATAGCGCGGATGCACCCGGCCCGGCAGGCCCAGCGCATCGGCCAGCGCGTCGGCGCGCTCGGGCGTGCGGTTGACGATGTACAGATCGCCGATGCCGGCATCGAGCAGCGCCGGCGCCACGCCGCGCGCGGCGCCGCCGGCACCGATCAGCAGGGTGCGGCGCGAACGCAGGTCCAGGCCGTGGCGTTCGGTGAGGTCGCGGATCAGGCCGATGCCGTCGGTGTTGTCGCCTTCCCAGCCGGTGGCGCTGCGGATCAGGGTGTTGACCGCGCCGGCGCGCTGGGCGCGCTCGCTCAATTGCGAGCAGATGCTCGCCGCGCGGGTCTTCAGCGGCAAGGTGATGTTGGCGCCGAGCCCGCCTTCGGCGGCGAACTCGGCCAGGGCGACGTCGAAACGTTCCGGCGCGGCATCGATCGCGGTGTACTCCAGCCCGATCCCGAACTGCCGCGCGAACGCGGCATGGATGCGCGGCGACAGCGAGTGCGCGACCGGGTGGCCGAACACCGCGTAACGCAGGACCGGGCTGGACGAATTTGAATCGATCGACATGCAGGCGCCTCTCTGGACGGATGACCCTTCCTGGGGGAGACGCACCGAGCGGCGCGCCAGGGTCCGGTTGCCCCGAAGTCTACTCCTCGACCGCGGGCTGACCAGCGCGCCGCGGGCGCCGGCCGCCGACCCGGCACGGACCGCACGGGTGGCGTTTCGACTGCGCACAGTGGGATGTGCGTCGATTGTGAATTCCAGTGATCGGCGCATCGTCCGGGACCCAGGCGCATGGCCGCCCGGTGACCAACGGCCGTGCGGTCGAGGCGCGGGCCGCGATGCCAACGCCACAAGGCCGCGTCCGACCACGACAGCGGACCGCACCGCCGGACTAAACTCCCAGCTCCCGTCGCGAGCCCAGGTCCCATGCGCACCGCCATCTCCCGTCTGAGCCTGATGCTGGGCTGCACCCTCGCCGGCAGCGCCTTCGCCCTGTCGGAATTCGGCATCGAAGGCATGGGCGTGGTCTCCACCCCACACAGCGAAGTGCGCGGCGCGATCCGCCCCGACGGCCAGCGCATCGTCTGGGGCAGCACCGACCGCAAGGGCGGCGCGGGCGGCTGGGACCTGTGGCAGGCGCGGCTGATCGACGGCCGCTGGCAACAGCCCGAACCGCTGTCGATCAACTCGGTGTCGAACGATTTCGATCCTTTGTTCAGCGCCGACGGCCGCTGGCTGTACTTCTTCTCCAACCGGCCCGGCGGCCGCGGCGGCGACGATCTGTATCGCGCGCCGGTGCAGGCCGACGGCAGCTACGGCCCGGCCGAAAACCTCGGCCCCGGCGTCAACAGCCGCGGCGACGAATGGGCGCCGACGCCGAGCCGCGACGGCAAGCATCTGCTGTTCGCCAGCAACGGGTTCGGCGGCGCGGGCCGGCACGATCTGTTCGTCGCGACCTGGAACGGCCGCGCGTTCGCCGACCCCAGGCCGGTGCCGGGCGTGAACACCGCCGCCGACGAATTCGACGCGGCCTGGCTCGGCGATGGCCGCGCCATCGTGTTCGCGCGTTCGAGCGACGTCGAGCACGATCCGATCCGGCTGTACCTCGCGCAATGCGATGGTTCGCGCTATGGCGAGGCGACGCCGTTGGCGTTGTCGTTCAATACGGCCGAGGGATATACGCTCGGCCCGGCGGTCGACTGGAACAAGCCGGGCGAACTGGTGGTCAGCGGTTCGGCCAAGGCGCCGAAGGCCGGCAAGATGGACCTGTATCGGATGAAGGCGCCGGCCGCGACCGGCAAGGACGGCTGCGTGGCGAACGCGGCGCGGTGATTCGCGACAGCGCCTACGCAAAGAAAGTGGTGGTGCATTCGCGCGGCGACGACCTTGCCACGCTCGCACGCGCCATCGAACAATCGGTCGAACAATGGCTGCGCGACGGTGTGAGTTACGTCGGCGTGGTGGGGCCGCACGCATCCGCGCTGGAGGATGTCATCGACTGGACCTGCATCGAGCTGAGTCTGCGGGACGGCCGCGAGCCCGGCGGCGACGACGGTTACGACCTCCTCTCCGCCTTCCATCAACCCGACGAATGCCTCGACGACGCGATCGAACTGGCGCGCTTGATCGGTAGTCAACCCGACGCGCCGATCTGCATCGTCGAAATCTGAGCCATCGCGCACAGTTCGTCGAGGCCGCAACCGCCGGCGATGAATTGTTTCGTGCGCGCAACATCCGCTTCGCTGCACGACGCAGTACCTCGCGTCCCCGCACGCAATGCGAACGCATGAACGCACGCGCGCGAGCGCCGCTGTTGCGCTGGCGTTCGGCCTGCGCCGCATTGCAACACGAGCGACCGGCCGTTCGTCGGAGGATTGCGTTTGCGCGTTTCCGCTAGTCGCGGATGGCTCGCCGCTTATCGGCCGTGCGCGTATCGCGACGCCGTCGCGAATCGCGATCGCGACGCACGCCGCTATCCTTCCCCCGCCACGTCGTGTGGCAATAAAAAGGATCTTTATGAGCAACATGAAACGTAGTTTTGGGGGTCTGCTGTTCTCGATGTTGCTGTTGGCGGCGCCGGTCATGGCGGCCCCGCCCGGCGGTCTTCCGGTCAAGCCGCAGCCGCCGCAGCCGTTCGGCGTGTGGAAAGCCACGGTGCGTTGGGCCGACCCGCATAGCGTGCCCGGTCCGAACGGCACCACGGTGACCTACACCTTCCATTACGAGCACATCACTGCGATCACCCAGAGCGATTGCCAGGGCCAACTGCAAGGTTATGCGTCGCAGTTGAACGTGACGGTGACGGAGTTCTGCACGTTCTATCCGTATTGATGCAGGTTGCCGCGGGGCCTTCGGGCCTCGCGGCGATTTGCGGCGCGCAAGGTCGCGCCGATTGCCCTTGATCGAATCCGGACGCCGCGAACACGGACGCGGCGTTCAAATTCACGCCCAGGATCAATGCCGGTTGATTGAAATCGGGCAGCTCGCATCGCGTGCGCACACAGGGATGCCTGCGCGCGCCGCAACCGCCGTATTGATGCGGCTCAGTTCGCTTCGCGCAGCCACTGCGCCGCATCCAGCGCGAAGTAGGTCAACACACCGTCGGCGCCGGCGCGCTTGATCGAGGTCAGTGCCTCAAGCACGCAGCCGCGTTCGTCCAGCCAGCCGTTCTGAATGGCCGCGCGCAGCATCGCGTACTCGCCGCTGACTTGATAGACGAAGGTCGGCGCGCCGAATTCGTCCTTCGCGCGGCGCACGATGTCGAGGTAGGGCATGCCCGGCTTGACCATGATCATGTCGGCGCCTTCGTCGAGATCGAGCGCGATCTCGCGCATCGCTTCGTCGCTGTTGGCCGGGTCCATCTGGTAGGTGTACTTGTTGCCCTTGCCGAGCGCACCGGCCGAGCCGACCGCATCGCGGAACGGGCCGTAGAAACTCGATGCGTACTTGGCGCTGTAGGCCAGGATGCGGGTGTGGATGTGGCCGTCGCGTTCCAGCGCGTTGCGGATCTGGCCGATGCGGCCGTCCATCATGTCGCTGGGCGCGACCACGTCGGCCCCGGCGACGGCGTGCGACAGCGCCTGCTTGACCAGCGCCTCGACGGTTTCGTCGTTCATGACGTAGCCGCTGTCGTCGACCAGACCGTCCTGGCCGTGCGTGGTGTACGGATCGAGGGCGACGTCGGTGATCACGCCCAGCTCCGGGAAGCGTTGCTTGAGCGCGCGGATCGCGCGTTGGCACAGGCCGTCGTCGTCCCACGCGGCGGCGGCGTCGAGCGACTTCGCATCCGGCGCGGTGACCGGAAACAGCGCGAGTGCGGGCACCCGCAACTCGCTCGCGCGTTCGGCCACGCGCAGCAGTTCGTCGATCGACAGGCGTTCGATGCCGGGCATGGAGCCGACCGGCGCGCGGCCGTCGAGTTCGTGGACGAAGACCGGATAGATCAGGTCGTTGGCGGTGAGGACGGTCTCGCGCATCAAGCGGCGAGAGAAGTCGTCGCGGCGCATCCGCCGCGGGCGCGAGTGGGGATAGGTCATGGGGCTAGTTTACTCCCGCGCGGGGGCGGGGCCTGCGACCGCGGGTCGCGGGCGGGGGGCGATGCTGTGTTCTGCCAGATCGGGCAAGCCATCGCGCGTTCAACACGATCAACCGGCTTGTCTCCCTCTCCCGCTCGCGGGAGAGGGCCGGGGTGAGGGTGATGAAGGCGCAGGCGCGATCGTCCGATGCCGCGTGCCCTCACCCCAACCCCTCTCCCGCTTCGCGGGAGAGGGGCTCTAGTACGGCCTATTCCGAAACTCCCTATCCCGCTTTGCGGGAGAGGGGCTCTGTACGGCTTATTCCGAATACACCCGATACCGCAACGGCCGCACATGCACCGTGCTGCCCGAGGCCGGGGTCACCGCGTCGGGCGTCGCCACCAGGTCCAGTTCCAGCGGGCGCGTCTGGCCTTCGACCACCAGTTCCAGGGTGATCCGCTCGGCCAGGCGATGCGAGGAAATCACCCGCGCCGGCAGGCCTTCGCCCTCGCCGACCAGGGCGATGTCGTGCGGGCGCACATACAGGCGCGCGCGGCTGCGGCTGCTGCCGTCCACCGGCAGGCGCAGGGCGTGGCCGTTGACCGACAGCTCGCCGCCCTCGGTCTGGCCCTCGATGACGTTGGCGCGGCCGATGAAATCGAACACGTAGGCCGAGGCCGGCGCGCTGTAGATCTCGTCAGGCGTGCCGATCTGCTCGATCCGGCCGTCCTTGAGCACGACCACGCGATCGGCCAGCTCCAGCGCTTCTTCCTGATCGTGGGTGACGAACAAAGTGGTCTGCCCGGTGTGTTCGTGCAGACGCCGCAGCCAACGCCGCAGTTCCACCCGCACCTTGGCGTCGAGCGCGCCGAAGGGTTCGTCGAGCAGCAGCACGGTCGGGTCGATCGCCAGCGCGCGCGCCAGCGCCACGCGCTGCTTCTGCCCGCCGGACAGTTGTTCGGGATAGCGCGCGCCGAGTTCCGGCAACTGGATCAGGCTCAGCAATTCCTGCACCCGCTTGGCGATCGTCGCCTTGTCCGGTCGCCGCGCGCGCGGCCGGCTGCGCAGGCCGAAGGCGATGTTCTCGGCCACGGTCATGTGCTTGAACAAGGCGTAGTGCTGGAACACGAAACCGACATTGCGTTCGCGCAGGCTCAACCGGGTCGCGTCGTGTTCGCCGAACAGCAACCGCCCCGAATCGGGCTGCAGCAGGCCGGCGATCACGCGCAGCAGCGTGGTCTTGCCCGAGCCCGACGGCCCCAGCAACGCGACCAGCTCGCCCGAGGCGACGTCGAGATCGACCGAGTCGAGCGCGGCGACGTTCGCATAACGCTTGGCGATGGCTTTGAGATGCAGATCCATTCGTGGCGATACCTAGTGAACCGGAGCGGTAAATCAGAACGAGTGAGTGAATGAGTGTGTCGGTGGTTGTTTAAGTCGATCGCTCGACTCAATGCCGCCGATGCGAGCGCGCGAGCGCGTCGCCGTGCCGCGCTTCCAGCCAGATCTTGACCACCAAGGTGACCAGGGCCAGGCCGGCCAGCAACGACGCCACCGCGAACGCCGCCGCCGCTTCGCCGCCCATCTGCTTGTACAACACCTCGACATGCAGCGAGAGCGTATTGGTCTGGCCCATGACGTTGCCCGACACCACCGTCACCGCGCCGAACTCGCCCATCGCGCGCGCGCTGCACAACAACACGCCGTACAGCAGGCCCCATTTGATGTTGGGCAGGGTCACGCGGAAGAACATGGTCCAGGCGTTGGCGCCGAGCGAGCGCGCGGCGAGTTCCTCGTCGCTGCCTTGCTGCTCCATCAGCGGGATCAGCTCGCGCACCACGAACGGGAAGGTCACGAACATGGTCGCCAGCACGATCCCGGGCGTGGCGAACAGGATCTTGATGTCGTAGTGATTGAGCAGGTCGGCGAAGTAACCGTGGGTCGGGCTGAACAACAGCACCAGGCACAGGCCCGCGACCACCGGCGACACCGCGAACGGCAGGTCGATCAGCGCCATCAAGGTGCGTTTGCCGCGGAATTCGAAACGGGTCACCGCCCAGGCGGTGAACACGCCGCAGATCGCATTGACCGGCACCACGATCGCGGCGGTGAGCAAGGTGAGCTTGAGCGCGTCGATCGTGTGCGGCTCGCTGACCGCGGCGAACCAGACCTTGAGCCCGCTGCCGAACGCGGCGCCGAGCAGCATCAACAACGGCATGACCACGATCAACAGCATGATCGCGGCCGCCAGACCGATCAGGGTCCAGCGTACCCAGGCCGGTTCCTGCAGCGGATCGCGCGCGGGCGGAAGGGAGGCGTCAGCCATCGCGGCGATTCCCGTGGGCGAACAAGGTCGAGGCGGCGTTGATCGCGACCAGGCACGCGAACGACATCAGAAGCAGCAAGGTCGCCAGCACGATCGCGGCGGTGACGCCGCCGTCCTCTTCCAGGCGGATGGTGATCAGCAGCGGCGCGATCTCGGTCTTCATCGGCAAGTTGCCGGCGATGAAAATGACCGAGCCGAATTCGCCCAGCCCGCGCGCGAACGCCAGCGAGAACCCGGTCAGCAGCGCCGGCAGCAGCTCGGGCAGGATCACCCGCCGCAGCGCGGTCAGGCGCGAGGCGCCGAGCGAGATCGCCGCTTCCTCCTGCTCGCGGCCGAGGGTTTCCAGCACCGGCTGCACCGTGCGCACCGCGAACGGCAGGCCGATGAAGATCAGTGCGATCACGATGCCAGCGACGTTGTTGACCAACTGGATGCCAAACGGCTGCAGCCATTGGCCGACCCAGCCGTTCTGGTCGTAAATCGCGGCCAGGGTGATGCCGGCGACCGCGGTCGGCAGCGCGAACGGCAGATCGACCATCGCGTCCATCAGGCGCCGGCCCGGGAAGCGATAGCGCACCAGCACCCAGGCGATCACCGCGCCGAACACCAGCGCCACGACCGCGGCGATGAAGGCGGCGCCGAAGCTGACCTTGAGCGAGGCGATCACGCGCGGATCGGAGATCGCGCGCAGCCAGCCGGCGAAGCCGAGCCCGCCCGAGCGCAGGATCAGCGCGGCCAGCGGCAGCAGGACGATCAGGCCGAGCCAGGTCAGCCCGAGGCCCAGCCCGAGCCCGAGACCGGGCAACGGCCGGCGCCAGCGGGTGGCGGAGGTCGGCAGAGTAAGGACTTGCTCGCTCATGTGGCGTGGGCGGCAACGTGTTGTGGGGACAGAGGGGTTGGACGCTATCGCGTTCCGGGGGTTCCTGGGAAATGCGCGTTGGTTGTTTCTAGGTGCGCGATGGAGATATGGGGGGGCGAGCATGGTCGGGCCGGGGTTCGAATGGGGTGAATGGGGCGGCCGAGCACTAGACCAATGGCTGAGCCATAGGGCTGACAAAGATTGGCTCCGAAATACACAAAGTGGGATCGTTCCGACAAACTGGGTCGGGCTAACGAACTTGCTGCGAGCGTTCAGTCGAGGTGCTCGTACTGAACGAGCGCGCTGTCGGATGTACGCTGACAGTCATTGATCTGGCATCAGGGGGAGTATTTCGATGACGCTCAAGCCGGCTGTCGGATTGCTGTGCAACTGGAACGCAGTGCGAACCACAGGAGCTTACTCGTTGAAACGCGCTATCCATGGATTGCTATTGGCGTTTTTCAGCATCTCCTCGGCTTCTTGCCAAAGGCATGGGTCCGCTGAGGCTGCGATTGAAGGAATTGGAGTCGGTGAGACTCGCGCCAGCATCGAACTTCTGCTGAAAAGCCGCGGCATGGAATTCACATTCAACCCGCCGCTGAGCGATACATCAGCCTTGCCAACTGAATTGATTCAGGAGGAGGCGCTCAAATCGCCTACCCTCACGTTTTTCGTTTCCGAGCCGCCGGTGGATACGGTCACGAAAACCACGAGAATCATCGTGGTGTTCGATCAAGATGGCCAGGTTGCTCGAGTCATGACAAAAGAAAGCAATCTGGGATTGTAGAAAACAGAGATACAAGGCCAAAGCAGTAAAAAACGCTCTGTCCACGATCTGTGTTGGTCAGTTAGGCTTCACAGCGGTCACCGAGGATCGCCTCATGACCGCAATCCGCCAGCCATTCGGGGCAACGTGCGCGTCTGTGCTCTCCTGGCTGCGGGCAAGTGCGGGTAGTGACGGGGAATGGATGATGAAGAAGATCTCGATGTTCCTGGCTATTGTGCTGGCAAGTTCGTCGGGCGCGGGCTGGACGACTTCGCCCGCAAACAGGTCAGTAGAAACGTTGTTCAAAAATGCAAAGGCCGTCGTTACCGGGAAAGTGACAGGTGTGAGAGCCGAATGTGGGCAGAGCGAAGAGGTCTGCAATTCGAACCATGTGATCTCACTGGAAGTAAAAACAGTCAGAGAACTCAAGTCGACGGATGAGCCGAGCGCCAAATACAAGTCCCTATGCTCCAAGGTGCCTCTGGAGGTCGGTGCTGCATACACTTTGTTTTTGGAGACGCCGACAGAATTCAACGCGCAGGGTTCGGGCGTGTGCGATCTTGTAGTCGATGTTGATGGCGTGTTTCAGAGGATCGGGTCTTTCGTGTACCGCGTAGGTTCGCAGGATGCCAAGATCATCGTCGACTTTGAAGGTGCCAAGTACCTGACAAATGCTGTAGTGGAGCCCAGGTTCGATCAGGCTATGAAATCCCTTTCGCATCATTCATCGCCATGAGGAATGATAAGGCTGCCTCCAATGGAGTCCGATAGACGCATCTGCGCGACCGAGATGTTGGCCGCTCCGAACTGAGGTCTGATGAGTGACCAAAAATGAAAACAACAATTGCTGTCTGTGTTGCGGTCGGACTTTGCTTGGCTGCTCTAGCGTGGATCTTTTTCCCGGTATCTATTGAAGCTTCCCCTCAAAGATTCATGCCATTGACGACTGTAGAGTTCGCGCAAGTTCGTAGAGATGCCATCGATGCGGAAGTTTCATTAAAGCTTAAGGGCATCGAATTGATAGCCGGCGATCCGGCGTCGCATTCAATCCAATTCGATTGCAAAGGGGTGCCGGTCTTGACGCTAATCAATGGGCCGATAGTGCTGACAGTGCTTACGATGGTAGATGCGGATCAGCGCGCCCCAGATGTCGTATCGTTTCGAGAGCGGTTGTATCCTCGATTAAAGGAGTCCTGGGAGCAGCCTATAAAAGATCCCATTCCGACTCGGCCAAATGTCATCGAGGCATTTGTACTTAAGCACCGCGAAGGTATAGATATTGCAGCCGACTGCTCATCGACCCTGTAGGGCCAATCGGAGGCAACGAAACCGAGGATGATCGGCATGGACCAGCCGCGCATATATCGGTTTCGAAGATGTCCCATGGAACTATTGGGGTCGCTTATTGAGCGTTTCGTTGCGTTTTGCCGGATTTGAACACTTCAGCAAACGATAAAGCCCGCAGAAGCGGGCCTTATCGTTGCTGGAGTGGCAATGGGCTTCAGCCGATCACTTCGGTAAATAAATCTTGTCAAAAAACCCACCATCCGAAAAATGCGCCGCCTGCGCCTTCTTCCACCCGCCGAACGCGCCGTCGATGGTCACCTGCTTCACCTCCGGGAACTTCGCCAGTTCCGCCGCCGGGACCTTGTCCGGTTCGGCCGGGCGGTAGCCGTGTTTGGCGGCCAGGCGCTGGCCTTCGGGGGTGTAGAGGAAACGCAGGTAGGCTTCGGCCTGTTTGCGGGTGCCGTGTTTGTCGACGTTCTTGTCGACCCAGGCCACCGGCGGTTCGGCCTTGATGCTCAGGCTCGGGATGACGACTTCGAACTGGCCTCGCGTGTTGGATTGCTCCAGGGTCAGCAGCGCTTCGTTTTCCCAGGCGATCAGCACATCGCCGATCTTGCGGTCGACGAAGGTGGTGGTCGAGCCGCGCGCGCCGGTGTCGAGCACGGGGACGTTCTTGAACAGGCTGGTGAGGAAGTCGACGACCTTGTCGCCGTCGCGGAACTTGGTCGAGGCGTAGGCCCACGCGGCCAGATAATTCCAGCGCGCGCCGCCGGAGGTCTTCGGGTTCGGGGTGATGACCGCGACGCCGGGCTTGATCAGGTCGTCCCAATCCTTGATGCCTTTCGGGTTGCCCTTGCGCACCAGGAACACGATGGTCGAGGTGTAGGGCGCGCTTTGATGCGGCAAACGCGATTGCCAGTTGGCGGGCAGTTGCTTGGCGTTGGCGATGGTGTCGATGTCGCCGGCCAGGGCGAGGGTGACCACGTCGGCTTCCAGCCCATCGACGACCGCGCGCGCCTGTTTGCCCGAGCCGCCGTGCGAGGCGCGGATGTTGAGGGTTTCGCCGGTCTGTTGCTTCCATTGCGCGGCGAAGACTTGATTGACCTCGGCGTAGAACTCGCGGGTGGGGTCGTAGGACACGTTGAGCAGGTCGGTGTCCTTGGCCGAGACCGTGCCCGCGGCGGCGAGCGCCAGGGCCAGCAGGGTCAGTCGGAGTGCGGTTTTCATCGGTAGCTCCTGTGAGGGAAGGGCGAGGTCGAATCAGAATGCGAGTTGGGCGCGGGTGAAGAAGGCTTTTTCGTCTTCGCGGTCGCGTCCGGCGGCGGCGCCGCCATCGAACTGAGTCTGGGTGTAGTTGGCGACGAGCTTGAGGTTGCCGGTCAGGTACCAGTTCAAGCCCAGTCCCCACGAACGCGCGGCCGCGGCGACGGCGTTGCGGTCGGCGTAACGCGGGAAGGCGTCGTCGTCGATCTCCAGGCGGCCGTAGCGTGCGACCAGTTCAAACGCGCCCCAGCCTGCCGCACCGAGCGTAAAAGGTTGGTTAGGCCGGGCCACGCCCTTGTAGCCGGCGTCTTCGCCGGTCAGCACGTAACCGGCCGTGAGTTGCCAGGCGGTGTGTTCGAGTTCGTCGGCGAACGCGCCGACGCGCACGTCCTGGCTGGAGCTGACGTATTCGCCGAGCAGGCTCAGGCCGTTGCGGTAGTAGAACGCCTGCGGCGACCAGCGCGTCTGCGCGCCGTCGGCGAGCACCGCGCTGCGGTAGTTGAAGAACTGGGTCTGGCCCGGGGTGCGGTAGCGCGGCAGGAAATTATTGCCGTTGCCGCGACGGTCGCCGCTGCTCGCGGCCACGCCGAAGCCCAGGCCCGACAGCGCGTTGCTCGCGTTCTTCCACGGTTCGACGAACACCCGGCCGGCGAGTTCGAATTCGTTGTCGGGATTGACGGTCGGGCTGTCGCGGCCGTCGACCGCGCCGTTGAACACGCCCAGCGCATACGACACCGTCGCGCCGGCGAGTTCGCCCTGCAACTGCACGCCCAGGTCGCGATTGGGCGTGAGCTCGGACGCCAGGCCCAGTTCGATCAGGCCGGTGGAACCGCTGGATTGCAGGCGTTCCAGGCCGACCGGGCTCTTGAACTTGCCGATCCGCACGGTCGCGCGCGGATCGAATTTCAGATCGAAATACGCATCGGCGATGGTCGCGCTGTCGCCGGCGAATTCGGGCGTGAGGCGGAAACCGATCAACGGACCCCAGGTGCCTTCGATGGTCGGCATGATCCGGCGGAACAGGAAGGTGTCGTTCTGCGGCAGTAGTTCGTCACCGATGAAGAAACGGCCGTCGGCCTGGACCAGCGCCTTGAACTTGAGTTCGACATCGCCCGGCGGCGGCGATTTCACCGACAGGCCCTTGCTCGCGCTGAGCGACACAGCCGGCGTGCTCGCGACGCGCGCGGCGTTTTCTTCGGCCTGCAGTTCGAGTTTGCGTTCGATCACCCGCAGGCGTTGGTCGAGATCGCTGAGATTGCCGCTGTCGGCGGACGCATTGGCGACCGCGTCGCCGCCGCCCAGGCGTTGTTCGATCGCGCGCAGGCGCTGGGCCAGTTGCTCGACGGTGAGCTCGTTCGACTGCGCGTGAGCGGGCAAGGCGAGCGCACAGGCCAGCGCGCTCCACAACGAGACGGTCGCGGTGCGTGCGTTGAGCGCAGGTCGAACCCGGGTTTGCATGACGTGCTCCTTCGATCGATGACGGACGTGGATGGGGCCACGAGGTGAGTGGAGACAACAAAAACGCGTAGATCATCGAGGCGCGAATGCCCAGCGCCGACCCCCTAGACCGCGATGTCGCGAACGACCGCCCGCTTCCCCGCGAGCGGTCGCTCAAGTGACGGTGTTGCTTACGCCCACGACTCCTGCGCCGCATCGACTGCGACCCGCTGGGTGCGAGTGATCTCGACAATGCGCGAACCCTGGATGACGACTTCGATCCGACCCGCGCGCAGTTCGCGCACCGCGTTCAACAGTACGTATTCGGTATCGCTGAGGTTGACGATGTTGATCTCGGGTTCCGGATCGCGGGCGATCGGGTAACGCACGGTCGAGACTTGTTGCGCATCGTCGGCGGCGGCGCGTTTGCGCGTCGCGGCCGCCGTTTTCGACGCGGCTTTTGGCTTCGTTCCCGAGTTCGTGCCGCGGTTCACGACAACGCTCCATCGAGACCGAGCGTCGCATCGGCGATCGGCAGCGCGGCGAGGAAATCCGGGGCCAGCGCGAGTTCGCGCAGGCTGCGGCGGTCGAGCACGTCGGAGATCGCATCGCGCGCCTCGCGCATCAGCGAGCGCAGGCTGCACGCCTCCGGGTCGGGGCAGTCGGCGCAGGCCTGGTAGGCGCTGACGCTGGCGCAGCGCACCGGCGCCAATGGGCCGTCGATGGCGCGGATCAGGTCGCCGACCATGATCTGGTCGGCCGGGCGGGCGAGGGCGTGGCCGCCCTTCTGGCCGCGGCGGCTGTCGATGAAACCGGCCTGGCGCAGGTCGACCAGGATGGTTTCGAGGAACTTGCTCGGGGCGCCGCTGTGTTCGGCGATGGTGCGCGCCTGCAGCCGCTCGCGGCGCGGCCGCGGGGCGAGCGCGGGGTCGGTCGGGCGCCGGGCGTGCTCGGCGCGCGCGAGCGCGCACATCGCGCGCAGGGCGTACTTGGCCTTCATCGTCAGCATTTCCCATTCACCATGTAGGGAATGTCGCCGGGTGCGCGGGCCAGGGGAAAAGGTATTGCTTCATCTGCTTATGACCACCCGGCATGTGCCGGGGGGACTGTAGGAGCGGCGCGAGCCGCGACCGCGACATCACGGTTACGCCGAGGGTTTCGTCGTAGCTGTGGTTTCGCGGTCGCGGCTCGCGCCGCTCCTACAGAGGGAAACCCAGCTCCGGCGCGGGCTGGAGCGGGTACGATGCGCGGCAATGCGATCGCTCATGTCCCTGCCGCCGCTGGCGCGCACTTGTCTATTGATACTCGCCGCGCTGGCGGCGCTGTGCTGGCTGGCGCCGCTGCTCGGCCGCTACGGCCCGATCCTGCCCGACTGGGACGCGCTGTCGGCCCGGCCCGGGACCGCCGGGCATTGGTTCGGCACCGACGCGATCGGCCGCGACGTGTTCGCGCGCACCCTGGCCGGCGGGCGCTTGTCGTTGGGCATCGGCTTGCTGGCGAGCGTGGTCGCGTTGGTGATCGGGCTGGGTTACGGCGCGATCGCCGGGCTCGCCGGCGGCTGGGTCGAACGGCTGATGGTGCGGGTGCTCGACGTGTTTTCGGCGCTGCCGTTCCTGCTGGTGGTGATCCTGCTGCTGACCTTGTTCGAACGTTCGCTGCTGCTGTTGCTCGCGGCGATCGGCGGCTATGTCTGGATCGATCTGGCCCGGGTCATGCGCGCGGAGGCCGCGCGGCTGCGCGAGGCGCCGTTCGTGCTCGCGGCGCAGGCGGCCGGGGCGAGTTTCGGCCAGCGCCTGCGCTGGCATGTGCTGCCGAACCTGATGCCGCTGGCATTCGTGTACCTCGGCTTGATCCTGCCGCAGGCGATCCTGGTCGAAAGTTTTCTGGGTTTTCTCGGTCTGTCGATCGACGAGCCGTCGTCGAGTTGGGGCGGCCTGCTCGCCGAAGGCGTGCAGGAACTCGACAGCGCGCCGTGGACCTTGTTGTTTCCGGCGGGATTTCTGGTGACCACATTGGCCGCGTTCCAGTTTCTCGGCGACGGCCTGCGCGATTGGCTCGATGTGCATCGTTCGCCGCAGAGCGATGCGCCGCGCCAGGCCGCGGCCGCATGAGCGCGCTGGTGTCGCTGCATGGGTTGAGAGTTTCTGTCGACAGCAGTGCGACGCAATCGCGGCGTTTGCTCGGGCCGCTCGATATGGAGCTGCATCCGGGCCAGTGCCTCGGCGTGGTCGGCGAAAGCGGCAGCGGCAAGAGCCTGACCGCGCTGGCCTTGCTCAGCCTGTTGCCGGCGCAACTGCGCGCGCAGGGGCGCTTGACTATCGACGGCAGCGACGTCGCGATCGCCAGCGCCGCGCATGCGCGGCTGCGCGGCCGCACCCTGGCCTGGGTGCCGCAGGACCCGCTCGCGGCCTTGCATCCGTTGCGCCGGATCGGCGCGCAGCTCAACGAAACCTTGCGTGTGGTGCGCGGCTTGTCGGCCGCGGCGGCCGGCGCTCAGGCGCAGGCGCTGCTCGAACGGGTGCAACTGCCCGATCCGGCGGCGGCGCTGCGCCGCTATCCGCATCAGTTTTCCGGCGGCCAGCGTCAGCGCATCGCGATCGCGCTGGCCCTGGCGACGCAGCCGCGGGTGCTGATCGCCGATGAGCCGACCTCGGCGCTGGACGCGCGCATCGCCCGCGACATTCTCGATCTGCTCGATCGGCTGCGCCGCGAGGACGGCCTGGCGCTGCTGCTGATCAGCCACGATCTGCCGCTGGTGGGCGCGTATGCGCAGCAGTTGCTGGTGTTGCAGCGTGGCGAGGTGGTCGAGCGCGGCGACACCGCGACGGTGTTCGCATCGCCCGCGCATGCGTATACGCGCGAGCTGCTGGCCGCCGATCGGATCGATGCCTTGCCGCCCGAGCCGATGGTGCAGGCCGATAACGACACGCCGCCGCTGCTGCGCGGCGAAGCCTTGTCGATGCACTATCCGCGCGCGCCGCGGCCGGCGCTCGATGGGGTCGATATCGAACTCAGGCGCGGGCAAGGGCTGGCCCTGGTCGGCGAAAGCGGCAGCGGCAAGAGCACCTTGGGTCGTGTCTTGCTGCGGTTGTTGCGCGGCGCACAGGGACGCGTGTCGATCGAGGGGATCGATCTGGGGTCGTTGGACGCCGCGGCCTTGCGCCGGTTGCGGGCGCGGACCGGGGTGGTGTTCCAGGACCCGTATGCCTCGCTCGACCCGCGCCTGCGCGTGGCCGAGATCGTGGCCGAACCGCTGCGCATCCACGGAACTCTGGACAAGCACGCACGTCGCGCGCGCGCCGCCGGACTGCTGCGCGATGTCGGGCTGGACGAGGCGATGCTGGATCGGTATCCGCACCAGTTCTCCGGCGGTCAGCGCCAGCGCATCGCGATCGCGCGCGCGCTGGCGACCTCGCCGGATCTGTTGGTCTGCGACGAAGCGGTGTCGGCGCTGGACGCGCATCATCGCGCGTCGATCCTGGCCTTGCTCGCGCGGCTCAAGCGCGAACGCGGGCTGGCGTTGTTGTTCGTGACTCACGATCTCGCCGCCGCGGCCGCGGTGGCCGAGCGTATCGCCGTGCTCGAAGGCGGGCGCATCGTCGAGACTGGGCCGACGGCGCAGGTGTTGAAGATGCCGCAGCATGCGCATACGCGCGCGTTGGTGGCGGCGCGGCCGGCGGTGCTTGGGCCGGTCTAGCGAACTGGTTCGAGTGGGCGGCGCGGTCTACGCGCGACGATCAAGCAATTGTGTTCGAGGTGATCGGCGGTCTAAGCCGAAAGCGTCGGGGCTAAAGCCCCTCCCACAAAAGACCTCGGGAATTTGCGCCGGGTCGAGGTTTGCGCTCGCGCCCGCAGCGGTGGACCGTCTTGGCGCGGCGCTTGAATACAGGAAATCGTCACTGCGCCTTGTCGTCGCTGCGCCGCCGCCATCGCGACGGCGCAGCGCGAACGCGTCGTCAGATGATGCCGCCGCCGATGCCGAGCCGGACCAGCGCGACCACGATCACGATGGCGTTGAGCAGCAGGCCGGTCTTGGCGCGGCCGTTGTTTTCCGACTTGGTGAACAACAGGCCGATCGCGGCGATGATCGCGCCGACCGCGGCGAACGGAATCAGAAACCAGTTGCCCCAGCCGAGCAACGGAATCAGGGCCAGGACCATCCACGCCAGCGCGAAAATGCCCCAGAGCAGGCTGATCAATCCCATCGTGTCGTACTCCGCATGCGGCCGGATTGGCCTTGTGGGTGCAACGTAGCGTCTGCGGCGGCGAATTCAAGTGCCGCAGGTCGCCGGCGCCGACATGCTTTCAGCTGGCGCAAAGAAAACCGGCGCCTCGCGGCGCCGGTTTTTTGCAACGCTATAACGATGCCTGGAGCGTGAGGCTTACGGACGCACCGTCGCCGCGCACTGCCGCACCTTGCCCAACTGCGTGGTGGTGATCGCGCCGATCTGCTGCAACTCGGTGGCGTGATCGGAGATGCAACGCAGGTAGAGCGCACGGCTGCCGTGGGCATGAGTCGCGCACAGCTTGCTCTCGGCGGTGATGTTGGCGCCGATGATCAGGCCGGGCGTTTCCAGCGCCTTGACCGTGGTGTCGCAGGTGCCGAGGATCGCGTTGCCCGGATTGAGCGTCCAACCGATGTCGACGAACATCGCCGGGGTCAGATCGACGTCGAACTGGGCCTGCACTTCCGGCGTATCGAACGGTTCCATCAGCGCGTTGGGCTGCAGGTCGGTGTCGAAGTGCGAGAAGGTCGAGCCGACCGCGACGACGGTCGGCGCGTATAGCCGCGTGCGGCCATTGCGGTCGGCGCCTTGCAGGAAGTTCGGATCGACCAGCGCGCCCGCCGTCGCCGGCAGATTGGCCTTGACCAACGCACCGTCGCCCTGCGAGATCATCACCGTGGGAATGGTGATGTCGGTGATCGGCGGAGCCGAGTTGCCCATGCCCGCCACGCCGCCGGTGTTGTTGACGATCACCACCGCGACCGCGCCGTTGAGCTGCGCGTTCTTGGCCTTGACCGCGAAGTTGCAGGTGCCGCGATCGATCACCGCGACCTTGCCGGCGATGGCGGCGGCGTTGACGAACGGGGTTTCGCAACCGTCGCTGACCGAAGCCGCGGCGACGCCGTCGTTGACCAGCACCAGCTGACCGGCCGGGAAGCTGGTCGCCGACGGGGCCGGGCCGAAGTCGGCGAAGCCGATTTCGTAACTGCCCGCGGCCGCGGCCGGTGCGGTCACGTTGAGCACGGTGCGCCGATCCAGGACCAGCGGC
The DNA here is from genome assembly GCF_018732085.1 of Lysobacter capsici. Taxonomy (NCBI): domain Bacteria; kingdom Pseudomonadati; phylum Pseudomonadota; class Gammaproteobacteria; order Lysobacterales; family Lysobacteraceae; genus Lysobacter; species Lysobacter capsici. The sequence continues at coordinate 5,792,511 of NZ_CP076103.1, read as the reverse complement.
GCCTGAGCGTTGACCTGAGCGCCGTTCCACACCGTGCGGCCCGGGGTCTTCATGGCCGTGGCGCGCAACGCGTCGGTCATCGCCGGGTCGTTGAAGGCCTTGTTCTGGACGTTGTCGTAGGCGTTGCTGGTGTAGACGTCGCTCAGGCCCGCGAGCAGCGCGCCGGTGTTCTTGTTGATGAACCCCTGCGCGCCCAGGCCGTGGCCGAGCTCGTGCATGACCACGTTGAGGAAGTTGATCTTGCCTTCCGGGGTCTTGCCGTCCAGGCCCAGGTACCAGCCCGAGCCGGCCAGGCAGTCGGGCTTGCCGAGGTCGCCGTTGAACTGGGAGAAGATGTCGGCCGGATCGTCCGGATCGGGGACGAGGTCTTCGCCGGCGATCGCGTCGGCGAGCGCGGAGTGGTACAGCGTGTTCGGGCGCGAGCCGGGGAAGTCGTTGAGGATCCAGTTGGTGCCGGCCGCGCCGAGGGTGCCGCCGGTGGCGGTACAGGTCAGGCGGGCGAAGGTGGCGTACACCTTGATCTCGACGTTGCTCTGCAGCACCGCGCCCCACGCATCCATCGCGTACTGGTAGACGATGCGGCGCTGTTCGCCGATGGAAACGCCCGGGTTGCCGCCGACCGGAGCGGCCGCGGTCGGGTCGTTGAGGCCCACGGCGGTGCCGTTGTCGCCGTTGATCAGGGTGAGGTTGGCGGCTTGCGCGCTCGGCGCGAGCGCGAAGGCGCCGGCGAGTGCGATGGAAATGGCGAGCAGTGACTTATTCACGCGGCAACTCCCCCTGGTGGGTGGCGGGGGCGGCATCGTCGCTGGGATCGCTGTGCTGGATGACGATCTTGCCGTTCGCGTCGCGGGTGGCGGTCAGCGTGCTCATCTCCGACAGCGGCATCTTGCGCGCGACCGCGCCGTTCGACATGCGGCGCTCGGTGGCGCGTACCTGGCTTGCATTGGCCGGGAAGGTCCCGCGCATGGCGCTGGATTTCGCCGTCGACTTTTGTTGCGTCGCCGCAGCCTGGTCGAGCGCCTGGCTCTCGGCTTCGGTCAGCGGACGCAGTTTTCCGTTTGCGTCGATGCCGACCTTGGAACTGGAAACCGATGCGCCCGAGGTGGACGGTTCGGCGGCTTGGGCCACGCAACAGGTGGCAAGGAGCAAGCCGGGCAATAACAGCCCGACTTTCAAGCGAGTACTCATGATCAATCCCCCTAAGAATTGGCAATGGTGACTCGTTCGGACGGTGTTTCTATACGAACGAATGCGGTTATCTGGCTGAAACAACATCAACCGCGCCCGAGTTTGCGCACGAAACCCGATCGAACACAAGGACGGAAAAGACAGGGCAAAACCGGACATGGTCCGTTTGCTGCGTTGCAGCGTGATGAACAGGGCCATGCTCACTCTGTTCATCAGGCCACAGAATTTATATACCGGATTCGCTGTAAAAAAGTGCACAAAACCGTTTATGGTTTACCAAACCGGTGCCGGGGAGGGCGCGGTCACAAGCATGGTCGCGCTTCGACGGTTCCGAAACCGGTTCTTGTCAGCCATTAGGGGGAAAACGCATGAATCGCAGCACCCTACTGGCGCTGGCTATTGCCAGCGTCATCGGTATGAACGTTGTCGCAGCACCCGTAGCGTTCGCAGGCACGACCTGCGATCTCAACGATGGCGACACCAGTAACGAGAACAACGGCGGCAGCTCCGCCAACGGCGCCGACGCGATCGCGTGCGGCAACGGCAACACCGCCGAGGGCGCGGAAAGCGTATCGATCGGCCAGGCCAACAGCGCCGACGGCGCGAGCGCCAGCGCGCTGGGTTACGTCAACACCGCCAGCGGCGACGACAGCAGCGCGGTCGGCAATTTCAACCAGGCCAGCGGCGCGGGCAGCAACGCCTTCGGCCGCGGCAACCTGGTGCTCGGCGACAACGCCAACGCTTTCGGCAGCAACAACAGCGCCGACGGCGCCGGCGCGGTCGCGCTGGGCGGCAACAATTCGGCGGCGGGCGTGGGCGCGGTGGCGGTCGGCAACGACAATGCCGCCGACGGCGACGGCAGCCACGCCTCGGGCGGCGGCAACATCGCCGCCGGCGCCGCGTCGCTCGCGGTCGGCAGCGGCAACACCGCCAGCGCCGACGATGCGACCGCGGTGGGCCGGATCAACGAAGCCAGCGGCACGGGCGCGACCGCGGTCGGTTTCGTCAACTCCGCCACCGCCGACGGCGCGAGCGCGCTGGGCACTTTCAACAGCGTCACCGGCGTCGGCGCCAACGGCGTGGGCCGCGGCAATCGGGTCGAGAGCGAAAACGGCAATGCCTTCGGCGGCGACAACGTCGTTACCGGCGTCAACGCCACCGCGCTGGGCAACAGCAACACCGTCAGCGGCGCGCGCAGTCTCGCCGCCGGTGTCGGCGCGCAAGCCACCGCCGACGACGCGGTCGCGCTGGGCAACGGTTCGGTCGCCGATCGCGCCAACACGGTCTCGGTCGGTGCCGCCGGCAGCGAACGTCAGATCACCAACGTCGCCAACGGTACCCAGGCCAACGATGCGGTCAACCTGAGCCAGTTGCAGGCGCTCGGCGACGGCTTCGTGGTGCGCGGCACCCAGACCGGCGCGAACAGCGTCGCCGCGGGCGCGGGCAGCGAATCCAGCGGCGCCGGCAGCAGCGCGCTCGGCAGCGGCAGCGTCGCCAGCGGCGCGGACAGCACCGCCGTGGGCGCATCCAACGCCGCCAGCGGCAGCGGCGCCAGCGCGGTGGGTTTCGTCAACACCGCCAGTGCCGACGACAGCAGCGCGCTGGGCAATTTCAACCAAGCCAACGCCGTCGGCGCGAACGCCGTCGGCCGGCTCAACCTCGCCACCGGCGTGAACAGCAACGCGGTGGGCGGCGACAACATCGCCAGCGGCGACAATGCCAGTGCGGTCGGCAGCCTCAACGAAGCCGGCGGCGCCAACAGCAACGCCTTCGGCAGCGGCAACATCGCCAGCGGCGTCGGCGCGGCGGCACTGGGCACCGACAACACCGCCAGCGCCGACGATGCCAGCGCGATCGGCGTGGCCAACGAAGCCAGCGCCAACAGCGCCAGCGCGGTGGGTTACGTCAATATCGCCAGCGGCGCCAACGCCAGCGCGCTGGGCAACTTCAACACCGCCACCGGCAGCGGCAGCGTCGCGGCGGGCCGCGGCAACACCGCCAACGGCTTGAACAGCAACGCGATCGGCGGCGACAACACCACCGACGGCGACAACGCCACCGCGATCGGCACCGGCAACCTCGCCAATGCCGCCAACAGCAACGCGGTCGGTAGCTTCAACCAGGTCGACGGCGACGCCGGCAACGCGTTCGGCGCCAACAACACCGTCACCGGCGCGAACGGCAATGCCTTCGGCGGTGACAACACCGTCGACGGCGCCAACGCCACCGCGATCGGCAGCGGCAACACCGCCAGCGGCGCGAACAGCCTTGCCGCCGGTTTCAACAGCCAGGCCACCGCCGCTGATTCGGTTGCGCTGGGTTCCAACTCGGTCGCCGATCGCGCCAACACGATCTCGGTCGGCGCGCTGGGCGCCGAGCGTCAGATCGCCAACGTCGCCGACGGCACCGACGACACCGACGCGGTCAACGTGCGTCAGTTGCAGGACGCGATCACCACCGCCGGCGACGGCTTCGTGATTCGCGGCACCCAGACCGGCACCGACGCGGTCGCAGCCGGCGTGGGCAGCGAAGCCAGCGGCGACAACAGCAGCGCATTGGGCAACGGCAGCCTCGCCAGCGGCGCAAACAGCACCGCGGTGGGCAACCTCAGCATCGCCAGCGGCGACAACGCCAGCGCGGTGGGTTGGGGCAACACCGCCGGCGGCGCGGAAAGCGCGGCGTTCGGTACCTTGAACGATGCCAGCGGCGACTTCTCCAGCGCGTTCGGCTACGTCAATCAGGCCGTCGGCGAGAACAGCAGCGCGTTCGGCAATTTCAACACGGTGCTCGGCGCGGGCAGCAATGCCTTCGGTTCGACCAACCAGGTGAACTCGGCCAACGCCAGCGCTTTCGGCAACGCCAATGTCGTCGACGGCGCCAATGCGACCGCGATCGGCAGCGGCAACACCGCCAGCGGCGCCAACAGCCTCGCCGCCGGCTTCAACAGCCAGGCCACGGCGGCCGACTCGGTCGCGCTGGGTTCCAACTCGATCGCCGATCGCGCCAACACGGTGTCGGTGGGCGCGGCGGGCGCGGAGCGCAACATCGCCAACGTCGCCGATGCGACCGCGGCGACCGATGCGGTCAACCTGCGTCAGTTGCAGGCGATCGGCGACGGCTTCGTGATCCGCGGCACTCAGACCGGCGCGAACAGCGTCGCGGCCGGTGCCGGCAGCGAGTCGAGCGGCGCGGGCAGCAGCGCATTGGGCAGCGGCAGCGTCGCCAGCGGCGACGACAGCACCGCGGTCGGCGCGGCCAATACCGCCAGCGGCAGCGGTTCCAGCGCGGTCGGTTTCGTCAACACCGCCGGTGCCGACGATGCCAGCGCGTTCGGCAACTTCAACCTCGCCAATGGCGTGGGTTCAAATGCGTTCGGTCGCCTCAATACGGTCAACGGCGTCAACGGCAATGCCTTCGGCGGCGACAATACCGTCGATGGCGCCAACGCCACCGCGGTCGGCAACGGCAATACCGCCAGCGGCGCCAACAGCCTCGCCGCGGGTTTCAATAGCCAGGCCACCGCTGCCGACTCGGTCGCACTGGGTTCCAACTCGATCGCCGACCGCGTCAACACGGTCTCGGTCGGTGCGGCCGGCGCCGAGCGTCAGATCGTCAACGTCGCCGACGGTTCGCAGGCGACTGACGCGGTCAACGTGCGTCAGTTGCAGGCGATGGGCGACGGCTTCGTGATTCGCGGCACCCAGACCGGCGCGAACAGCGTCGCGGCCGGTGCCGGCAGCGAATCCAGCGGAGCGGGCAGCAGCGCGCTGGGCAGCGGCAGCCTCGCCAGCGGCGCGGGCGCATCCGCGCTCGGCGGCGGCAATACCGCCAGCGGCGACGACAGCACCGCGGTCGGTGCGGTCAACGAGGCCAGCGGCAGCGGTTCCAGCGCGGTCGGTTTCGTCAACACCGCCGGCGCCGACGACGCCAGCGCGTTCGGCAACTTCAACCTCGCCACCGGCGTGGGTTCGAACGCGTTCGGTCGCGGCAACACCGTCAACGGCGTCAACGGCAATGCCTTCGGTGGCGACAATACCGTCGCTGGCGCCAACGCCACCGCGATCGGCAACGGCAACAGCGCCAGCGGCGCCAACAGCCTCGCGGCCGGTTTCAACAGCCAGGCCACGGCGGCCGACTCGGTGGCCTTGGGTTCCAACTCGATCGCCGACCGCGCCAACACGGTGTCGGTGGGCGCGGCGGGCGCGGAGCGCAACATCGCCAACGTCGCCGATGCGACCGCGGCGACCGATGCGGTCAACCTGCGTCAGTTGCAGGGCGCGATCAGCACCGCCGGCGACGGCTTCGTGATCCGCGGCACCCAGACCGGCGCGAACAGCGTCGCGGCCGGTGCCGGCAGCGAGTCGAGCGGCGCGGGCAGCAGCGCGCTGGGTTACCAGAGCGTCGCCAGCGGCATCGATTCCACCGCGGTCGGCCGCGCCAACGTCGCCAGCGGCGCCGAGAGCGTGGCGGTCGGTACGGTCAACGAAGCCACCGGAGACTTCTCCAGCGCGATCGGTTACGTCAACCAGGCCGGCGGCGAAAACAGCAGCGCGGTCGGCAACTTCAACATCGTGACCGCTGAAGGCGCCAACGCCTTCGGTCGCGCCAACCAGGTGACGGCGCGCAACGCCAACGCGGTCGGCGGCGACAACGTGGTCTCGGCGGAGAACGCCAACGCCCTCGGCAACGGCAACACCGTCGACGGTGTCAACGCGACCGCGATCGGCAGCGGCAACACCGCCAGCGGCGCCAACAGCCTCGCCGCCGGTTTCAACAGCCAAGCCACGGCGGCCGATTCGGTGGCCCTGGGTTCCAACTCGATCGCCGACCGTGCCAACACGGTCTCGGTCGGTGCGGCCGGCGCCGAGCGTCAGATCGTCAACGTCGCCGACGGTTCGCAGGCGACCGATGCGGTCAACGTGCGCCAGCTGCAGAACGCGATCACCACGGTCGGCGACGGCTTCGTGGTCCGCGGCACCCAGACCGGCGCGAACAGCGTCGCGGCCGGTGCCGGCAGCGAAGCGAGCGGAGCGGGCAGCAGCGCGCTCGGCGACGGCAGCCTCGCCAGCGGTGCGGGTGCGTCCGCCCTGGGCGCCGGCAACACCGCCAGCGGCGACGACAGCACCGCGGTCGGTGCGGCCAATGAAGCCAGCGGCAGCGGTGCCAGCGCGGTCGGTTTCGTCAACACCGCCGGTGCCGACGATGCCAGCGCGTTCGGCAACTTCAACCTCGCCACCGGCGTGGGTTCGAACGCGTTCGGTCGCGCCAACACGGTGACCTCGGTCAACGGCAACGCGATCGGCGGCGACAACACGGTGAATGGCGACAACGCCACCGCAGTGGGCAACGGCAACACCGCCACCGGTGCCAACAGCGTGGTGCTCGGCAACAACAGCCAGACCACCGCGGCCGATTCGGTCGCGCTGGGCAACGGCTCGCTCGCCGATCGCGCCAACACCGTGTCGGTGGGCGCGGCCGGTCGCGAGCGCCAGATCGTCAACGTCGCCGCGGCCAGTCAGGACACCGACGCGGTCAACCTGTCGCAGCTCAACAACGTGATGGGCGTGTTCGGCGCCGGCGCCAGCTTCACCGGCGGCGTGTTCGTCGCGCCGACCTACACGATCCAGGGCAGCGCGTTCAACGACGTGGGCTCGGCGTTCGGCGCGGTCGACGGCCGGATCACCGATCTGTACGGGCGCATCGCGGCGATTCCGGCCGGTCCGCAAGGCCCGCAGGGGCCGCAAGGTCCGCAAGGCCCGACCGGCCCGCAAGGTCCGCAGGGCCCCGACGGTCCGACCGGCCCGACCGGTCCGGGCGGCTCGCCGTTGTCGGCGAACTACGACGATGCCTCGCGTAATCAGCTGACCCTGGAAGGCGCCAACGGCACCCGCGTGTCCAACCTCGCCGACGGCACCGCGCCGACCGACGCGGTCAACCTGCGGCAGATGCAGGCCGGCGACGTCGCCTCGGTGCAGACCTCCACCAACTACACCAACACCCAGATCCAGCAGGCCAACACCCGCGCCGATGCCGGCGATGCGCGCACCTTGCAGTCGGCCAACAGCTACACCGACCAGCGCATCAACGGTCTGAGCCTGGACTTCGGCACCTTCCGTTCCGAGGTCAACGATCGTTTCGAAGACCTCGATCGTCGGGTCAGCCGCAACGGCGCGATGTCGGCGGCGATGGCGCAGATGTCGGCCAACAACGCCTACGCCAAGCCCGGTCGCGGTCGCTTGTCGGTCGGCGCCGGTTTCCAGGAAGGCGAAAGCGGCCTGGCGATCGGTTACGGCCGCCGCATCAACGAGAACGTGTCGATCAGCATCGGCGCGGCGTTCTCGGGCTCGGAGAGCTCGGGCGGTGTGGGCTTTGGGGTCGATTTGTAAGAGCGCGGGAATCGGGAATCGGGAATGGGGAATCGTAAGAGCGGCTGACGATTCCCCTTGCCGATCACGCCCGATACGAAACGCAATAAAAAAAGGGAGGCTTCGGCCTCCCTTTTTCTTTGTCTTGCCTCAAGCTCTTTCCCGATTCCCGATTCCCGATTCCCGATTCCCGATTCCCGATTCCCGATTCCCGATTCCCGATTCCCGATTCCCGATTCCCGATTCCCGATTCCCGATTCCCGATTCCCGATTCCCGCCCTACCCATGCACCCCGTCGATCTCCACCCGCAGCTCATGCCGGCAGATCGCCGCATGCAGCAGGATGCGCGGAACGCGGTTGCCATAGCGGCGATCCAGCGCCGCGGCGACGGTGTCGATGTCCTGCACGTCGCGCACGTAGACCTTCAGGCAACTGCCGGCGCCGAACGCGGACGGCAGGTTCGGCCAGCGTTGCCGCGCGGCGTCGATCAGGCTGTCGAAGTTGGTCAGGGTTTCGTCGAGCTGGGCCAGCACCGATTCGACGTGCCTGGACTCATGGCCGACCACGGCCGCGGTGCCCGACAGCAGCAGCGGCATCGCGCCGGGCTGCGGCGGCAGCATCGCGCGGGCGAAGCTCGGCGACTGCGGGCCGTACTGGCGCGGATAACGGTAAGCACTGACCTGGCGCGGGTTTTCCAGCGGCGTGCCGGGCGTGCGCGAGGCCAGCCAATACACCTGCAGACGGCGCGCGCCGTCGACCCGGCCGATCGCGGTCGCGGCCGGCAAGCGCGGGATCGGGAAGTCGCCCAGGCCGGCCGCGCGGCCGACGCAGAACACCCGGTAGCGTTCTTCGTCGCCGTGGCCCAAGGTGATGCCGTCGAGGTAATTCCAGATCCGCAGCAGGTGCGGATAACCGCGCTGGGCGGTAAACGCGATCAGCTTGCGGTACAGGTACTCGGCCGCGCGCGCGATCTCGCCGTTGGTGGCTTCGCCGGGCAGCGGTTCGGGTTCGTCGAGTTCGATCACGCCGAACTGCAGCGCGCCGTCCTCGGACCAGGCCAGGTCGCCGTCGCGGCCGCTGGACACCGGGCCGCTGGCGCGCCAGCGTTCCAGCCGGCGGTCGCCGAACGGCTCCAGCGCCACGCGCAGGTAGCGCGGGTCGTTGTGATGCGGCGCGTCCTGACCGAAGCCGAACACCGCCAACGTGTCGTCGTGCGCGAGCAACTGCTCGGGCGTGCCGTCGAGGTAGTCCACCTGCAAGTGCGGGCCGCTCAGCATGGCGGGCGCGGCGCTCACGGATTGCCCTGCTGCAGCGTGTCGCCGCGGAATTCCACGCCGACCTGGCGCTTGCGCCGCAACCAGCCGCGCAAGGCCTGCGGCGCCATGCGCACGGCGGTCATCGCATAGATGAAACGGAACAGGCGCAGGCGCCGCAGCACCGCCTTGTTGTCGAATACGTCGCCAGCCAACATCGAGATCACCGCCTGTTCCACCTGCCAGAAATTGCGCGGCGCATTGAACAGTTCGCGCATCACCGGGGTGGTGAAGCGGTAGATGAACCACTGGAAATGCTTGAGCCCGCGCTTGAGTCGCACCACCATGCCGCGTTGCAGTTCGGCCTCGCGCGCCGGTTCGCGCAGCGCGCCGTCAACCACCGAAGCGGCCTGCTCGCCGCTGTTCATGCCCAGGTACACGCCGGAGGAAAACACCGGATCGACGAAGGCATACGCATCGCCGACCATCACCCAGCCCGGCCCGGTCATCTGCGAACAGGTGTAGGAATAATTGCCGGTGACATGCACCTCGCCGCAGCGCTGCGCGCCCTGCATGCGCCTGGCCACCGACGGTTCCGATTCCAGCGTCTTCATCAAGAACGCCTCGGTCTCGCCGCGGCGCTGCTTGAGGTATTCGGGGAAACACACCGCGCCCACGCTCATCACATCGCCCTGCAACGGGATCAGCCACATCCAGCCATGCGCGAAACGCTGCACGGTGATGTTGCCGGCGTCCTCGCCGTCGCGGCGTTGCACGCCGGTGAAGTGGCTGAAGATCGCCGCCGACTGGTGCAGGGTGTTCTTCTGCTTGAGCTTGAGCTGCGAGCCGATGAAGGTGTCGCGGCCGCTGCCGTCGACCAGGTAGCGCGTGCGCACGCGCAGCTCGCGACCCTCGTGGTCGCGCGCGACCGCCGCGACCGGGCGGCCTTGTTCGTTGAACTCGACCTTCTCGACCTTGACCCGTTCGCGCGCGTCCACGCCGTTGGCCTGGCTGTGGCGGAACAGCAGCTCGTCGAACTGTTCGCGCTTGACCTGGAAGGCGTAGCCGAACTGCGGATTGAGCGCGCGTTCGAAGCGGAAGGTGTTGTAGCGCTCGGCGTCGATCGGGAATTCGGCGCCGGGCTTGTGGGTGCCGATCGCGCGCACCTGTTCGAGCACGCCCAGGCGCTCGAGGATCGCCAGGTTCATCGGCAGCAGCGATTCGCCGATGTGGAAGCGCGGGTGGCTGCCCTTTTCCAGCAGCAGCACCTTCCAGCCCTTGCGCGCGAGCAGAGTCGCGGCGGTGGTGCCGGCGGGACCGCCGCCGACGACCAGCACGTCGACGTCGAGCGGGTCGACCTCGGGCCGGCCGGTGTCCGATGGCGGATTGGGAACGTTCGATGGGGCGGTGCCGACGGGCGCGGCGGCCGTCCCGGGCACGCGAGCAGATGAGTTCATGCGCAAATGATAGCCTGCGGCTCCGCTGGACTGTGCGCAGGTCAGGTCAAGACGCAGGGCCGCAGATTTATCGCCGAAAATGCGCAAGCGGTTGAAATTGCTGGCGAATGGGGCGGCTGGGCGGGTCGGCCCCGCGGCCCGCGCGCTGTGACCGGTTGCACGCTGCGCCGCGATGAAGGATCGTGGCGCCCCTCGCTTACGCCGTTACCGGATCGCACGATGTCTGAACAAAGTCCCGCCGAACGCGAACTGGCGCAGCTGCTGGTTGAGAGTCTGAATCTTGAAGACGTGGCGCCGGAGCAGATCGATCCGGACGCGGCGCTGTTCAACGACGGCCTGGGCCTGGATTCGATCGACGCGCTGGAACTCGCGCTGGCGATCACCAAGCGCTACGGCTTCCAGTTGCGCTCCGACAGCGACGAGAACCGCCGCATCTTCGCCTCGCTGCGCGCGCTGTCGGGTCACATCGAACAGCACCGCGCGGCCTGAGCCGTCGTCGCGCGCCGACACCGGCGGCGCTTCGATTCGGCCCGGTTCGGCGCAACCGACGCAGTCGGCAGGTTCGGCGTGACGCGGCCTGCTCCGGCCGGTCACGGTACGGCCCCGCATCGCGCATCCATGCCGTTCGGCCGGCGCATCCGGCGCGCGCCGCCGCTATCGTGGCTCGCCATGCACGCCCCGCCCACACGCCCCGCCGGACCTTCGATCCCGTGAACGATTCATCGTCCAGCCTCAGCGGACCGGCGCGACTGCTGCTCGCGATCGCCTATCCGTTGCTCGCGCACTGGGCCAGCCACGAAGGCAGCGGCGTGCTGGCCGCGTTGGCCCTGGCCGACCTGGTGGTGTTCGTCACCATCGACGGCCTGCTCGGACTGCGCCCGGCGCCGTGGATCGCGACCGTGTTGCTGCTCGGCGCGCTCGCCGCGATCGCGCCGACGCCGTACGCACAGATGCTGCTGCTGACCCCGCCGGTGCTGTTCAACGGCTGGCTGGCGTGGTGGTTCGGGCGCAGCCTGCGCGCGCCGCGCGAAGGCCTGATCACCCGCATCGTCGCCGCCCTGCACGGCTGCGCGCCGCGCGAACTGGCGCCCGACCTGTACCGCTACACCCGTCGCCTGACCCTGCTGTGGGCCTGCGTGCTGGCCGGGCTGGGCCTGGTCAATGGCGCGTTGGCGATGATCGCGGTGCCCGATGGAGTGCTGGCGCAACTGGGCTACACACCGGCGCTGGCGATCACCCAGGAGCAGTGGTCGTGGTTCGCCAACATCCTCAATTACGGCGTGGTCGGCGGCATGTTCGCCGGCGAGTACCTGGTCCGCCGGCGGCTGTTCAAGGATCGGCCGGAGAAGGGATTCTTCGATTTCCTGCGCAAGATGGCGCAGCTGGGGCCGGGGTTCTGGAAAGAGCTGTTTTCCTGATGAATCCTTCTCCCGCTTGCGGGAGAAGGTGGCCCGCAGGGCCGGATGAGGGCACCGGTGGCGGAGTAAGTCTGCGAACCGCCGCAAGCCCCTCGCCCCAACCCTCTCCCGCACGCGGGAGAGGGAGTTGACGGGGAAACCGCCATTTTCGTCACGTTTCCCAGGCGCCTGCTTTATCCTTCGGCTTCACCGTCCGCGCCGTAGTCTGTCCGCATCATGCCGTTTGCCCTCGCCGCCGATCATCCCTGCCTGCCGGGCCACTTTCCGGGCCGCCCGCTGGTGCCCGGCGTGGTGCTGCTCGATCGGGTGATCGAAGCGGTCGAAGCGCTGCACGGGCCGCTGAGCGGTCTGCGCCTGCCGCAGGTGAAGTTCCTGCGGCCGTTGCTGCCGGAGCAGTCTGCGCAGATCGAACTGGACACCCTCGGCGCGGCGCGCTGGCGGTTTCGCGTGCTGCATTCGGGCGAGCTGCTGGCCAGCGGCGAGATCGTCGCCGAGCCGCCGCCCGCTCCCGCCGTCGCCACGGACGAACCGGCATGAGCGCGTCGCACTGGAAGCAACGTCCCGAAGGTGGCAGCCGTTTCGCGTTTCACCTGATCCGCTTCATCGCCAGCAACGGTGGCCGCTCGATCGCGCGGCTCACGCTGTACCCGATCGTCGCCTACTTCCTGATCGTGCGCGGTCCCGAACGCCGCGCCTCGCGCGCGTACCTGGCGCGCGTGCTCGATCGCCCGCCGACCTTGTTCGACGTCGCCCGCCATATCCACACCTTCGCCGCGACCATCCTCGACCGGCTGTACATGCTCAGTCGCGGCATGGACCGCTTCGACGTCAGCATCAGCGGCCTGGAACCGATCGACCGCCAGCTCGACCGCGGCCAGGGCATGCTGCTGTTCGGCTCGCACCTGGGCAGCTTCGAAGCGCTGCGCGTGCTCGCGCGGCAACGGCCGGACCTCAAGGTGCGGGTGGTGCTCGATCGCGCCCACAACCCGCAGCTCACCCAGTTGCTCGATGCGATGGACCCGGAAATCGCGCGCAACGTCATCGACGCCGGCCAGGACGGGCCGTCGATCGTGTTCGCGATCAAGCAGGCCACCGACGAAGGCGCGCTGGTCGCGCTGCTGGTCGACCGCGCCGCGCCCGGCGAGCCGTCGACCAGCGCCTCGTTCCTTGGCGCGAGCGCGCAGTTTCCGACCGCGCCGTGGCTGATCGCGGCGGCGCTGAAACTGCCGGTGGTGCTGGCGTTCGGCCTGTATCGCGGCGGCTCGCATTACGACCTGGTGTTCGAAACGTTCAGCGAGGGTGTGGCGATCGAACGGCATAACCGTCCGGCGATCCTCGCCGCGCTGGTCCAGCGCTACGCCGAGCGCCTGCAGGCCCAAGCCCGCAGCGCGCCTTACAACTGGTTCAACTTCTACGATTTCTGGCATGCCGATGACCCTCAACAAGCCCTGCCTGACGCTGGCGTTGGCGCTGATGTCCAGCGTCGGGTCGCTGCACGCCGCTCCGGTTACTGAGGCCGCGCTCGCGCAAGCCTCGGCGGCGGCGTCCGCGCCGGCGGCCGATGCGCCGGCCGATCCCGCGGTGATCCTGCCGCGCCTGGCCCAACCGATTCCGGCGCGCACCGATTTCGTCGAAGTGCGCGGCTCGGCCTTGCTCAAGGCGCCGCTGCGCGTGTCCGGCGAATACCGCCGGCCCGACGCCTCGACCCTGGTGCGCGAAGTGCGCGCGCCCTATGCCGAGACCACGACCATCCGCACCGGCGCGCAGCCGGGGCAGGGCGAGGTCAGCATCGCCCGCGCCGGCAAACCGGCGAAAAAATTCTCGTTGTCGCGCGCGCCCGAACTGGTCGCGTTGCAGGCCAGTTTCGGCGCGCTGCTCGGCGGCGATCGTGCCGCGCTCGAACAGCATTACCGCCTGAGCGCGCAAGGTACCCGTCGGCAGTGGACGATCGCGATGACGCCGAAAGATCCCAAGGTCGCCGCGCGCATCCGCGAGATCGTGCTGCTCGGCCGCGACGATGAACTGCGCTGCATCGAAACCCTGCCGGCCCGCGGCAACGAACAACAGCGCACCTTGCTCAGCAGCGCCGCGCGCGCCGCCGCCGGCATCGACGATGCGAGCCAGCTCGCCGCGTTGTGCCGCGGCCACGGCGCCGTGCGTTGATGACGCCCGCGCGTCGGATCGGGTTCGCCCTGCTGTGGCTGGCGGTGCTCGCGCTCGCCGGCTGGGCGATCGGCAGCCAGCTCAAACTCAGTGGCGACCTGCGCCGGTTCATGCCGAGCGCGCAGACGCCCGCGCAGAAACTGCTGATCGACGAACTCGGCGAAGGCCCGGGTTCGCGCCTGCTGCTGATCGCGCTCGAAGGCGACGATCCGGCCGCGCTGGCCGCGCAATCCTCGGCGATGCGCGAGCGCCTGAGCGCGCAGCCGCAGTTCAAGCTGGTCGCCAACGGCGCCGGGTTCGGCCTGGAATCGGTGCCCGAGCGGCTGCGTCCCTACCGCTATCTGCTGTCGCCGACGTTCGATGGTCAGCCGCTGGACGCGGCCTATCTGCGCGATCAGCTCGACACCCGTGTGCAGGACCTGGGCTCGCCGGCCGGCGAATTGATCGAGCCGTTGCTGGCCAGCGATCCGACCCTGGAAATGCTGCGCCTGGCCGAAGCCTGGCAACCGGCGCAGGCGCCGCAGACGCTCGATGGCGTGTGGTTCGATCGCGCCGGCAAGCAGGCCTTGCTGGCGGTGGAAACGCGCGCGGCCGGGTTCGATCCGACCGGCCAGCAAAGCGCGATCGACGCCATCCGCGGCGCGTTCGAACAGGCGCGCGGCGCCAGCAATTCGCGTCTGACCATCAGCGGGCCGGGCGCGTTCTCGGTCGAGATCGGCGGCCGCACCCAGCGCGAAGCCAGCCTGATCGGCAGCATCGACAGCCTGGTGTTCATCGCCTTGCTGTGGCTCGCGTACCGCAGCTGGAAAGCGCCGCTGATCGGCGGCCTGCCGCTGGCGACCGCGGGCCTGGCCGGACTGGGCGCGGTCGCGGCGATCTTCGACGGCGTGCACGGCATCACCGTCGCCTTCGGTTTCACCTTGATCGGCGTGGTCCAGGATTATCCGATCCACTTGTTCAGTCATCAGCGGCCCGGGCTGTCGCCGTGGGCCAGCGCGCGCAGTCTGTGGCCGACGCTCGGCACCGGCGTGGCCTCGACCTGCATCGCCTATCTGACCTTCTTCGTGTCCGGCGTCGACGGCTTGCAGCAGCTCGCGGTGTTCACCATCGTCGGCCTCGCCACTGCCGCGCTGGCGACGCGCTTCGTGCTGCCGGCGCTGATCGATCCGGCGCCGCGCGATGTCGCCACCTCGGCGCGGCTGGCGCGGGTGTGGAGCGCGCTCGCGCGCTGGCCGCGCCTGGGCGTGGCCAGCGTGTCCTTGATCGCGGCGCTGGCATTGGCGGTGATCCTGTTCGTGCCGGGCGCGTTCTGGCAGAACGATCTGGCCAAGCTGACCCCGGTGCCGGACGCGGCGTTGGCGCGCGACGCGCAATTGCGCGGCGAACTCGGCGCGCCGGACGTGCGCTACATCATCGCCATCGAAGGCCGCGACGCCGAGGCCGCGTTGCAGGCATCCGAAGCGTTGTTGCCGGAACTGCCGCTGCTGCGCCAGCGCGGCGCGATCGCCGGCTACGATCTGGCCGCGCGTTACCTGCCGAGCGTCAAGACCCAGCGCGAACGCCAGCGCCTGTTGCCCGATGCGGCGACCCTGCGCGCCGCGCTCGACAGCGCGGTCGCGGCGACCCCGTTCCGCAGCGACGCCTTCGCCGAGTTCCTCGATGATGTCGAACGCGCGCGACATGCGCCGCCGCTGACGCCGCGCGATCTGGCCGACACGC
Source organism: Lysobacter capsici (assembly GCF_018732085.1). Lineage (NCBI taxonomy): Bacteria > Pseudomonadati > Pseudomonadota > Gammaproteobacteria > Lysobacterales > Lysobacteraceae > Lysobacter > Lysobacter capsici. The sequence continues at coordinate 5,776,947 of NZ_CP076103.1, read as the reverse complement.
CGCTGGCGGTCAGCGTCGACGGTCTGCTGCTGCAACGCGGCGATCACGCCACCGCACTGGTGTCGTTGAGCGGTCTGCACGATCCGGGCGCGGTGGCGCAGGTCGTGCGCAAGCACGGCGGTCAGTTGCTCGATCTCAAGCAGGCGTCGGAGTCGCTGGTCGCCGAATACCGCGGCCGGGTGTTGCTGGCCTTGGGCCTGGCCGGCGTACTGCTCGCCGCCGCGGTGTGGATCGCGCTGCGTTCGCCGCGACGGGTGCTGCGCGTGCTCGCGCCGATGGCGTTGACCACCTTGCTGATTCTCGCCGTGCTGCGCGGCCTGGGCGTGGAACTGAATCTGTTCCATCTGGTCTCGCTGATCCTCGCCGCCGGCCTGGGCCTGGATTACGCCCTGTTCTTCGACCACGCCGGCGACGACCGCGCCGAACAGCTGCGCACCTTGCACGCGGTGATCGTGTGCAGCCTGACGACGCTGCTGGTGTTCGCACTGCTCGGCCTGTCCTCGATCCCGGTGCTGCGCGCGATCGGCGCCACCGTCGCGTTGGGCGTGGCGTTCAATTTCGTGCTTGCGTTGCTGATCGTGCGCGAGCCGACTGCGATGCTCGGTGCCGACGACCCCGATGCGGAGGCCGGCGGTGCACACGCGTGAGGCGATTGCCGCGCTGATTCCGCATCAGGGCCTGATGTGCCTGTGGGAAGAAGTGGTCGACTGGGACGACGAGCGCATCGTGCTGCGCAGCCATGGCCATCGCGACCCGGTGCATCCGTTGCGGCATTCGCAGCGTCTGCATGCGGTGCACCTGTGCGAATACGGCGCGCAGACCATGGCCGTGCATGGCGGCCTGCTGGCCGCGCGCGACGGCGTGGCGATCCGTCCCGGCGTGCTGGTCGCGTTGCGCGGCGTGCAGTTGCAGGTCGCACGCATCGACGATTTGCCGGGCGCGCTCGAAGGCGTCGCGCGCAAGCTGATCGATACCGGCGAGAGTTGGCAGTACGAATTCGAGATCCGCCATGCCGGCGATCTGATCGCCCAGGGGCGCGCGGCGGTGATGGCGCGGCCGGATTGATCCGCCAGCGCGATCGCGCCGCTTGAAATCTTTTGTAGGAGGGGCTTGAGCCCCGACCTTTCGGCTCAGATCGCTGCGCTGCTCAACACAAGCACAAGCGGCCTTGAGGCCCGGCGATCTGAAACAAGAGCATCGGGGCTGAAGCCCCTCCCACAAAAGACTTCGTGCCTGCGAATGATGTTCGTATTGATGCATGAGGCCATCGCGCTCAGAGCCCATGGTGTACGGCAGAGCGAAACCAGGGCGCTGGCTCAAACCGATCAGTCGTCTTGAGTGCGTGCTGCATGCCGAGGAGCGGCATCGTTTGGGCCGCAGGTCTGTTCGAGTGCCTGGAAAAGAGCGGGAGCCAAGCTTTCTTGATGCGCATCGAGTGAGGATGCCAGTCCGTCCGCCTGCAATCCGATTTCCTTGGCCGCCGCCAGTGTCAGCTCGTACCGGGTCCGTATCGCTCGTAATGCCGCGATGGGGTCGCCGGTTTCGGCTTCGATCCGAAGATACAGCGCGTGCGGGGTTTCGTCCTGGTGCATGACGGCGTGTCTGTCCAATCCAGGCCGCATGATTTCACACCCGCGCCTGCGACGCGTTCCTCCCGACATACACGCTTCTGCCGCGTGCTCGCCGAGGACTGGTTCCATGCCCATGCAGTTCCATTTCACAGACCTGAGCCTGCATCACGACGAAGTGCAGGTCGGCCATCGCTTCACCCTGCGGGTCGGGCTCAGCCAGCGCCGCGGTGCGCAGTTGGCCTGGTTCGAGCGCAACGATCGCCACGACAACCGCGATATCCCGCAGGACACCTGGGTCGACATGCACCGTTTGTTCGCCACGGATCTGCCGGTGTTCCAGTCGTGGCTGGACACCACGGTCGATAACGGCCGCACCGAACTCGAATTCCCCGCCTTGTCGTGCATGCCGCTGCAGCCGTACGCGCGACGCACGCTGGAATGGTGCGTGGTGGTGGTCGACGGCGAAGACGAACACGGCGACGACGACAGCCGCGAATGGGCGATGTGGCGCGGCGTGCAGGAGCTGGCCTGCGACGGCGAGGGCCGGGTGATCACGCATACGCTCACCCCGGCCCAGCCGCTGCACGGACGCAGCGATCAGCCACCGCATCCGGACGACCGTCCGCAGTACTGATCGGCGCGCGTCGGACGCTCGCCCCCCCGGCGATCGTCGCGCACCGTCCGCGGCGGGTCCCCGCTCCGCGCCGCTTCCGTCGCGGCGGCGGGACGGGGACAATCGGCTACCGTCCACGGAGCCGTCCGCATGCCCGAGCCTGTCAATTCCGCGCGCCGCGCCCTGGTCACCGGCGGCAGCGGCGATCTGGGCAGCGCGATCTGCGTGCGCCTGGCCGCCGACGGCTGGCGGGTGATCGTCCATGCCAACGGCCATCTGGAGCGCGCGCAGGCGGTCGTCGCGCAGATACGCGACGGCGGCGGCGAGGCCGAAGCGATCGCTTTCGATGTCGCCGACGGCGAGGCCGCGCGCGCGGCGATCGAAGGCCTGCTCGCAGCCGGCCCGATCCAGGGCGTGATCAACAACGCCGGCATCCACGACGACGCACCGATGGCCGGAATGAGCGATGCGCAGTGGAAGCGGGTCATCGACGTATCGCTGCACGGCTTCTTCCACGTCACCCAGCCGTTGCTGCTGCCGATGGCGCGCACGCGCTGGGGCCGCATCGTCAGCGTCTCGTCGGTGGCGGCGGTGCTGGGCAATCGCGGCCAGACCAATTACGCCGCGGCCAAGGCCGGCCTGCACGGCGCCAGCAAATCGCTGGCCCGCGAAATGGCCAGCCGCGGCATCACCGTCAACGTGGTCGCGCCCGGGGTCATCGAAGGACGCATGGCCGCGCAGGCGTTTCCGCCCGAAGTCATCAAGCAGATGGTGCCGGCCGGCCGCGCCGGCCGCGTCGAGGAAGTCGCGGCGCTGGTGAGTTTTCTGTGCGGCGAACAGGCCGGTTACATCAACGGCCAGGTGATCGGAATCAACGGCGCGATGGGCTGAGAACACGCCGTCGGCGCACGGGATACGCAGAAGACGGCCGACGACGTGATCGAGTGGCACACGATGCCGCCGCTCGGCCGACCCGGATTTGTGCGGGCCGGGCCATGCCCGCATAGTATTCGTCGCGGCGACCGATGGGGATCGGCCGCCGCTTCATCGAAACGACAACATCGGCGAGGCGCATGCGGCTGCGTGCGACTTCGTCGTATTCACAGGGGGTGGGTATGCAATCGGTAAAGAAGATCGGCCTGGCGGTATGTCTGGCGTGGGCGATGTCCGCGCCGCTGGCGGCGTATGCGGACGGCGAACTGGTCGAGTACGTCGAGGCGCGCAACGAAACCAATCCGCCGCCGTCGGTGCCGCTCAAGCGCTTCGATCGTTTCGAGATCGCGCCGCTGGGCATGGACGCGCCGTATGCCGGGCAGCGCGGCAACGAACTCGCGCGCGAGCGCCTGCAGGCCAATCTCGATCTGCGGGTGCCGCCGATTCTCAAGGCCTGGAACGAGTCGGCCGGTTCGGCCGAGGCGCCGCGCACCTTGAAGATCGAGCCGGTGGTGCGGCATATCCGCTACATCAGCGGCGGCAAGCGTTTCTTCGGCGGCGTGCTCGCGGGCGACTCGGCGATCCTGGTCACGGTCAAGATGTCCGACGCGGCCAGCGGCGAGGTGATCGCCGAGCCGGAGTTCTATCAGCACGCCAATGCCTGGGGCGCGGCCTATTCCTTCGGCGGCACCGACAAGGCGATGAACATCCGCATCAGCGAAATGGTCGCGACCTATCTGACCGACAACCGCGATCAGGCGGTCGGTGGGCGCACCGGCAAGAATGAGAAAAAGCACAAGGACGAGCGCAGCAAGTCCTGAGGGGCGTGCGCGCTATCGGGGCGTTTGCGTACGCGTTCATCGCGCGAGGGCGGACGGCTCTTCGCGTCGTGCCGGCGCAGCGAGTCCTCGGTGGCGTGTGCGGTGCCGGGCAGACGCGGTTCGCGTTTGCCCGATCGCGCCCCAGCCTGGTCGGGATTCGCTTGCGTAGGCGTGCGGCGCGCGGGGATGGGCGACTGTTCGCGCCGCGTCGGTGAGGTTCGGCTGGATCGACGTCCGCTCACCTGTATGAGCCCGCGTGGAATACCCGGCCGCCGGGTTGTGTTACCCGATCGCGTGTGGGCGTAGCATGGGGTGGTCCGGGGATTGGAGCCGTATCATGCTTAGATCATTGATTCTCATCGCATTTATCTCCCTGCTGGCGGCCTGCGCCAGTTCCCACGTGCTGACCGGGCAACCGCGTCCGCCGGTGCCGGTGGAGCAGGTGCGGGTGTATTTCGCCCCGCCGCCGAGCCGATACGAGGAAATCGCCCTGTTGCAGAGCAACAGCGGCGCGTTCACCTACGGCGAGCAGAACAAGATGAATTCGGTGCTCGACAAGCTGCGTGTCGAAGCGGCCAAGCTCGGCGCCAACGGGGTGTTGTTCCAGGGCACCGAAGACGGCAGCGGCGGCACCGGCGTGAGCCTGGGCGCGGGCGGCGGCAGCTACGGCGGCGGCCGTCATTTCAGCGGCGGCGGTGTCGGCATCAGCATCAGCCCGCGGCAGAAGTTCGCGCGCGGCACCGCGATCTATGTGCTCAATCCCCCGCCGATGAGCGACCGCGGCCCGCAGGGGCCGGTGGCGCCGGTTCCGCCGCCGGTTCCGCCGCGCGAGTGAGGCCGAGCGGTTGGCTCAGGCAAAGGTAGGGCAGGGCGGCGCAGACAGTGCAGGCGGAGCGGTAAGCGCAAAGCGCAAAGCAGTAAGAGCGAAGCAGCAGGAGCGAAGCAACTCGAACAAGATTGCGCAGAACTTCGTTCCGCACGCGCGACATGACGTGCATGAGCCATACGATGTCGATAGTCGCGCAGTTGCTTTTGCTTTTGCCCACTTTACAAAAAGGGGGCGGCATCCGCGCAGCGGATGCGGGGGATTTGAGCTTTTGCTTTTCGCTTTGAAGCAAGGGTAAAAGCGAATCCCCTTGCCCCCTTTTTACGAAGGGGGAACAGCTCAGGGGCGTGGCGATCTAAGGCTGCGACGTGTTTCATGCAGCGCGAGTTCGCAACGCAGCGGACGCATCGCTGCAGCCCAACCCACTCACCGCGTATTCGCGTGAACCTTATCGCCCATCGCGGCGAACTCGCCGGTCGGATCGTCGATCAGCGGCGGGTTGGCGCGGATGCTGCGGTACACGTCGGGGACGCCGCCGCGGCGCAGGCACTGCAGCACGATGTGCGAGGTGATGCGGCTGAAATCGCGCAGCGGCTTGAAGTGGCTGGCGCGGAATTGTTCGTCGGAGGCTTCGCTGTTGTAGCGCGATTCGATCGGCACCGACACGCAGCGCGTGCCCAGTTGCTGCGCGGCCGACATCAGGATCTGCGCTTCGAACACGAAGTCCTCGCCGGGCACGTCGCGCAGCGCGATCACTTCGGCCGGGTACAGGCGCTGGCCGCTCTGGCTGTCGGCGACCTGATAGCCGGTGCCCCAGGCCACGCCCCAATCGCCGAAGTTGTTGGCCAGCCGGCGATAGGTCGGCTGCGCCGCGCGTTTGCGCAGGCGCGCGCCGATCACGATATGGCCCGGATGGCGGTTGCCGCTGTCGATCAGCCGCGGGATGTCGTCGGCCGAATGCTGGCCATCGCCGTCCATGGTGATCACCGCCAGGAACCCGCGCCGCTGCGCTTCGGCGAAGCCGTCGCGCAGGCTCGCGCCCTTGCCCTGGCGTTGCGCGTGGCGCAGCACGGTGACCGGCAGGTCGGCGATGCGTTCGCCGGTGCCGTCGTCGGACCCGTCGTCGATCACGATCACGTTCGCGCATTGCGCCAGCGCGCCTTCGACCACCTCGCGGATGCGCAAGGCCTCGTTGAGGGCGGGAATCACAACGGCGATGTTGCTGCGGTCCAGTCGCGCGGGGCGAACACGCTCCGGCGCCGTGGCCGGCGAGGCACGGTCGCGTCCTGGCGACGAGGCGAGATCAGTCATGGGCCAATTCCACCTGCAAAATGCGGCCGGCGCCTGCCGGCAGCGCGAGGCGATCATGGCGCGTGGCGAGGGCTTCGAACAAGGGCAGCATCGCCGCGCTGGCGTTGCCGGTTTCGCGAGCGGACAGCTTGCCGTCGGCGGCGCTGGCCTCGCCGTCGCCGAGCCAGGCGCGCAGCCGCGGGCCCGCGGCCGAACCGCGCCGGTCCGGCCGCGCCAGCACCAGCGCCGCGCCGAGCAGGCCGCGGCTGGCGGCGACCTGCGCCAGCGGCCCGGTCGCGGCGCCGTCGTAGCCCACCAGCAACACCGCCTCGTCGCCGGCGGCGAGCTGCGCCAGCGCCTCGATCAGGCCCTGGGCGAAGCTGGCCTCCAGCGCGCTGAGCGCGGTCGCCGGACGCATCGCGCCGGCGCCGATGGTCCAGTAGCCGGCGGCGGCGTTGTGCACCGAATTGTGGAAACGCGTCGGCGAGATCGTGCGCGGTTCGCGGGCCAAGGTGCTGCACATGTAGTCGGTGATCGCCATGTCGCCGTGGCTGGAGGCGAACACCGACGGCAACGCGGCCGGATCGCGGCCGGCGGCCTGGCAGGCGGCCAGCGCGACATCGAGCGCGACCGCCACCGTTTCCGGCGCGCGCCGGCGTTCGTTGGCGGCGAGCAGCAGCGGCGACGGCCGCGACGGCGCGTCGGCGACATCCGCGCCGCCCAGCGCATAGGCGCGCGCGGCGTCCCACGAGGGCAGGCCGCCGCTCCAATAGCCGATGCCTTCGACCACCGCGCTCAACACGGCCGCAGGCTGACGGGAAACACTCATGCGCGCGCGAACACCAGCGAGCAGTTGTTGCCGCCGAAGCCGAAGGAATTGTTCATGGCGTAGTCGATGTCCACCTCGGCGTTGTCGAAGCGGATCTGCGGGCCGTTGGCCGGATCGGGCACGCGGCTGTTGAGGATGCCGGGCAGATGCCCGTGTTGCAGCGCGAGCAGCGCGATCGCCGATTCGACGATGCCGGCGGCGCCGAGCGTGTGTCCGGTCCAGCCCTTGGTCGAACTGGCGTGCAGCGTGGGCGGAAACAGCGACGCCACCGCGAACGCTTCGATCTGGTCGTTGGCCGGGGTCGCGGTGCCGTGCAGGTTCAGATAGCCGACGCGCTCGGCGCCGATGCCGGCGCGCGCCAGCGCATCGACCATCGCCAGCCGCGCGCCGAGGCCTTCGGGGTGCGGCGAGGACATGTGGTGGGCGTCGCTGGATTCGCCGTAGCCGCGCAATTGCAGCGAGCCGGGCGCCTCGTCGGCGTCGCAGCGTTCGAGCACGGCGAACCCGCCGGCCTCGCCGAGCGACAGGCCGACGCGGTGCGCATCGAACGGCAGGCACGGCTCGCTCGACACCAGTTGCAGCGAGTTGAAACCGAACACCACGCTGCCGCACAGCGTATCGACGCCGCCGACCAGGGCCGCGTCGGCCAGGCCGGCCTGGATCAACCGCGCGGCCTGGGCGAACACCTTGGCGCTGGACGAACAGGCGGTGGCGACGGTCACGCATGGGCCGTTCAAACCGGTGGCGGCGGCGACGAAGGCGCCCAGCGAGTGCGGGGTATGCAGCAGCGGACGGCTCAGGTCGGCGGGGAAATGCCGATCCTCGCCCTCCAGCCGCGCGTAGGCTTCCTCGGTCGCGCCGATGCTCGAGGTCGAGGTGCCGACGATCACCGCGACCCGGTCGGCGCCGTGGCGCGCGACCGCGGCGGCGATCGCCTCGGGCAGGCCGTCGGGTTGCAGGCTCAGCCAGGCCAGACGGTTGTTGCGGCATTCCCACGAGGCCAGATGCGCGGGCAACGGTGCCTCTTCGACGCCTTCGACCCGGCCGATCCAGCAATCCAGTGGCGCCTCGCCCGGCGCCAGCGGTGCGAAATCGTTGCGGCGCAGGCCGCTGCGACGCTCGCGCAGGGCGCGGGCCTGGGCATCGAGGCCGCGGCCCAGGGCGGTGGTCGCGGTGTAGGCGCGGATCGCCAGCGGCGGCATCGGTGAGACGTTGGATGGCACTCGGTATGTGTCGTTGCAGGCGGTGAGGCCGGAAGTATAGCCAAGCGGCGGCAGCGGCCGGCCGTGATGGCGGCGCGTATCATGAAGGGACGCGGGCTCGTTCATCGTCGCCGCCGACAGGTGGCGAGGTTTCGATTCGCATCGGCCCGGGGCGAGCGCCTCATCGCAAACGCGGCCGACCGTCCCCATCTTCGCAGCGGCCCGGCGCGATTCGCCGGATCGGTCCATCCTCACCCGTCTTCCGCATCGATCCCAACCGCCGTGACCACCCGCACCGCCCACCGCATCGCATTGTTCGGCGATCGCGACATCCTGCATGTCGCGGTGGTGACCGGCGCGGTGTGCGTGCTCAGCGCCGGGCTGGTCTATGTCGGTTATTTCCTGCACGTGCTGCGGGTCGCGCGCAGCGCGCCGTGCCGGCCCGAACGCGGCGAGTGCGTGCTGCTGTTCGGCAAACACGCGCCGGGCGGGCGCATCGATCGCGATTTCGAAGCCCGCCTGGACCGCACCGTGTCGCTGTGGCGCGAGCGTCCGCCGCACAGCGTGGTGCTGCTCGGCGGCGGCCCGGCCGGCGAACCGAGCGAAGCCGAACTCGCGCGCCGCGGCCTGGTCGCGCGCGGCCTGGGCGACGACGCACCGCTGCGGCTGGAGCAGGATTCGCGCGACACCCTGCAGAACCTGCGCAACGCCCGGATCGTGCTCGGCGACGGCATGCGCTCGCGGGTGACCTTGCTCAGCAGTCGCTATCACCTCGCGCGCTGCGCCTGGTTCGCGCGTCATCTGGGTTACGACTGGGAACTGTGCGCGGCCGAACCGCGCCTGGAACTGGGGCCGCGCATGCTGCTGCGGCTGGCCGGCGAAGCGGCCTACGTGTGCATGAGCGACATCGGCGCGCGCTGGGCGAAACTGACCGGCAACCGGCGCATGCTGTCGCGCTTGAAGTGACGGTGGCCGGCGCGAGTCGCGCCGATCCTGACGGGATGAACGGTTAAGACTGGCGCGATGTGGCGCTTGCGATCGGTCGCTGTGCGTGGTTGTTGCAAACGCACAATCCGCCTCGCCGCCGGGCCATGGTGTGACCGCGCTGATCGTGCTGTTTTTGCTGGGGTTTTTGCAGATTCAGGTGCGCGGCGGATCGTTTGCCTGCGTTCACAAGCATGTCGGCGCGTGAGAACCGGCTCACGAATTAGACAGATAAAAACAGTCGCCGCGGACGGTTCGGCTAGAGTCGGTCCGCCTTGCGGCGATCGCGCTGCTGCGTGATTCATCACCGTCGGGCACATCGTTCGCGGCCGCGCCGCCGGCGCTCCGCGCAGACAACGAGCCGTCTCAGGAGAGTTCACATGAAGCAGATCGCCACCACCGCAAAGGCCGCTTCGGCGTCCAAGCCGTCGGCCGCCAAGTTGCAGCTCACGCCCGCGCAGTTCGAGAAGAAGGCCCCGCAACAGGGTCAGTACGCGCCGCGCAGCTGCAGCCGTTTCATCTACTGCGTCTGATCCGCGAATCGCCACCGCTTACGGAGAACGCCACATGAAAATGAAGAAAGCCTCGACCGCGCCCAAGCCGCTGCCGGCCAAGCGCAAGGCCAGCGCCTTGCAGATCGGCGAAATGCAGACCAAGTCGCCGAGCGCGGCGAACTTCCGCGCCCGCACCTGCGTGCGCGTGTATTGCCTGCTCTGAGCCGGCCACGGCTTTGACTCACCCGCATCGCGGCCGGCCCGACGCCGGCCGCGATGCGTTCGTCGTCCTCGCGCGCCGCGCGCGTGGACGCCCCGCACATGGACGTCGCCGCGGAGTGCGATGAGCGATTTGTCGATTCAACTTCCGGCCCGGGCCGCGCGCGATGCCGCCCAGGCAGCGCCCGAGGCCTCGGCGGTGCTGCGCCGCTGGCTGGGCGCATCGGCCGCAGGCGGCGAGGCGTGGTGGTGGCCGCCGCGGGTACGCATCGACGACGACGGCCTGCTGCAGCCGGCCGGCGCATGGAAAGGGCCGCGCGATGCGGCGCGTATCGGCGCGGCCTTGCGCGATCCGCGCCTGCGGCGCTGGGGCGAATTTCTCGACCTTCTCGATCGCGACTGCACGGCCTTGGCGCGGCGTCATGCCGCGACGGTCGCCGCGGCCGCGTTGTCGCTCGACAACGGCGCGCTGCACGCGCTGGCGGTGCGCGATGCCTTGCTGATCTGCCTGGCCGGACGCCGGGTGCCGTCGCGATTGCGCGAACTGGGCGAACGCCATCGCGACTTCCTGCGCCTGTTCCTGCACCGGCTCGCGCGCGACAGCCGCGGCGGCGTGCTTGCGAGCCACGGCTACCACGGCCGCGTCCAGGCGCTGTGGGCCAATCCCGAAGAAACCCACAACGGCCGCCAGAGCGTGCTGCGATTGCAGTTCGAACGCGGCGGCGCGCTGGCCTACAAGCCGCGCCCGGCCGACAGCGAGATCGCGTTTCTCGCCGACCACGATGCCGGCGGCCTGTTCGCGCGGCTCAACCGGCTGGCGCCGGCGTCGGGCGCGATTCGCCTGCCGACGTTGCGCGTGTTCCATGGACGCGGCGGCGATCGCGCGGCCTACCTGTGGCAGGAATGGATCGAACCGCCGCGTCGCTATCGCCGTTGGCCGGCCGCGCACGGGCGCGTGCAGGCGACGGTGTTGCCGGCGCGGCAGGCGCGAGGGTTCTGGCATCGCGCCGGTTCCTTGACGGCGGCGTGCTTCGGCTTCGGTCTGGTCGATCTCGGCCCGGGCAATGTGCTGTGCGGCGAACGCGACGGCGAGACGATGCTGATCCCGGTGGATCTGGAAGTGTGTCTGTTCCCGGCGCGGCGCCTGGAGGACACCGGCCTGGTCACCGGCGAGCGCGATCACGGCCGCTATCCGGCCGGCCTGGAGCGCGCGCTGGCCGGCGAAGTCGACGGCCCGGTCGTGGCGTTCTTCGGCGATGCCGACGGCGTGCAGCGACTGCATGCAACGCAGCGTCCGTGGCGGCGCGAGCATGCGCGCAGCCTGGTCGTGGATCGCGAAGGCCGCGCGGGGTACGGCGCGTATACGCTGGAATTCCTGCGCGGCATGTTCGATCTGTGGATGCTGGTGCATCTGCATCGCGACGAGGTGATGCGCGATCTGCGCCGCGTCGTGCGCGGCCGCTACACCCGCGTGCTGGTGCGCGCGACCGCCGACTACGCCGCGGCGCGCGATCCGTTCGGCCTGGCTTCTGGCGATGCGCCACCGCCGGTGTCGACCGAGCCGAGACGCGCCTTCAGCGCCAGCGAACGCGCGCAACTGCGACGCGGCGACGTGCCGTACTTCTTTCGCCGCATCCGGGCCGATGCGCCGCTGCTGGCGCTCGCGCCGCCGCCGCAGGTCTGGAACCCGCAGCGGGTCGGCGCACAGCCGCGCGCCGCCGACGAAATCAATCCGTCGCCGGCGTTGTTGGCCGGCGAGAGTTGGGATCTGCTGCAACTCGGCGTCGCGCTGCGCGACGCGGTTGCCTACGTGCTGCCCGAGTTGAGCGCGCACGCCGGGTTGCTGGGCGAACTCGACGACCCGCGCCTGGGCGTGCGTCTGCAATGGCAGGGCGCGCAGGACGGCGAGGTCGCATTCGATTGGCCGGGCGAAGACCGGCGGTTGGTGTATCGATGGGCCGGCGAGACGGTCGGGCTGCGGATCGAGGCGATCTCCGATCCGCCCACGCGCGCCGATGACAGCGCGCTCGATGATGCCGATGCGATCGGCGAACGCCTGTTGCGCATCGATCGCCTCGATGCGGTATTGCGCACGCCGTGGACCGACAGCGGTTTCACCGATGCCGCATTGGAAACGCAATTGCACAGGCAGGTGCAAGCGGCGATGGTCTGGCTGCGCGAGGTGGTCGATCGCCATGGCTGGCCGGGTCGCAGCCTGGTCGGCGCAGACGCGGCGGCGGCCGCGTGCCGATTGCTGCAGCACGCCGACGGGCCGCGCGAGTTCCAGGATCGATGCCTGGCGTTGATCGCGCAGGCCGCGCGCGACGGCGAGATGAGTCTGCGCGATCTGGCCTACCTGACCGATGCGCTGCGCGTGCAGCGCGGGCGCAGGCAATGCTTCGGCACCAAGTTCCGGCGCCGCGGTTCGGCCTTGGTGCCGTGCCCGATCGAACGGCCGGCGCAGGTCGATGCGCGCCGCCGCGAGATGGGCCTGGAACCCTTGGCCGAGTACGCCGAACGCATTCGCGCGACGTTCGCTGCGGATCCGGCCGTGTCGCAGCGCGCCGTGCCGGAGCGCGCCGCGCCATGATCGACTGGTCTGCGTTGCTGCCGCATTGGGATCGACGCCCGTACTGCCTGCCGGGCATCGCGCACCGGCTCACGCCCGAGCGCGCGTTCGCCTTGATCGTGCGCGCGGCCGAACCGTTCCGCGCCGGAACCCGCTTCATGGCGCTGCCGGACGTGCGCTTTTATCTCGATGGCGGCTTGATGCGCGCGCCCGGCGATCTGTTGCCGGGCGAAGAAGATCGCGATGCGCCGGCTTACGTGCGGCGAGTACGCGAGCGTCTGCACGGCGCGCGTTTCCAGTTGCGGGTCAGCCAGCCGCTGTTCCTGGATCAATACTTGTGGTCGGCCACGCGCGATCTGCTCGCGGGTTTGTTCGCGGCGATCGGTTGCCCCGCGTTGCCGGTCGAAGCGGCGCTGTGGGTCGGCGATGCGCAGCCGCGGACGCTCGGCGCGCGCCTGGACCCGCGTCATGCCTGTTTGCGCCTGCCGTTGCTCGGCGCGAGCGAAGTGCGGCTGTGGCGCAGCCGTCCGCGGCCCGAGCGCGCACCGGATCAGATCCTGCGCGCGCAACCCGGCGAACTGCTGTGCTGGCCCGGACGCCGCTGGTACGAGGAAGCCGACGACGGCGCCACCCTCGGTCTGGCCCTGGCGATTCCGACCCACGCCGCCGACGCGATGATCGCGGCCAAGAACCTGCTCGCCGAACAGGTCGACGATGCGCTCGGCGAAGACGAACGCGTCGCGATGCTGGCGTTCCCGCCGCGCGCGGGCCGCCACCGCGTCGCCGCGCTCGCGCCGTTGACCCGAGTGGGCGCAGCGGCGAGCGCGGCGGTGGCCGGCGGCGGTCTGGAACGCGCGTTGCGATTGACCTGGGCCGCGCGCGCGAGCGCGTGGGCGCTGGAACCGGTGCCGGCACCGCGCGAGGAATCGAGCCTGCGCGAAGACGACTGCGTGCAACTCGACTCGCGCAGTCCGCTGCTGCGTCTGCGCGACGCAGAGGGCTGGGTGTGGGCGATCAACGGCCATGTGTTCGCCATGCCCGAGCATCCGCGCGCGCGGCAGTTGCTCGACGAGCTGCGCGCCGGGCGAATGCAACGCGTCGCCGACCTGTGCCGTTCGCACCGCCGCGGCCGCATCGATCGCGGCGCGCTCGATCTGTTGCAGCGTCTGTATGCGCTACGCGCGGTGCGGCGCAGCGGCGAGGAGGCGGCATGAACGCCGAATCGCACGCGTCCGGTCTCCCGGCACCCGATCTGAACGTCCGCGAATCGCTGGACTGGGCCGCCTTCGTGCGCGACGACTGGGATCGCCGTCCGGTGCTGTTCAAGGGCGTCGCCCACGGCCGACCGTTCGCGCTGGACGAAGTGTTCCGCAGCGCGATGGCCGCGACGCAACGCAGCCGCCGTCGCCTGCCCGGCGAACCCGACAACAGCCTGGTGACCCTGGATCGTCTGCAACAACTCGATCCGGCGCCGTGGATGCCGCGACGCGAAGACGCTTCGATGGCCGGGTATCGCGATCGCATGCTGGGCGCGCTCGGCGAGCGACGCTATGCATTGGTGATCAGCGCCTTCCACAGTTATCGCTTCGCCTTGTGGCGCAGCGAGCGCGAATTCTTCGCGCCGCTGTGGCGTCACGCCGGCCTGCCGATCACCGGCGCGATCACCACGCTGTTCCACGGCAATTACGAATCCACCCCGGTCGGCGTGCATCGCGATCGCTTCGCCACCTTCATGATCCCGGTCGAAGGCCGTAAGCGCATGCGCTTCTGGACCGCCAGGCCCTGGGCCGAAGCGGTGTCGACCTTGCCCGATTACCGCGGCCATCTGGCCGGTTCGTTCGCGGTCGAGGCCGAACCCGGCGACGTGCTGTATTGGCCGGCCGACTACTACCACGTCGGCGAAAGTATCGGCGGCGGCGTCACCACCAGCGTCAATCTCGGCGTGCCACGCACCGAGCACCGGCCGGTCTACGAACTGGAAGATCTGCTGGTCGATATCGGCCGGGCCGATGCCTTGATCGACCCGTCCGCGCAATTGCTGCGCGCGCTGATGCGCGACGACGTGCCGGTGAATGCGCGCGATGCGGTCGACGCCGACGGCCTGCTCAGCGACGAGTTACCGCTGGCCTTGGCGCAGGCCTGGCGCTTGACCGCGCAGCTCGCCGATCGGCAGGTGTTGGCGGCGCGGATCGGCGCGGTGTCGTTGCAGCGCTTGTCGGCCGGCGGTTTCGAACCGATGCCGCCGCGACGGCGCACGCGCGCTTTGACGCCGGCGCAGCGTGTCGCCCTGTCGCCCGGCGAGCGGGTGTTGCAGCGACGCGATCGCGACGGCTGGCAGTTCGCGATCAACGGCCATGGCCTGCGCGTGCAGGGCGATGCGGCGATCGAGCGCGCGCTGCTCGCGCGCTTGCACGAAGGCGATACGGCGCGGGTGAGCGAGCTGCGGCGCGGGACGGCAGCGCATCGCGGCGCCGTCGATGCCTTGCTGGCCTGGCTGGATCAATGCCATGGGTTGCGACGGCTGCGCGATTGAGCGCGCCGCGCTGGCAGCGTCATGTGAATGTCATTTTCCGGAATCGAAAACCGCGCGCCGTGATCGCTGCCTGCGCGTCTTGTGACCGCTATCGGCAATGGCGGCCTAACGACTCTTGCCGATCGCGCTGCATTGCGCCGGGTTTTGTGGCAGGCGTGGCGACTCAGGCCTCGTCGGTACGCGGTTTCTTCGCGCCGCGGCCGGCCGCCGGGCGCGCGGCCTCGACGCCGTTCTTGCGCAGCATCGCGTCGCGCAGGTGCGACTCGCCGCCCGAGCACACCGCGAGCACGCGGCACGGGCCGGGCGCGGCGGCGATGTAGGCATGGCCCATCGCGCTGTCGAAATAGATCGAGTCGCCGGCCTCCAGCCGCGCCGGCGCATACAGCTCGCTGTGCAGTTCGATCGTGCCCTCCAGCACCAGCGCGAACTCCTCGCCGGTGTGGCGGATCAGTTCGCCGAACTCTTCCAGCGAGCGCGCGTGGACCTCGGCGATGATCGGCACCAGCCGCTTGTTGAGCAGTTCCGAGGCCGGGTACAGGTGATCGTAGTGTTCGGTGCGGATCGCATAGCCCTCGCCGGCGCGGGTGATGCTGCGGCGTCCGCTGAAGGTGTCGCAGCCGACCGGCGACTGCGAAGAGAACAGCTCGCCGATATCGACCTCCAGCCCCTGGGCGATGCGGGTGAGCTTGTCGAAGCTCAGCGACATCTTGCCGTTCTCGATCTTGGACAGGGTCGAAATCGGCAGGCCGGTGCGCGCGCCGATCTCGGCCAGGGTCCAGCCGCGCTGACGGCGCAGCGCGCGCAGGGCCACGCCCGGGTTGTGGGCGGTGGTCGGCGCGGCGGAGGTGACGTGCTTGCTGCGCTTGGCGGGCATGGAGGCGGCCGAGAGGGGTCACGGCGACTCTAGGCGGCCGCCCCTGCCTTGCCAAGCGCGAGGCCTGGCGGAATGTTCATCTTGGGAAATACGTTTGGTGGTTTGGAAAGCGGCCGAAGGGTGGGGCGACAACGCAGGTCGATGCGCGGTTTTGCGACGCGGTCGACGATCGGCGGTGGTTTGGACGGCGGTGTGTGAGGCGAAGCGGGCGCGATGGCTGGGCCGGGGTTCGGCTTGATGAGGCGATGTGGATGGATCGATTCGCCGTTGGCCGAGCGTCGCTGTCGGGGCGCAGGCTGCCTGCCACGAAAGACTTCCTCGGCGTCGAAGCTGGTGGTCCAGCCCAGCCGTGCTGGCGCAGGACGCTCCGACCGCCCGCGAAAGCGACGAAGTCTTTTGTAGGAGGGAGCTTCAGCCCCGACGCTTTGCGCTCCGCTTGCGATGAACTCGATCCGTGCGGCAACCCGTTTCGACGGCCGCATGCAGTGGAATGCACCGCTCGCAGGACACCACACGGATGCCAGAAAACACCTTTACTGCGCTCCGTTGTGATTCCCATCGACCTGCTTCGCCACAGCATCGCCGTCACCTCGCCGAATGACGCGAATTCGCGCCCGAATTCAGCGATTTCCGCGCTTACACTCTGCGCGCCGACGCTCGGTCGGCATCGCCCGCGGCCGCGTCCTGGATGCGCTCGCGGGCGGCTCGGGGCGCAAGGTCGGGGGAACCATGAAGTCCAAAGGTTGGATGCGCGCCATCGGTGCGGCGGGTGTCGTGGGCGGGCTGTTGCTCGCGGCCGGATCGAGCGGGGCGCAGCAGGCGCCGCCGGCGACGCCGGCCGCGCCGGCCCGCGCCAGCGACATCCGGCCCGCGCCGGTCGCCCCCGCGGCGTCCGCATTCCCCGCCACCACCACCGCCGTGCCGCTGCGTCCGGCGCCCGCGCCGCCGGCCCCGCCGCCGATCAGCTCGCCGCCGAGCGAGCCGCTCAGGCCGCCGCCGCCGCAGGAGCGCGAATCGCCGGCCGCGGCGATCGCGCGCGCCGCGGCCACCCCGAGGGTCGCACCGCCCGCAGGTACGACGATCCCCGCAGCGTCCGGCCCCGCCGTGCCCAGCCGCATCGAGAGCACGCCGCGCCGGACCGCCGCGCCGCCGCGCACCGCGCCCGTTGCGCCGACGCCCGTACCCGCGAACGCCACCACCGCGACGGTCAAGCCAGCGATCGCCCCGTCGCCGCCCAAGCCTTCGAAACCATCGGCAGAAGCGCCCACGTCGGCCACCGGCACCGCGGCCCGCCCGCCTAAACCGGTTGCGTCCGCGAGTAGGCCGGGACCGGGCGAACCGCCGCCGAAACCCGCCGCGCCGAGCGCAGCGCCCGCCGGGTCGGTCGTGGCGAAACCGCCGACACCGGCCCCCATGCCGACAGCGACAGCGAATCTCCCGGCCGCGCGGCCCTCACCCGCGCCACCGCCGTTACCTTCGCCGCTATCGCCGGCACCGCAACCCGCCGCGCCCACCGTGGTCCTGACCGACACCGTCCCGACCGCGTCGCAAATCACCGCGAACGCCATGCACGCGTCCGACCCGGCGAGCATCGAAGCACTGCCGCCGCTGTCTCCCGACCCGAACCCGAATTCGAACGCCGCCAGCGCACCCGGCGCGATCCTGGTCGAAGCCGTCGGCGCCGCGCCGATTCCGCAACTGGGCGCCCTGGACCTGGAAGCCTATGCCGACGGCCTGGTGCCGCAGGCGATCGCGCGCGGCGGTCTGGCCGGCGCGGTCGTGGTCGTGGTCAAGGACGGCCAGGTGCTGCTGTCGAAGGGCTACGGCTATGCCGATGTCGAGCGGCGCAAGCCGATGGACCCGGCGCGCACGCTGCTGCGGCCGGGTTCGATCTCCAAGCTGTTCACCTGGACCGCGGTGATGCAACTGGTCGAGCGCGGCAAGCTCGACCTGGACGCGGACGTCAACACCTACCTGGATTTCAGGATCCGCGACTACTACGGCCAGCCGATCACCCTGCGCCATCTGATGACCCACCGCGCCGGCTTCGAGGAGTCGAGCAAGCACCTGTTCGCCGCCGACCCCTCGCGCCTGCTCAAGCTCGGCGATTACCTCAAGGCCGTGCAGCCGCAGCGCATCTACGCGCCCGGCACGGTGCCGGCGTATTCGAACTACGGCGCGGCCCTGGCCGGTTACATCGTCGAGCGCGTCGCCGGGCAACCGTTCGACGATTACGTCGAAGAGCATCTGTTCGAACCGTTGCGCATGCGCCGTTCGAGTTTCCGTCAGCCCTTGCCGAAGGGATTGGTCGGCGACATGGCGCAAAGCTACGTCGCCGCCGGCGCCGCGCCGGTGCCGTTCGAACTGGTCAATCCCGCGCCGGCCGGCAGCCTGTCGAGCACCGGCGAGGACATGGCGCATTTCATGCTGGCCCAGCTCGACCAGGGCCGTTACGGCGGTGACGCGATCCTGCAGCCGCATACGCTGCAATCGATGCAGGCGAGCGCATCGCGGCCGATCCCGGGCCTGGACGCGATGACGCTGGGGTTTTTTCGACGCGACAGCCGCGGCCCGGTGGTGATCGGCCATGGCGGCGCGACCGAAGCGTTCCAGAGCAGCCTGATGCTGTTGCCGGCGCATCGGCTCGGCATCTTCGTATCCGCCGACGGCCCGGCCCGCGCCGGCCGCGCGCTGCATCGCGACCTGGTCGAAGGCCTGATCCAGCGCTATTACCCCAGCCCGATCGCTGACACGCCGACCTTGCCGACCGCGCATCTGCACGGCGAACAATTGCGCGGGCGTTACGAAAACAGCCGCGGCTCGGCCAGCAATTTCCTGGTGATGGCGCGTTTGTTCGGCAGCGCGACGGTGGTCCTCAACGACGACGACACGATCGGGGTGTCGTCGCTGCGGACCCGCGATGGCCGGATCAAGCGCTGGCGCGAGATCGAGCCGTATGTGTGGCGCGAAGTCGACGGCGACAGCCGGCTCGCGGCGAAGATGAGCGGCACCGAGGTGGTTGCGATCAGCAGCGACGACGTGCCGGCGGCGATGTGGCTGCAGCCGGTGCCGGGCTGGCGTTCGCCCGGCTGGATGCTGCCGTTGCTGTTCGCGACGCTGGGCGTGCAGGCGCTCGCGCTGTGCCTGTGGCCGATCGCCGCGATCGTGCGTTACCAGACCCAGCGTCGTCTGCGTCTGGACGGCCGCGAGCGCGATCTGCGCCTGCTGACGCTGTTCGGCCTCGTCTCGAACCTGTTGCTGGCGACGCTGTGGTGGTGGGTGCTCGCGCGCGCCGACGCGTCGGTGCGGGCGCTCGATGGCGGTCTGGACGGCTGGATTCGTCTGGCCCAGTTGCTCGGATTGTTGAGCGTGCCGATCGCGATCGTCGCCTGCCTCAACGGGCGCGCCGCGTGGCGCGGGCCGATGCAGCGCCTGCGCCGGGTGTGTGCGGGGGCGATGGCGGTGGCCTGCTTGGCGATGGTGTGGTTTGTGTTCGCGTTGAAGACGATGAGTTGGGCGTTGGTGTATTGAGGCGTGCGCCGAATCGCGTGCAGGCCGCATGGAGGCCGCGGATTTCGCGGCCCTTCTGTCGGTGCGGTGTTGTTGCGGTGTGTTTGAAGCAGGCGATTTCGTTGTCGCGGCGGCGTGAGTCGCGATCGCGCGATCGCCAAAACCTCGCAGCCTGCGTCGTAGTTGCGTTGCCGCGGTCGCGGCTCGCGCCGCTCCTACAGGTAGGCCATGTGGCTTTTGTTTGTGTCTGAAGTCACGTCTACCTTCCAGCGCTGCGACGCCTGTAACTCGCGTTAGCAAAAGCACACCCGGAGGGCGGCGCACATGGATGTGCGCCGTGCGCCACCGAGACAGGATGTCTCGTGTGGCGCATGCCCGCGTCGGCATCGATCGTGCGGCTTTTGATTCGAAACAGGAACGCCTTTTTCTTTGGTGACTTTCTTTTGTGGCTCTGGACAAAAGAAAGTTACCCGCCGCTTTAGTGGCGGAAGCTTTTGATCCTGCTTGCAGCTCCTAAAGCTTTAGAGCTTTGAAGCTGTAGAGCCTTTGAAGCCAAAGGCAAGATCAACAGCTTTCGTCCGCAAGCGGCCGAGTTACTTTCTTTTGTCAAAAGCGACAAAAGAAAGGTAACCAAAGAAAAACGCTTTTTTGTGAATCAAGAGCCCGCGCGTGCGGAGCTGACGCAGGCATGCGCCACACGAGACATCCTGTCTCGGTGGCGCACGGCGCACATCCATGTGCGCCGCCCTCCGGGTGTGCTGTTGCTAACGCGAGTTCAGGCCTCGCGGCGCTGGATGGACTGCGTGTCTTCCAGCGTGAGCCGAGCCGAAGCAACGGCAACGGCAAGGGCGATTTCAGCTTGCCCGCGCAATCGGAACAAGGCGTTCCGATTGCCGATCAGCGCAAGATCAGCGCTTGCCCTTGTTCTGCGCCGGCACGAAGTTTTCCTGCGCCGCCTTGGCCAACAGCGCCGGTGGCAACAAGCCCTGATCGAGCAGGAAATTGTTGAACTTCAAACGGTCGAAGCGATCGCCGGTAGCCAGCTCGGTCTGCATGCGCAGCTCCAGGATGCGGCTGTAGCCGTAGAAGTAACTGCCGGCCTGGCCCGGGGCGTTGAACATGTAGCGATCGAGTTCCTGCTTGGTCATCGCCTCGGAGAAACCGACCTGCTCCTGCAGCAGCTTGCCGGCGCTCGCGCGATCGGTCAGGCCGAGGTTGAGCATCGGGTCGAGCATCGCGCGCGAGGCGCGCAGCAGGCGGAACTGCAATGCGATCAGCTGCCCGTCGAGCGGCTCGTACGGCACCATCTCGGCTTCGGCGTACAGCGCCCAGCCTTCGACGTTGACCGAGTTGAACGCGAACATCGAACGCGCCAGCGAAATGCCGCGCTCGATCATCGCGGTGAACTGCAGTTCGTGGCCCGGGCGGCCTTCGTGCGCCGACAGCGTCCACGCCGCCGATTCGTAGTTGAAGTCGTCGTAGTGCAGGGTCTTGCCGGACGGATTGGGCACCGCCACCGGCAGCACGAACTGGCCTTGTTGGCCGGTGTTGCCGACCAGCGGCGCGGGCAGGAAATGCGGCGCCGGCTGCGAGGCCGATTCGGCGTCGCTGCCCAGGCGCATCACCATCGGCCGCTGCGGCACGTCGACGATCTGTTCCTTGCGGATGATCGGATCGATCGCGTCGATGACCTTGCGGTAGCGCGGTTCGAGCTGGTCGTTGGGGATGGTGTCCTGCTTGAGCGCGCGGATCACCGCGACGTAATCGTGCGGATCGGCGATCTTCAGGCCCTTGGCTTTGGCGACCAGCGGCGCGAGCTGGCGCATCGCCGCGCGGGTTTCCATGAACTCGACCTGGGCGCGGCGCATCAGCAACTGCGGATCGATGTCGATGCCGTACTGCTTGAGTTGATACGCGTACAGCTCCGGCGGCAGGCGCGCGTCGCTGCGCGCCTTGGGCAGCACCGCGCTGCGGGTCCACTGGCCGTACTCGCGCAGCTGGGTTTCCATCGCCTTGAGCGCCGGTTCGGCGCCCTGGATCTTGTACTTGTCGAACAGCTTGCGGATGCCGGCGACGTAGGTGTCGACGTTGCCCAGGGCCTGGTCGACTTCGAGCTTGGTCGGCTGCAGCAGGCTGGAATCGGCGGCCAGGCGTTCTTCGTAGCGCTGGCGGGCGAGGGTGGTCAGCGGTTCGCTGCCCGGGGTCATGCCGACATAGGCCTGCAGGCGCGCGAGCGCCTGGGTGCGGCGTTCGGGCGGGGTCTGATCGGAGAGCAGACCGTTGATGCCGGAGAACACCGTCTGCGGCGCGTCGAACCACGGCAGCATCAGGCGTTCGTTGAGTTCGTTGCCTTCGACGTTGTCGTCGATCGCGCCGATCAGGATTTCCAGGTCCTGGCGCACGTTGGGATCGCGTTCGACCTGCAGCTTCTCGTGCAGTTCGGCCTTGGCCTTGGCCATGGCGGCGCGGAAGCGCTGGTTCACCTGCGGCTTGAGGTCGGTGACCTTGTCGTCGTAGCCGGGAATGCCGAAGAAGGAGAAGCCTTCCGGGGCGAAATCGGCCTGGGCCTTGATCAGGATCTGGGTGTAGCGGTTGCTCGTTTCGACCCAGGCCGGCGACGGTTTGGCGGCGGGCGCCTTGGCCTTGGTGTCGGATTTCGCCGCATCCCCGGCGTGTGCAGGCGCGGCGGACAGGACCAGGACGGGCGCGGACAGCGCCAGGGCGACGGCGAGAACGAGCGGCTTCATGAGGTGACCCGGGTGGAGTGAAGGGCTCCAGCATCGGCTTCGCGGCGGTCGGGGCCAAGCGCCGAAGGTCATGTGGGTGGATGAAGGGGACGCGGCCCTCACCCCAGCCCTCTCCCGCAAGCGGGAGAGGGAGACAAGCAGAATGCGGTGGTTTTAGCCCCTCTCCCGCTTGCGGGAGAGGGCCGGGGTGAGGGCCGCGAGCGACCTCAGCGCTTCAGACACCGATCGAAGAAATCCTCGGTCAAGCGAAACCGATGCAGATTGTCGCGCCCGCGCAACCCATGCTTCGCACCGGGATAGGTCATCAGTTCGAACGGCTGCCCGCGCTGCTGCAAGGCGCTCATCAGCACGGTGGAGTTGGTGAACAGCACGTTGTCGTCGGCCATGCCGTGGATCAGCAGCAGCTTGGAGGTCAATCCGTCCAGATGCTCGAGCACGCGGCCTTCGCGATAGCCGTCGGGATTGCTCTTGGGCAGGCCCATGTAGCGTTCGGTGTAGTGGCTGTCGTACAGGCCCCAGTCGGTGACCGGCGCGCCGGCGACGCCGCAGGCGTAGGCGTCGCTCGCCTTCGCCAACAGCATCAAGGTCATGTAACCGCCGTTCGACCACCCGTACACGCCGATCTTGTCGCCATCGACCCACGGCTGCGACTTCAGCCACTCCACGCCCTTGAGCTGATCGGCGACTTCCACCGTGCCCTGCTTGCGGTACAACGCGCCGCCGAACGCCGCGCCGCGCCGCGGCGTGCCGCGGTTGTCGACCGAGAACACCACATAGCCGTGCTGCGCCAGGTACTGATTGAAATCCGGCGCCCACACCCGCTTGACCGTCTGCGAGGCCGGGCCGCCGTACACGTTGACCACCACCGGATAGCGCTTGCCCGCATCGAATCCGCTGGGCTTGATCAGGCTGTAGTGCAGCGCGGTCTTGCCGTCGGCGGCCTTGATTTCGCCGTATTCGATCGGCCGCTGCGCGGCGCGGTACGGCGCGAACGGGTGCTTGGCATCGTCGAGATCGTTGGCGATCAGCGCGGCGATGCGGGTGCCGTCGTTGCGATACAGCTCCAGTTGCGGCGGCGTGGTCGGGTTCGACCAGGCATCGACGAACACGCTGCCGTTGAGGGCGAAGCTCGGGCTGTGATAACCGTCGGCCTTGGAGATGCGCTCGATCGCGCCGCCGCTCAACGCCACCCGATACACCTGCGAATCCAGCGGCGAATCCTTGCCCGCGGCGAAGTACACCTGGCCGGCGTCTTCATCGACCGCGAGCACGCTGTCCACCGGCCACTCGCCCGAGGTCAGCGCCTGCGCCTGCTTGCCGTCGGCCGAGAGCAGGTACAGGTGCTCGTAACCGCTGCGCTCGCTGTTCCACAGGATCCGGTCGTCCTTGAGGAAACGCAGATCGTTGTGCAGCGGCACCCAGGTCTTGGAGGTTTCGGTGATCAGCGTGCGTTGCTCGCCGCTGCGCAGGTCGGCTTCGATCAATTCCAGTTTGTGCTGGTCGCGCGACTGGCGCTGGAAGGTCACGCGGTCGGCGTCGCGCCAATCCACGCGCGCCAGGTAGATGTCTTGTTCCTTGCCCAGATCGATCTCGCTCGGCGCGGCAGCCTGCGCGCCGACGCGCGCTACCAGCAGACGCACGCGCACGTTGGCGTCGCCCGCGGCCGGATAGCGCTGCTCGACCACGTCGGTGCGATCGGGATACACCTCGTAGCGCTTTTGCACCGGTACCGGCGATTCGTCGATGCGCGCGAACGCGATCGCCGAATCGTCGGGTGCCCACCAGTAACCGGTGTGGCGGTCCATCTCTTCGTCGGCGACGAATTCGGCCACGCCGTTGCCGATGGTGTCGCTGCCGTCCTTCGTGAGCTGGGTCGCCTTGCCGTCGGCCAGGTCGATCACCCACAGGTTGCGGTCGCGCACGAAGCTGACGAACCCGCCCTTGGGCGACAGCTTGGGATCGGTGGCGAAGCCTTCACCGTTCGTAAGCTTGCGCACCGCGGCCTTGCCGGTCTTGGCCAGGTCGTACAGGTACAGCTCGCCGCCGAGCGGGAACAGCAGGCGCTTGCCGTCGGGCGACCACTGGTAATCGACGATGCCCGACAGCGCAGCGATGCGCTGGCGTTCGCGACGCGCCTTCTCGGCATCGCTGAGCACTTCCGCGCCGGGCAGCACGTCGTCGGAATCGACCAGCAGCGTGGTCTTGCCGCTGGCGATGTCGTAGGCCCACAAGTCCAGTCGGTTCTTGTCGCGGGCCTTGCCGCGCAGGAAACCGACCCGGCTGCCGTCCGGCGCGATCTTCGGCTTGACCAGGCTGGTACCGGACAGCGGCGCGTCGCCGGTGAGCGCTTCGAGCGTCAGGCCGCCGGCGCCGGGAGTGGTGGTGGCCGTAGCCGGAGCAGCGAAGGCGGGAGTGGTCAGCGACATGGCGAGCAGGCACAAGGCAAGGCGGCGGGTGGTCTTCATCAGGGCGATCGGTCCGGGACGTGCTGCGGGTGAGGCATCAGGTGGGCTGCGCCGGCGAGCCGAACAGGTGGCGGCGCATTTCGTCGGTCATGGTCTTGTCGGCGCGGTACACCTTGCCCATTTCGTAGGCCCGCTGGAAGGCCGGGCGCGCGGCCAGCTCGTCGTGCCAGCGCTGCACGTTGGGATAGCGGGCGAGGTCGACATGGTGCCATGCGTGTTCGTGGGCCCAGGGGTGGCAGGCGAAATCGGCGATGCTGAGTGTATCGGCGGCGATGAACTCGCGCCCGGCCAGGCGGCGGTCGAGCACGCCGTACAGGCGCTCGGTTTCGCGCTGATAACGCTCGATCGCGTACGGCACCTGCTCGGGCGCATAGCGGGTGAAATGGTGGTTCTGTCCGAGCATCGGGCCGTAACCGCCGACCTGCCAGAACAGCCATTCGTTGACTTCGACCTGGCCGCGCACGTCGCCGGGCGAGAAACGGCCGGTCTTGGCCGCCAGATACTGCAAGATCGCGCCGGATTCGAAAACGCTCACCGCCGCGCCGCCATCCGACGGCGCATGGTCGACGATCGCGGGCATGCGGTTGTTCGGCGAAATCGCCAGGAAGTCGGGCTTGAACTGATCGCCCGCGCCGATATCGACCGGCTTGATCGAATACGCCAGCGCCGCGCCGGCCTGATTGGCCTCTTCCAGGAACAAGGTGATCTTGTGGCCGTTGGGCGTGGGCCAGTAATGCAGGTCGATCATGGGAGATGCTCCGCGGAGAAAGCCTGGAGTGTAAGTGCGCGCGTCCGCGCGCCGCCGCCGCGCCGATGGAATGGCGTGTGCCGCAAACCGCGCCGCAGCGGGCTTTGCGCCGGCTTTGAACGGGTAACGCGCGAGCAGAAAACCGCCGCGCAGATGAACCCTCGGGTGGCCCCGACGTGGCGATGTCACCCCCGGGCGGCTACTCTTGGCCGCCTGTACCGTCTTCACATTCACGAGTTCCGCATGACCGATCCCAAGATCAACCGACTCAACCCCCTGCCGGCCCTGATCTTCAGTTCGCGCTGGCTGCAACTGCCGTTGTACCTGGGCCTGATCGTCGCCCAGGGCGTCTACGTGTTCCAGTTCATCAAGGAACTGGTGCATCTCGTCCAGGATGCGACGACCCTGACCGAGCAGGGCATCATGCTGATCGTGCTGGGCCTGATCGACGTGGTCATGATCTCCAATCTGCTGATGATGGTGATCGTCGGCGGCTACGAGACCTTCGTCTCGCGCCTGCGCCTGGAAGGCCATCCCGATCAGCCCGAGTGGCTCAGCCACGTCAATGCCAGCGTGCTCAAGGTCAAGCTGGCGATGGCGATCATCGGCATCTCCTCGATCCACCTGCTCAAGACCTTCATCGGCGCCGGCAACCTCGGCCTGCCGCTGTGCGGTACGCCCGATGCGTTCACCGCGGCGCAGGCGGCGGCCCAGGCCACCGCGAACGGCGTCGCCAACGCGACCGCGCGCTGCTCGGAGCTGACCTCCGAAGGCGTGATGTGGCAGTCGCTGATCCACTTCCTGTTCATCATCTCGGCGATCGGCATCGCCTGGACCGACAAGCTGATGAGCACCACGGTGGCGAAGCCGGCCAAGGGCGCGCACTGAGGTTGCGGCGGCGAGCGTGACGCGGGTTGCGACCCGCGTCCGCGGTCGGATCGACGAAGTTGCACGTAGCAACGAGCCCGGGGCCTGTGCCTCGGGCTCGTTCGTTTGTGCGGATGGGGATTGATCGGCGAACTGCGGGATCGCTGCGTGGCGGCTAGCGTTAGTCGGCGGGCTTGAGCGTCCGCGGCGCCATGATCGCGCGGCGCAGCCGCACGGCCTCGGGCTGGGCGGAGAAACGCAGCGCGCCGTTGTCCGCGCGTTGCAGGCCCAGCGCGCGATAGGCCTCGTCCTGCGAGGGGAAGTCCTGCATCGCGGCGTAGCGCCGGTACAAACGGGCGAGCACGCCGTTGCCGCCGGCGCGATCGAGCGCGGCGACGAAATCTTCCGGTTCCATGCTCGCGTCGTCGTCGAGGCAGCAGCGTGCGTACGCGGCGAGCACGCGGTCCAGGTCGGTGCGCTGTTCGCGGCGCAGCGCGAGGTCGGCGTCGAGCCAGAACGCCGCGCCGGCCCAGTACACGCGCATGGTGCTGCCGCGGTTGCGGCCGATCTGGTCCATGCGCGCGCCCGCGCCGACCTGGCGCCCGCGCTGGAAACCGGCTTCGATCCGCCGCCACGCCTCGTCGCCGTCGAGCAGGCCGGCGCGCGCGCGCGACACGTTCTGGTAATAGCTGGCCAGGCCCTCGGCCAGCCAGCGGCCGTCGTCGCCGAGGTAGGGGTGCATCAGGTGCGAGAGCTCGTGCACGGCGGTCCAGTCGTCGCGCAGTTCCGGATAGGTCGCGTCGTCGCGCACGTACAGCAGCACCGAGACGCCGTCGTTGCGGCGGGTCTGACCCCACGGCACCGGGCTGGAATCGCGGCCGCGCCGTGGCACCAGGCGGATGCGCACCAGCGCGTCGCGCAGCGGGAAGCGGCCCGAGGAGGTCAGCGCGGCGTTCGCGCATTCCTCGATCCAGCGGCGCAATAACGCGACGCGCGCGGCGTCGGGCGGGTTCTCGATGCGCACCCGCAGGCGGGTGTCGCCGGCGCGGATCGTCCATTCGGCGTTCGAATCGGCTCGATCGGCGGCCGCATTTGCGAATTGCGCCGCCGCGATCGGCGCGGCGGACTCGGCCGCTGACGCATTCACCGGCGCCGCGGCGCCGGCGCAAACGAGCAAACTCAGCAAGGATGCGGCGCGGACGGACATGATCGGCATTGGAACTCCATCGGACGGGAAGGTTCCCGCGGCATCGCCGGTACAATGGGGCGATGGACGTATCGCACCTGCTCGACGCACTCAACCCGGCCCAGCGCGAAGCCGTTTCGGCGCCCGCCGGCCATTATCTGGTCCTCGCCGGCGCCGGCAGCGGCAAGACCCGCGTGCTGACC
Organism: Lysobacter capsici; assembly: GCF_018732085.1. NCBI lineage: Bacteria > Pseudomonadati > Pseudomonadota > Gammaproteobacteria > Lysobacterales > Lysobacteraceae > Lysobacter > Lysobacter capsici. The sequence continues at coordinate 5,749,463 of NZ_CP076103.1, read as the reverse complement.
CACCGCATCGCCTGGCTCAACGAAGTCTTCGGCGTGCCCAACCACGGCATCCTGGCGGTGACGTTTACGAACAAGGCCGCCGGCGAGATGCGCGCGCGCGTCGACGCGCAGCTGCCGCGCGGCGCGCGCGGCATGTGGATCGGCACCTTCCACGGCCTGGCCCACCGCCTGCTGCGCCTGCACTGGCAGGAGGCCAAGCTGCCCGAAGGCTTCCAGGTGCTCGACAGCGACGACCAGCTGCGCCTGGTCAAGCGCGTAGTGCAGGCGCTGGAACTGGACGAAACCCGCTTCCCGCCGCGCCAGATCGCCTGGTGGATCAACGCGCAGAAGGACGAGGGCCGGCGTCCGCGCAATATCCAGCCGGCCAACGACGACTGGGCCGACGTGATGCTGCGCTGCTACGAGGCCTACCAGGAGCGCTGCGAGCGCGCCGGCCTGGTCGATTTCGCTGAGCTGCTGCTGCGCGCGCATGAATTGCTGCGCGACAACCCGGCGCTGCTGACCCATTACCGCACCCGTTTCCGCGAGATCCTGGTCGACGAATTCCAGGACACCAACGCGATCCAGTACGCCTTCGTGCGCGTGCTCGCCGGCGACACCGGCCATGTGTTCGTGGTCGGCGACGACGACCAGGCGATCTACGGCTGGCGCGGCGCCAAGGTCGAGAACGTGCAGAAATTCCTGCGCGATTTCCCCGGCGCGCAGACCATCCGCCTGGAGCAGAACTACCGCTCCAGCGCCAACATCCTCGACGCGGCCAACGCGGTCATCGCCCACAACCCCGACCGCCTGGGCAAGAAACTGTGGACCGACACCGGCCACGGCGAGCCGATCGATCTGTACGCGGCCTACAACGAGATGGACGAGGCGCGGTTCGTGATCGAGCGCCTGCGCCAGTGGGTACGCGATGGCGGCAGCTACGGCGACGTGGCGATCCTCTACCGCAGCAACGCGCAGTCGCGCGCCTACGAAGAAGCCTTGTTGTCCGAGCAGGTGCCGTACCGCGTGTACGGCGGCCAGCGCTTCTTCGAGCGCGCCGAAATCAAGGACACCCTGGCCTATCTGCGCCTGCTGACCAATCGCGCCGACGATGCCGCGTTCGAACGCGCGGTCAACACGCCCACGCGCGGCATCGGCGACCGCACCCTGGACGAAGTGCGCAAACGCGCGCGAGCCGAGGCGGTGTCGCTGTGGGATGCGGTGCGGCTGGTGGCGGCCGAGAACGTGCTCGCCGCGCGCGCGCGCAATGCGCTGGCCGGGTTCATGGCCTTGATCGAAGCGCTGGAAGGCGATGTCGTCGACATGCCGCTGCCGGAGAAGATCGACCACGTGCTGCAGCGCTCGGGCTTGCGCGATCACTACGCCAACGAGTCGCGCGGCCAGCTCGATTCGCGCACCGACAACCTCGACGAACTGGTCTCGGTCGCCTCGCGCTTCAGCCGCAGCGACGAAGACGAAGCCGCGGCGATGCCGGAACTGATCGCCTTCCTCAGCTACGCCGCGCTCGAGGCCGGCGAAGGCCAGGCCCAGGCCGGCGAGGACGGCGTGCAGCTGATGACCTTGCACAGCGCCAAGGGCCTGGAGTTTCCGCTGGTGTTCCTCGGCGGCCTGGAAGAGGGGCTGTTTCCGAGCAGCCGTTCGACCGAGGAATCCGGCCGGCTGGAGGAGGAGCGGCGCCTGGCCTATGTCGGCATCACCCGCGCGCGCGAGAAATTGGTGCTCAGTTACGCCGAAACCCGGCGCATTCACGGCATGGAGACCTACGGTTCGCCGTCGCGCTTCCTGCGCGAGATTCCGAGCCAGTTGCTGCACGAAGTGCGGCCGAAGGTGCAGGTGTCGCGGCCGATGTACAACAACTCAGGGCGTCGCGACGGCGGCGGCCTCAACCGCGGCCATGCGGCGATCGAAGCGCCACCGGTCAAGCTCGGCGCGCAGGTGCGTCATGCGAGTTTCGGCACCGGCACGGTCACCGATTACGAAGGCAGCGGCGCGCATGCGCGGGTGCAGGTGAACTTCGACGATGTCGGCAGCAAGTGGCTGGTGTTGGCGTATGCGAATCTGGTTCCGGCGTGAGGGCCTGGGGCTGCGGGCGTTAGGACGTACGGAGTAAGGGCGAGAAGGGCGTAAGCGTGTGAGTTTGACAGCCCAGCTTATGCCGGCTCCGAGGTGTGCGCTCAGTTCATAACGCCGGCTTGAGGCCGTCATCCCCGCGAAGGCGGGGATCCAGGGCTTCACCGCGACATGACTCTGAAGTCTCTGGATCCCCGCCTTCGCGGGGATGACGGGTGGGTGAGGCTGTGTCGCAATCGAGCGGATGGGATGGGATGGGATGGGATGGGATGGCGATTGATTGATTCGCGCCGATCCTCGCATGCCGCCTGATTGGCTTCGGCCACCCGCGTACCCCCAAGACCGCCATTCCCGCGAACGCGGGAATCCAGTGACTTTGACGCGGCTTGCACGAAAGGCGCTGGATGTTCGGCTTCGCCGAAGTAAAGCACAGCCCGCGTTCGCGGGAATGACGAACTGGGATAGCGGGTGGGATTGAACAAGCAGGTCGATGGAGGACGATGCCTCCGTCAGTCCGTCAGTCCGTCAGTCCGTCAGTCCGTCAGTCCGTCAGCTGGTCAGCCTCAAGCCCTCAACCTCTCAACCCTCAACCTCTCATCCCTCAAAACGCATACCGCATAACCACCTGATAAACCCGCCCAGCCTTCTCGCTTTCCCGCTCATACTCGTCGTACTCGCGATCCACCTGATCGGCCAAGGTATTGAACTTGTGGAACGCCTCATCCTTCGAAGCGTTCAACAGATTCGAACCGGTCAATCGCACCGCCACCCGCGAGCCGAAGCGTTTCTCGACGAAGGCCTCCAGATCGGCGCCGTAATGAGTCGACACCTCCTCGCCGAGCACGCGGGCATAGGCGTCGCCCTGGCGCCGGTAGCTCGCACCGAACGACATCCCCAGCGACGGCAGGTCCTGGATAAAACCGACGTTGAGCACCGAACTGGGCTGGTTGTTGAAACGGCGTTGGCCGAAGTCGTCGTCGACTTCGCTGTCCAGCCACGAGTAATTGAGGAACACGCCGGTGTCGGGCAGGCCCAGCGCGGTCAGCGGTGTGGACAGGTCGAATTCGGCGCCGTAGACACGGGCATCGCCGACGTTGGCGGCGGTGAACACGAAGCTGTCCGGGTCCAAGACCGGATAGCCCGGCGTGCCCGGGCCGGCGTCCGGATGCTCATCGAGGAACTCCTCGACCGCGTCGTCGTGATCGTCCAGCGCGGTCGCGCTCGGCCGGCCGGTGCCGACGATTTCGATGAGGTCGCGCACTTTGCGGTAGAACAGGTTGATCCCGACCACGCCGCGCTTGCCGAGCCTGCGCTCGTAGCCCAGGTCCAGGCCCCACGCGGTTTCCGGCCGCAGCGCGGGATTGCCGAGGAAATCGTTGTCGCCGTATTCCTCTTCCAAGGTCAGCGGCAGCAATTGATCGAAATTCGGCCGGCGCACGGTGCGCGCTAGCGATGCGCTGAGCCGGTCCTGCTCGGTCAGGTTGTAGCGCAGATGCGCCGACGGCAGCAGCAGGCCGTAATCCTTCTGGTCGCGGCGGCTGTCGTCGCCTGCTTCGGCGGCGCTGACGATCTTCGAACGCGTGGTCTCGTAACGCAGGCCGGTTTCCCAGTCGATGCGTTCGTGCTTGCCGGAGAACATCAGGTACGGATCGATGCGGCGCTCCTCGATCCGGCTGCTCTGGCGGTCGAACTCCTCGTAGGCCGGCAACGGCTCGCCCTCGTCCTCGGCTTCGACCTCGCTGGTGCGCAATGAGGTCTTGCGGCGCTTGTCCAGCCCGTCCACGCCGAATTCCATCTTCGCCCCGCCCATCGCACGCGTGTGCGCGAGCTTGAAGCTCAGCTCGCTGTCGCGGGTGTCGCCGAGGACGCGCGTGCCTTCGAAACCGTCGAACGAGGGCGGCGTGTCATCGTCGTCGTAGCCGATCTCCTGCTCGGTGTCGAAGCGCCTGTCGTCGAAACGCGCATAGCCCAGGTCGATCTCGCTGCGGCCGCCGGCCATGTCGAAGGCATAGCTCGCATTGAGCGTGGCGTTGCGCTGCTTGATGTCGACGTTCTGGTCGTTGACCGACAGCAGATGGTCGCGCGCGCGACCGGTCGGATCGTTGTACTCCAGCGAATGCTCGGTCTCGGTGCGGTCGGTACGCACATAGAAACCGTCCAGGCTCAGCTTGCCGGTGCCGATCTGACGGCTGTAGGACAGGTTGCCGGAGTAGTCGGTGCCGTCGCGCACGTCGCTCTGGTCTTCGCGGTCGACGAAATCGCCGCCAGGGGCGTCGAAGCGATCGCTGCGCTTGCGCTTGGGGTTGTGACGGCCCTGCACGTTGATGCCGCCGAGCAGGCGGCCGCCGGCGACATCGCCGCTGCCGACCGCGCCGAACACCGGCTTGACCTCGCCGTCGTCGAAATACGCCGCGCCGGCGCGCAGATAGCCGCCGTCGAATTGATAAGCGTCGCGCAGCACGATGTTGAGCGCGCCGGCCACCGCGTCGCCGGAACGGTTCGCGCTCGGGCTGCGGATGATTTCGATGCGTTCGACCAGTTCGGCCGGGATGCGGTCGACATAGAACGAACGGTCGCCGCCGGCGCCGGGCACTTTCTTGCCGTTGATCAGGATCTGGGTGTAGCCCGGGTCCAGGCCGCGCAGGCGCGCGCCGTCGAATTCGAGCACGTCGGACACGAAACCCACGCTCGGCACGCGCTTGAGCATGTCGCCGACGGTCAGCGGTTCGAAGCGCTGGAAATAGTCCAGGCCGTAGCTCAGGGTCGGCGCGGTCGCATCGCTGCGGTCGCGGTAGGCGATGTCGCCGGTGACGGTGACGCGATCGAGTTCGGTGGCCGGATCGGCGCTGCCGCCGGCGCCGGGCACGGTCGCTTCGATCGCAAGCGCCGGACTCGCGAGCGCGGCCAGCAATGCAGCGCCGAGTGCGCGATGGTGGACCCTGTGACGTCGCGGACTGCGCATGGTGTTCGCCGGTGAAGAGATGGCGAACGTTGTAAGTCCGGGCAATGGCAGGACGATGACGGCCGCTGCGCTTCGTGGTTTTTTCGTTCGCTGCCGCGGCGCGATCTGTCATCAATTATGCATGTGACGGTTCTATAACAGCCGCTGGGGACTCCTGTGAATTCGAGCACGTCGATGCGTCCAACTGTCTGTGTGTCTGCACTTCTGCCGGTGCTGCTGGCGCTGTCTGCTTGCGCGACGCCCGAGTCGCCGCGCGCATCGGATCCATCCAAACCGCTGGTCGAGCGCGAACCCGACGAGCGTGGTGGCGCCGACACCGATCCGCTGCTGTCGCGTTCCGGCGTGGCGCACCAGGTCGTCGAAGAAGCCTTCGTGACCCCGGCCACGCAGCAGGACAACATCGATTCGCCCGCGGTGTGGCGCGCGCCCAACGGCCGTTTGTGGCTGCTGGCGACGGCCAAGCAGGGCGGCGCGCTGACGATCTACGACGGCGACGATGGCCGCGCGGTCGGCCGCTTCGGTCGCGAAGGCGATGCGCTCGGCGAATTCCGCCGGCCCAACGGCATCGCCGTGCTCGGCGATCTGGCCTTCGTGGTCGAACGCGACAATCGCCGCGTGCAGGTGCTGTCGCTGTCGATGCCGGCCGCGGCCAGCCGCGAAGTCGGGGTCGCCGACACGCGCACGCCGCAGTTGCGCGCGCTGATGAGTTTCGGCCAGCAGCAATTGCAGCAGCCGTACGGATTGTGGGTGCGCGCGCTCGGCCCGCAGCAAATCGAAGTGATCGTCACCGACGCCTACATGGCCGGCGAGGATGCCGACGGCAACGAAATCCCGCCGCCGCTGGAGCAACTCGGCCGGCGCATGCAGCGGTATCGACTGCAACTCGGCGCCGCGACGCCGGTCGCGCAGCATGTCGCGGCCTTCGGCGACACCAGCGCCGCCGGTGCGATCCGCGTACCCGAGTCGATCTGGGGTGATCCCGCGAACGACCGCCTGCTGATCGCCGAGGAAGATCTCTCCACCGGCACCGCAGTGCGCGACTACACGCTCGACGGCCGTTATCGCGGCCAGACCATCGGCCAGGACCTGTTCAAGGCCCAGGCCGAAGGCATCGCGCTGTGGCAATGCGAGGACGGCAGCGGCTACTGGATCGCCACCGATCAGTTCAAGGATCGCAGCGTGTTCCATGTGTTCGACCGCGTCAGCCTGCGCCACCTGGGCGCTTTCGCCGGCAAGACCGTCGGCAATACCGACGGCGTGTGGCTGCAGCAGAACGGCTCGGTGCGTTTCCCCGACGGCGTGTTCTATGCGGTCCACGACGATCAGGCGGTCGGCGCGTTTGACTGGCGTGGTATCGCGCAGGCCTTGGGCTTGCGCAGTCGCTGCTCGGGTTAAGGCCCGGGAGCAGAGAAAAGCGTGCACAGGAGTGAGGAACGAGCAAGAGCCGCTGTTGCTCGTTTCTCACGGTTCTGCGCTCGTTCCTCGCTTCACCTGTCCGTGAGCTTGAACGACTTCACCAGCAAGTCGAACCCCGGCTGAGTCTGGGCCAGGTCCTCGTCCGCGCTCTGGGTGATCAGGAACGCGCTGCGATGCGCGCCGGTGATCTTGCGGTACTCGCGCAGGTGTGGAACCTTCACGCCGGCCAGGCTCACGGTGTAGTGCTCGCGGATCGTGCCTTCGGTGAAGCCCGACAGATCGAAGCGGGTTTCGCGGCGCAGCACCGACGGCGTCTGCTTGTCGGCCTCGGCGGAAAAATCGCGGGCGAAAGTTTCCAGTTCCAGTCCGCGGTCGGCCTGCACGATCGCGATGAAGATCGCCGAGCCGGGGCTTTCCACGGTCAGGTAATGCGAGCCGGCGACGCGCTGGTCGTCGCTGACTTTCCAGTTGCCCGGAAGTTGCACGTGGACGCCGAGCCGGTCGTAGGGCTTGGGCGCCGACACGTTCGCGGCGGGTTCGCCGCAGCCGGCGAGCAGCAGGGCCAGGCCGACGGCCAGCCAGCCGCTGGCGACACGATGCAATGCGCGAGCACGAGCCATCGACATCCTCCCTACGCCGTCCCCCTGTGGACTCGGCCCACCCTAGCAGCCTGTTGCGTCGCGCGCGTGTGCCGTCGGCCCGCGCATGCGTCCGGGCACGACCAACGACACTGGGAGCGGCAACCGCCGCCGGCCTAGGCTGCGGGTTCATGCCTGCCGAACGGGACCCACCGATGTCCGCACGTTTCGTCTTCGCCGCCGCGCTCGCCCTGTGCGTGCTGCCGTCGTCCGTATCGCCGGCGCGCGCCGCCGACCTGCACGCCGACCCGCGCAATCTGCAACCCAAGGACCTGTTCGACCTGGAATGGGCCGACGCGCCGTCGATGTCGCCCGACGGCCGCCGCATCGTCTATCAGCGCAAGTTCTTCGACATCATGAAGGACCGGCGGCGCAGCAATCTGTGGTTGATCGACGCCGACAGCGGCAAGCAGCGGCCGCTGACCAGCGGCGCGTACGGCGACGGCGCCGCGGTGTGGTCGCCCAGCGGCGACCGGATCGCCTGGGTGTCCGACCGCGACGGTTCGGCGCAGATCTGGGTGCGCTGGATGGACAGCGGCCAGCAGTCGCCGATCAGCCGCTTGAGCGAAGGCCCGTCGAACCTGGCGTGGTCGCCGGACGGACGCTGGATCGCGTTCACCCAGCACGTCGCCGCCGACACCACGCCGCTGGCCAAGCTGCCGGACAAGCCCGAGGGCGCGCAGTGGGCCGACGGGGTCAAGCTGATCGACCGGATGAACTACCGCGCCGACGGCGCCGGCTATCTCAAGCCGGGCTATGAGCACGTGTTCGTGATGCCGGCCGATGGCGGCACGCCGCGCCAGATCACCCAGGGCGATTTCGATTACGAATCCACCCCGGTGTGGAGCCGCGACGGCCGCTCGCTGTACGTGGTGTCCAACCGCGGCCCCGAGGCCGACTACCACCCGATCGACCAGGACATCTACCGTGTCGACGTGGCCAGCGGCGCGACCGTGGCACTCACCGACCGGCGCGGCCCGGACGTGTCGCCGACGCTGTCGCCGGATGGCCGTCAACTGGCCTACCTGGGTTACGACGATCGCAAGCTCGGCTATCAGGTCGCGCATCTGTACGTGCTCGATCTCGACAGCGGCGCTTCGCGCGCGTTGACCGAACGGTTCGACTACGAGATCGAAAATCCGCGCTGGGACAGCCAGGGACGCGGGCTGTATTTCGGCTACGACCGCGAAGGCGTGAGCCATCTGGGCTGGATCGGCGCGAGCGGCGGCGCGGTCGAATCGGTCAGCGACGATGTCGGCGGTACCGCGGTCGGCCGGCCGTACCCGGGCGGCAGCTTTTCGGTCGGCGGCGGCCGCGTCGCCTACACCCACGGCAGCGCGTCGCGCATGGCCGACGTGGCGGTGGTGGCGCGCGGCGGCAAGTCGCGGGTATTGACCGACCTCAATGCCGATTCGCTCGCGCGCAAGCGCCTGGGCGAGGTCGAAACCTTGTGGACCAAGTCCTCGGCCGACGGTTTGTCGGTGCAGGGCTGGATCGTCAAGCCGCCGCAGTTCGAAGCCGGCAAGCGCTATCCGCTGCTGCTGGAAATCCATGGCGGCCCGTACGCGAACTACGGCCCGCGTTTCGCCGTGGAAACCCAGTTGTACGCCGCCGCCGGCTACGTGGTGCTGTACGTGAACCCGCGCGGCAGCACCAGTTACGGCCAGGCCTTCGCCGACTACATCCACCAGAACTATCCCAGCCACGATTACGACGATCTGATGAGCGCGGTCGACGCGACCATCGCCAAGGGTTACGTCGACCCGCAACAGTTGTACGTCACCGGCGGTTCCGGCGGTGGCGTGCTGACCGCGTGGATCGTCGGCCACACCGATCGATTCCGCGCCGCGGTCGTGGCCAAGCCGGTGATCAACTGGACCAGTTTCGCGCTGACCTCCGACGGCCCGTCATACATCACCCAGCACTGGTTCCCCGGCCCGCCGTGGCAGGCCCAGGAAAACTACTGGAAGCGCTCGCCGCTGGCCTATGTCGGCAACGTCACCACCCCGACCATGCTGATCACCGGCGAAAGCGACTACCGCACGCCGATCTCGGAAACCGAGCAGTACTACACCGCGCTCAAGCTGCATCGCGTCGACAGCGCGATGATCCGCATCCCCGGCGCCTCGCATGGGATCGGCGCGCGGCCGAGCGAAACGCTCGCGCAGGTGCTCAATACGCTGGGGTGGTTCGAGCGGTATCGCAACAAGCCCGCGTCGGTCAGCGCCAAGCCCGATGCGGCATCGGCGAACACGCAGACCCAGGCCGCCGCGCAATCCGAACCCGCCGGTTGAGTCGGAGCCTGATCGATCCCAGCCCAAGGTTTTGCAATATGCATCCAGACGATCCGACCACCACCCATGCCGCCGCGCCGCAATCGCGCATAGAAACCGCCAGCGAATCGGAGGCCGAAGCGATTTGCGCCGGCCTGCGCGGTTTCAACAGCGAGATCATCGGCGCGTACGAGTTCAGATCGCTGTGGCTGGCCGCGCGCGATGCCGACGGCCGCGTGATCGGCGGCGTGGTCGGCTATGTCGGCCTGGGCTGGCTACACCTGGAAGTGCTGTGGGTCGAGCAGGCCGCGCGCGGCCGCGGTCTGGGCGCCGCGTTGTTGCTCCAGGCCGAGCGGCGCGCCCGCGAATGGGGCGCGCGTCAGGTTCATCTGGACACCTTCGACTGGCAGGCCGAAGGTTTCTACCTCAAGCACGGCTATCGCGAATTCGGCCGGCTGCATGACTTTCCGCCGGGACGCCAGCGCTTGTTCCTGCAAAAGTCGTTGTCGTCCGAGTAAGTCGGCCGGCTCAAGCGACAACGCAGGCGAGCGGCCGATCAGCTACCGGACTGTATGGCCGCGCTCAATCCAGCTTCACCCCAAAATGAAACGCCTCGATCCGCAACCGTTCGCGCAGGTAAAACGCATGCGCGTCCTGTCGGTGCGTGCCGGAGTCGAGCTGCAGCCGCACGCAGCCCAGCCGTTTGGCTTCGGCCTTGAGCCAGTCCAGCATCGCCTTGCCGTAGCCTTGGCCGCGCACGGCTTCGTCGGTGATCAGGTCGTCGACGTACACGTGCAAGCCCACCGCGAGCATCTCCATGACCCGCCAGCACGCGAACGCGCGCGGCACGCCCTGGGCGTCGTAGGCCACCGTCGCGCGGCAGCCTTCGGCGATCTGGCGGTGCATCTGGGCGAGGAAGCGCGCCTCGTCGAATTCGGGGCGCAGTTGCGACACCACCGGCCAGACCGCGCGCAGTTCGGTGTCGCCGACGATGGTGCGGATTTCGGCGGCGGTCATTGCAGATAGAGAAATAGGATCGGAGAGGTCGTATCAGAAACCGGGGCGCGAACCGGCGCAACGCCGGCTCGGCATGATGTGGGCGCCGCGCGTCGAACCCGGCCTGCCGGACATCACCAACTGAAGAGTTTGTAATACACCGGCGACACCGTGCCTTCGCCCTTGCTGCTGTCGAGGCGGCCGTCGCCGTCGTTGTCGACCAGGTAATAGACCGGGCCGCGCGACGGGGTGACCTTGACCGCGCGCAGCTGGCCGCCGACCCGGTATTCCTCGACGGTGTCGCCGTTCTCGACGCTGTGGGTGTAGACCTCGGCGCCCTTGAGCGCGGCGGTCGGGTCGTCGCTCGCGCCGCCCATGCTGGCGCAGCCGGCCATCAGGGCGGCGGCCGCGAGCGCGGTCAGGACGGGGGCGAGGCGGCGCAGGCGGCCGGATGGGGCGTGCGGCGATGCGAGTGGGGCGCGCATGGCGATTCTCCGTGTATCAGGGTCTCAGCATACGCCGCGGCTGCGTTAAGCGTGTGCATCGGTTTGGCGGTCCGGGCGCGCCGCGGATCGCGCCCGCATTCATTGGCGGCAGTCGGGCCGCGAGCCGGCCGCATTCGCAGACCCGGCGACCGGGCAGCGTAGAATCGCGGGCATGAAAAGACTCGTCCTGATCGATGGTTCCGGCTATCTCTATCGCGCCTATCACGCTTTCAAAGCGCAAGGTAGAGACCTAACAGCCCCTGATGGGCATCCCACCGGCGCGCTGTTCGGCGTGGTCAACATGCTGCGCTCGACCCTGGCCGAACGCCCCGACTACGTGGCCTTCGTCGTCGACGCGCCCGGCAAGACCTTCCGCGACGACCTGGACCCGCAGTACAAGGCCAATCGTCCGCCGATGCCCGACGATCTGCGCGCCCAGGTGCTGCCGATGTGCGAGATCGTCGAGGCCCTGGGCATCCCGATCCTGCGCATCGACGGGGTCGAGGCCGACGACGTGATCGGCACGCTCGCGCTGCGCGCGGCCGGCGATGCGATCGACGTCACCATTTCCACCGGCGACAAGGACTTCGCCCAACTGGTGCGGCCCGGCGTGGTGCTGGTCAACACCATGAGCGGCAGCCGCATGGATTCCGACGAGGCGGTGATCGCCAAGTTCGGCGTGCGTCCGAACCAGATCGTCGACCTGCTCTCGCTGATGGGCGACAGCGTCGACAACGTGCCCGGCGTGGAGAAATGCGGGCCGAAGACCGCGGCCAAGTGGCTGGCCGAGTACGACAGCCTGGAAGGCGTGATCGCACACGCCGATCAGATCAAGGGCAAGATCGGCGAGAACCTGCGCGCGGCGCTGGGGCGGTTGCCGCTCAATCGCCAGCTGACCACGATCAAGACCGACGTCGAGCTCGACCGCGGCCCGCAGCAGCTCGCCCTGCGCGAGCGCGACACCGAGGCGCTGCGCGGTTTGTACGCGCGCTACGGCTTCAAGCAGGCGCTGCGCGAGATCGAAGGCGCGGCCGCCACCACCGCCAACGAGATCGCCGCCGACCGCGCCGGCCTGCGCGCGACCGCCGCCGGGCATGCGCGTTCCAACGCGGCGAGTGAAACGCCGGATGCCGCGCTGTCGGCGAAGGGCGAGTACGAGGCGATCGTCACCCAGGAACAGCTCGACGCGCTGGTCGCGGCGCTGCAATCGAGCGAGGAGTTCGCCTTCGACAGCGAAACCGATTCGCTCGACCCGATGATGGCCAATCTGGTCGGGCTGAGTTTCGCGACGCAACCCGGTCGCGCGGTGTATATCCCGCTGGCCCACGATTATCCCGGGGTGCCGGCGCAGCTCGATCGCGCGGCGGTGCTCGATGCGTTGCGGCCGGTGTTCGCCGACCCGGCGCGGCGCAAGCTCGGCCAGCACGGCAAGTACGACCTGCACATCCTGCGCCGTCACGGCGTGGACGTGCTCGGCTACGCCGACGACACCATGCTGGAGAGCTTCGTCTACAACGCCACCGGCAGCCGCCACGACATGGACTCGCTGGCCAAGCGCTATCTGGGCTACGACACGATCAAGTACGCCGATGTCGCCGGCAAGGGCGCCAAGCAGATCCTGTTCTCGCAGGTCGCCCTCGACGATGCGACCAAGTACGCCGCCGAAGACGCCGACGTGACCTTGCGCCTGCACCGTGTGCTCGGCGCGCGTCTGGCCGCCGAGCCGGAGCTGGAAAAGGTCTACCGCGAGATCGAAATGCCGCTGGTGCCGGTGCTCGAACGCATCGAGGCCAACGGGGTGATGATCGACGGCGACGAACTGCGCCGGCAATCGCAGGACCTGGGCAAGCGCATGCTCGCCGCGCAGATCAAGGCGACCGAACTGGCCGGGCGCACCTTCAACCTGGATTCGCCCAAGCAATTGCAGGCGCTGTTGTTCGACGAACTCAAGCTGCCGGTGCTGGTGAAGACCCCGACCGGCCAGCCGAGCACCAACGAAGAAGCGCTCGAAGCGATCGCCGATCAGCACGAACTGCCGCGGGTGATCCTGGAATACCGCGGGCTGGCGAAACTGCGCAGCACCTACACCGACAAACTGTCGGAGATGGTCAATCCGCATACCGGCCGCGTCCACACCAGTTATCACCAGGCCGGCGCAGCGACCGGGCGCTTGGCGTCGAGCGATCCGAACCTGCAGAACATTCCGATCCGCACCGACGACGGCCGCCGCATCCGTCGCGCGTTCGTCGCGCCGGAAGGGCGGCGTCTGGTCGCCTGCGACTACTCGCAGATCGAACTGCGGATCATGGCCCACCTGTCGGAAGACCCGGGCCTGGTGCGCGCGTTCGAGTCGGGCGCCGACGTGCATCGCGCGACCGCGGCCGAAGTGTTCGGCAAGAAGTCGCTCGACGAGGTCAGCTCGAACGAACGGCGCGCGGCCAAGGCGATCAACTTCGGCCTGATGTACGGCATGAGCGCGTTCGGCCTGGCGCGTCAGCTCGGCATCGGTCGCGGCGAAGCGCAGGACTACATCGCCCTGTATTTCAGCCGCTATCCGGGCGTGCGCGATTTCATGGAGCGCACCCGTCAGGACGCGCGCGACAAGGGCTATGTCGAAACCGTGTTCGGCCGTCGCCTGTATCTGGAGAACATCAAGGCGTCGAACCAGGGCCTGCGCGCGGGCGCCGAACGCGCCGCGATCAACGCGCCGATGCAGGGCACCGCGGCCGACATCATCAAGCGCGCGATGATCGACATCGACGGCTGGCTGTCACAGCACGCCGACCGTGCCAAGATGATCCTGCAGGTACACGACGAACTGGTGTTCGAGGTCGACAGCGCATTTGCCGATACCTTGATCGCCCAGGCCACGCAGCGGATGGCGACCGCGGCCACACTTCGCGTTCCCCTGGTTGTTGACACCGGTATCGGTATTAACTGGGACGAAGCGCATTAAATATCGTGAAAGCCTTGATTTTGCTGGGTTTGGTAGAATGAATCGGTCCTGAATCCAACAATTTATTAACTCTGATCTTCACGAACTATCCATGTGCCAGGTGGTCATATAGGTCGCGACAGATGCAACGTCTGTCGCCGATCTCTCCCTCCCCTGGAGTGATCCCCCGGAGCGAACGCCCCCTCCCCAGGGCACGCTCCACCAGCCCCGCCGGCCCCCCCTGCCTGCGGGGCTTTTTATTTGTGTCGCCGAAAGCCGCCTTGCTGTGCAGGGCGGCTTTTTGTTTGGGTTGTGTGTTTGGAGCGACGACGTGTCGTTCTGGTGCGTGCATGCGGCCGCATAGGCTGCACAGGGGGCTCGATGCTTGAGCGCTGTAGATGGGCGCACTCGTGATCTCCCAAATCGTCATTCCCGCGAACGCGGGAATCCAGTGACTTTGCTCTATGAGTGCGAAGGCTTTCGCGAGACTTCGTGCGCTTTCGCGAAAGTCGCTGGATTCCCGCGTTCGCGGGAATGACGGTGGGTGGGGTCGTCGATGCGGGTAGTCCGTCGCTTCGGGTGCCAAGCGAATGACCAAATCAGGTAAGTAATGACATCAGACAAGTAACGACATCAGGCAAGCAACGACATCAAGCGAGTAACGAGATAAACAAACCGGATGCCCGGAAGATCTCCGGACATCGGCGACTACGCAAAATTTAGAATTACTTAGAACCGATACGTCACCGACAGCGACAACTCGCGCCCCGGCGACGGAAAACCGATATACGTGCCCGAGCCGGCCTGATAACCGTAGGTGCCGTGGTCGTAATAGAACCGGTCGAACAGGTTGTTGACCGCCGCGCCCAGCTTGATCCGGTCGTCGCCGAGCAGGTTCCAGTTGGCCATCACGTCCACCACCGCGTAGCCGGGCTTGTCCGGCGCGTTCGGCGCGATCGAGTTGCGCTCGTCCTCGACCAGACGCGCGCGCACCGCGTAGTTGGCCTGCTGTGACGCGGGCTGCCAGTCCAAGCGCGCGGTCCAGGTGCGGCCGATGCGGGTGCCCAGGCCGAGGTCGGCGTCGTTGAGCGGGCGGTCGTTGAACGTGTTGTCCGAATTCCACACGCCGACGCTGACGCCCATGCGCTGCCAGCGCTTGCCGATCTCGGCTTCGTAGCCGTCGACCTTGGCGGTGCCGATGTTCTCCCAGTAACCCCAGGCGGCGCCGCCGTCGTAGACCGCGGAAATGTAGTGCTCGATGCGCTGGCGGTAGGCGGTGGCGCGGGCGAAGTAGCCGTCCTTTTCCCAGGACACGCCGAATTCGACGTTGTCGGCCTGCTCGCCGTCCAGATCGCCGCGATGGGTGTACAGCGCGCTGAAGAAGGCTTCGCGGATGGTGACGCCGCGGAAGGCTTCCGAATAGGCCAGGCGGAAGGTCAGCGGCTCGATCGGGGTCCATTCGATCGAGGCATTGGGGCTGGCCTTGGCCTGGCTGTTCTTCGCGCCGGCGCTGACCCCGGACTTGCCTTCGTGGCGGTAGTCGTCGTAACGCAGGCCGGCCGACAGCTTCCATTGCGGCGACAGCGCCCAGTCGCCCTGCGCGTACGCGCCGAACACCCGCGCGGTCTGTTCGGTGCGGCCCCAGAACGGCGGCGGCGTGGCCTGCTGGCGCGCGTGCAGGCGGTCGCTGCGGTAATCGATGCCGTAGGTCAGCGACAGCGCGTCCCAGGTCGAGGTGTTGCGCAGGTCCATGCCGGTGCTGGTCTGCTCGCCCCAGCTGTACAGGAGGCCGGTGGTGTTGCGGCGGTTCTCGTAGCTGCTGCGGGTGCGGTAGGCGGTGAAGCGCGCGTCGACCGCGTCGCCTTCGGGATCGAAACGGTGTTCGTAAGACACCGTGTCGCGACGCATCTGGTGATCGGACAGGATGTAGCGACCGGTGAAGTTGGTCATGTGCGGCCGTTCGTAGTACGTGCCGGTGTCGTCGAGGTGTTCGGCCGACAGGTCGAAGCGGTGGGCGTCGAACACGCCGCTGAGCTTGAACTGGGCGCGCTCGTGCTCGAACGCGGTCGGCCTGACCCGGTCGCCGTGGCCGTCTTCGTAGTCGCCGCCGTCCTGGTAGACGTAGGTCGCCAGCACGCCGAGATGATCGGACAGGCGGCCGTACCCGGCGAGCACGCCCTTGCTGCTGTTGCCGCCGTTGAGGCCGGCCGCGCCCTTGATCAGGAAACCGGCGTCCTGGCCCGGACGCAGCAGGTCGAAGGCGTCGCGGGTGCGCACGCGCATCGCGCCGACCAGCGCGCCGGCGCCCTGGGTGGCCGCGCCGGCACCGGCGTCGAGTTCGATCGACTTGATGAATTCGGGTTCGATCTGCACCCGGGTCTGGTGGTGATACAGCTCGGCCGGTTCCTGCGCGCCGTCGATGGTCACGTTGAGCATCGTGTCTTCGAAGCCGCGTACGTAGACCTTCTGCGCCACCGGCGAACCGCCGCCGACCGCGACGCCCGATTCGTTCGACAGCAGGTCGCTCAGGTCCGAGGCCTGGGTGAGTTCGATCTCGCCGCGGTCGAGGTCGAAGTTGCCCGGCTCGCGCTGCGCGACGACGGTGATCGAATCCAGGGTGCGCGCGGTGTCTCCGAGGTCGGGCGCATCGGCGGCATGGACGGCGCCGGCGAACGGCGCGCAGGCGAGCAAGGCGCAGGCGAGGGCGGCCGGGCGGAGCGGACGGGAGACGGAAACGGACATGGGCGGGCGATCCTTCGGGTCAGGCGCAGCGCGGCGCGGCCGGGCCGTGAGAGGCCGGTCGGGGGCGGGTGCGATAAGGGGAAGGCTTCCGCTGGCTGCTGGTGCGCGGGGCGCTGGGGCGGGCGAAGCGTGCGCATTCTGCGGGCGCCGGGCCGATGTTGCAAATGCGAGCGGCTATCAACTCGGCGGGCGTGCGGAAGGGTAACGGTGGCCGCTCCAGCTTCCGCGCTTCGTCGTCCGCGCTCGCGCAGGCCTGCATCGGAACGAACGCCTCGGCCGTAACGCGCGTTGCACGCGCGCACGCGCCACAATCGCCTTCACTACCCGCCCCTGGAGCCCGCCCGATGTCCGACGCCTTTCATCTGTCGATGCCGTGGTGGGAGTACCTGGTACGCGCCTGCATCGTCTACTTCGTGCTGCTGGGCATGATCCGGGCGTCGGGCAAACGCTCGATGGGCCAGTTCACCTCGTTCGACATGCTGCTGGTGGTGCTGCTCGGCAACGCGGTGCAGAACGCCTTGCTCGGTTCCGACAATTCGGTCACCGGCGGATTGATCCTGGCGGCGACCTTGATCGTGCTGAACTGGACGGTCGGCTACGTCGCCTCGCGCAGCGCGCGCGCCGAGCGGGTGCTGGAGGGCGAGCCGGTGGTGCTGGCGCGCGACGGCCATGTGTTCCGCAACGTGCTGCGCCGCGAGCTGGTCAGCCGGGCCGATTTCGAGAAGGCGATGCGCGAGAACGATTGCGACGAGATCGACCACATCGGTCTGGCGATGCTGGAGACCAATGGGCATATCACGATCTTGACGAAGGCCAAGTAGCCGGGCGGAAAGCTTTCGTATCCGCAAGTCGCGACGTCGCTGCGATAGCGCCCTGTAGGAGCTGCGCAAGCTGCGACCGCGACATCAGGCTTGCGACGTCGCTGCGATGTCGCGGTCGCAGCTTGCGCAGCTCCTACAGGGAGATACGAAACGGTGCGGCGTTGGGTGAGCTACGAACTCAGGCTTCGGTTTCGCCCAGCCAATCGCGCGGAACCAGATACCGCGCCAGCTTCGCCTCGTCGCTGTCGGCCTGCGGGCTGAAGCCGTATTCCCAGCGCACCAGCGGCGGCAGGCTCATCAGGATCGATTCGGTGCGGCCGCCCGATTGCAGGCCGAACAAGGTGCCGCGGTCGAACACCAGATTGAATTCGACGTAGCGGCCGCGGCGGTACAACTGGAATTGACGTTCGCGTTCGCCGTACGGGGTGTCGCGGCGACGTTCGACCAGCGGCAGATAGGCATCTAGGAAACCGTCGCCGACCGCGCGCTGATAGGCGAAGTCGCGTTCGAAATCGCCGTGCAGGTCGTCGAAGAACAGGCCGCCGACGCCGCGGGTTTCGTTGCGGTGCTTGAGGAAGAAGTACTCGTCGCACCAGCGCTTGTGCGCCTGGTAGCGTTCCTCGCCGCCGAACGGTTCGCACAGCGCGCGCGCGGTGCGATGCCAGTGGCGGACGTCTTCGTCGAACGGGTAGAACGGGGTCAGATCGAACCCGCCGCCGAACCACCACGCCACCGTCTCGCCGTCGCGCATCGCGCGGAAGTGGCGCACGTTGGCGTGGGTGGTGGGCAGGTAGGGATTGTTAGGATGAAACACCAGCGACACGCCGACTGCGCGCCACGAGGCGCCGGCCAGCTCCGGCCGAGCGGCCGTCGCCGAGGGCGGCAGTTTCGTGCCCGATACATCGGAGAAGCCGATGCCGGCCTGTTCGAACACCTTGCCGCCGCGCAGGATGCGGGTGCGTCCGCCGCCGCCTTCGGGGCGTTGCCAGAGGTCTTCGGCGAAGCGCGCTTCGCCGTCGGCGTGTTCGATGGCGGCGCACAGGCGGTCCTGCAAGCCGGATAGATATTCGCGTACGCGGTCGAAGTCGCTCATGGGCGCATTCTAGCGGGGGTGGGTATTGCTTGGCAGGGCTTTCGGGTGGCGTGATTGCGCGGTTGGCGCAATCTGGAGGCGGTGGGCGTGCGCTCGCCTTCGCAGGACCTTCGTCGTAGTCGCGATGGCGCGGTCGCGGCTTGCGCCGCTCCTACAGGGAGGCAATGTCGCTTTCGCTTGAGTTTGAAGCCGCGCAGTTCATCCAGCGCCGCGAGGCCTGAACTCGCGTTAGCAACAGCACACCCGGAGGGCGGCGCACATGGATGTGCGCCGTGCGCCACCGAGACAGGATGTCTCGTGTGGCGCATGCCTGCGTCGGCACCGATCGTGCGGCTTTTGACTCGAAACAGGAACGCCTTTTTCTTTGGTGACTTTCTTTTGTGGCTCTGGACAAAAGAAAGTTACCCGCCGCTTCAGTGGCGGAAGCTTTTGATCCTGCTTGCAGCTTTCAAAGCTTTGAAGCTTTAGAGCCTTTGAGGCAAAGGCAAAGGCTTTCGTCCGCAAGCGGCCGAGTTACTTTCTTTTGTCAAAAGCGACAAAAGAAAGGTAACCAAAGAAAAACGCTTTTCTTTGAATCAAAGGCCCGCAAGTGCGGTGCTTACGCGGGCACGCGCCACACGGGACATCCATGTCCCGGTGGCGCGCGACGCGCATCCATGCGCGTCGCCCTCCGGGTGTGCGTTTGCTAACGCTAGTTACAGGCTTCGCAGCGCTGGTGGATCAGCAGTGGAGCGCTAGAGCGTTAGCGATAGTCTTCGGTGCGGCATAAGTGACAAAAACGTTGCGAGCGGTCTTCGTCACCGATGCGCTCACTTCAACGTCCGCTCAAACAACTCATAGATACGCCGATACTCGTCGTACCACGCATCGGCATGCACGAAACTGTGGCGTTCCAGCGGATACGGCGCGATCTCCCACTTGTCCTTGCGCAGCTCGATCAGCTTCTGGGTCATCATCACCGAGTCCTTGAAGAACACGTTGTCGTCGATCATGCCGTGGGCAATCAGCAGATTGTCCTTGAGGCCGGCGGCGTACTCGATCGGCGAAGACTTCTTGTAGGCCTCCGGATCGAGCTCGGGCGTGTTGAGGATGTTGGCGGTGTATTCGTGGTTGTACTGCGACCAGTCCGAGACCGGGCGCAGCGCGGCGCCGGCCTTGAACAGGCCCGGGGCGCGGTACAGCGCCATGAAGGTCATGAAACCGCCGTAGGAGCCGCCGTAGATGCCGGCGCGGTCGCGGTCGCCGTGCTTGTTGGCGACCAGCCAATCCAGGCCGTCCTGGTAATCCTCGAGTTCGGGATGGCCCATCTGCCGGTAGATCGCGGTGCGCCAGTCGCGGCCGTAGCCTTCGGAGGCCCGGTAGTCGAGGTCGAGCACCACGTAGCCCTTGTCGACCAGCAGGTTGTGGAACATCTGCTCGCGGAAGTAGTTCGGGTAGCGCGTGCTGACGTTCTGCAGGTAACCGGCGCCATGCACGAACATCACGATCGGGTACTTCTTGTTCGGGTCGTAGTTCTTCGGACCGTAGAACTTGCCCCACACCGTGCCGGCGCCGTGCTTGGACGGGACCTGCACGTACTCGGGTTGAATCCACTCGCGGTTCTTGAACTCGGGCTTGCGTGTGTCGGTGAGCTTGACCGCGTCGCCGCCGGCGGCATCGACCACCGCCAGTTGCGGCGGCAGGTAGCTTTCCGAATAACGCGCCAGCACCTTGCGGCCGTCGGGCGAGAGGGTGAAGCTCTCCACGCCGTCGAGCGCGGTGACTTCGCGCACCGCGCCGCCGTTGCGGTCGACCGCGCAGACTTCGTAATCGCCCGGCCACTTGCGATTGCACAGGAAGAAGAAGGTCTTGCCGTCGGCGGCCAGTTCGGGTTCGGAGACTTCCCACTTGCCCGAGGTGAGCGCGCGCGGCGCGGCGCCGTCCTGGCTGAGGTACAGGTGCGAGTAGCCGCTTTGTTCCGACAGCAGCCACAGGTCGCCCGCGCCGCCCTTGCCGCTGTCGGGCAGCCAGCCGAAATCGTTGAAATTCCAGTTGATCCAGGCCTTGTCGGTCAGGCGGTGGCGGGTCTCCAGGCGGGTCTTGGCCAGGTCGACCGAGGTCAGCCAGCGGTCCTTGTTGTCGATCGCGCGCACCAGCACCGCGGCATGGCGGCCGTCGTCGCTCCAGCGGATCGACACGCCGCCGCCGTCGCCGTCGGATTCGATCCGCACCGGGCGCTCGCCCTTGAGCGGGTCCTGCTTGGCGGCCTTGCGCAAGGCGGCGAGCGGGTCGTCCTTGATGCCCGGCAGGCCGTCGAAGCCGAGTTCGGTGACCTTGGCGTTGGCCACGTCGACCAGCCACAGCTTCTGCGGCAACGGGTCGTTGCGGCCGACGCGGGTGCGGACTTCCTCGAATTCCTCGTAACCCGATTCGGTCACGTACTTGGGCATCTTGCCGCCGGTGCCGGCGTCGCCTTTCTTTTCCTGGGTCACGACCAGCAGCCAGCGCGCGTCGGGCGACAGGGCGCTGTCGATGATCTCGACTTCGTCGCCGAGGTACACCGGCTTGGGCGCGCGGCTGCCGTCGCCGCGGCGCCAGGCCTCGTCCTGTTCGCGCGCGGCGTCGCGCTGGGCGCGGACGTTGCGCAGGGTGTCGATGGTGGCGAGCTGATAGTCGCGCAGTGCGTCGGCCTTGGGCGGCTGCGCCGGGTCTTTCTCGGCGCGGACCTGCGCGGCCTGGCTCAGGCCCTGGCCGGCGCGCCACTGGTACCACTGGTTGTCGACCCGGAACACCAGGTTGCCGTCGCGGCTGAATTGCGGACGCGATTCGGTGTCGTTGCTGCGGGTGACCTGGGTCAGCGCGCCGCTGCGCAGATCGCGCACGAACACGTCGCCGTTGCGCACGAACGCCATGCGCGTGCGCTGCGCGTCGAACGCCGGGTTGACCGCGTCGAGTTCGTTGCGCGCCGCGCCGTCCAGGCGCTGCGGCGTGCCGCCGGCGACGCCGGTCTGCCAGGTGTCGCGGATGATCCCGTCGTCGCGTTTGATCTGGTACTGCACGCGCTGGCCGTCCCAGGCCCACCAGGCGCGCTCGACCGGCGGTCCGATCCAGTCGGGATTGGCCATGGTGTCGGCGAGGGTCAGCGGCGCGGCGGTCTGCGCGAACGCAGCGGTGGACAACAGCGCCAGGGGCAGCGCGGCGAGCGTGGCAAAGGAGATGCGCATCGAGCGGGCTCTAGGACAAAAGTGGGCGCAGGTTAACAGTCCGGGGCCGGGCGCCGGGCCGGCCGTTGGTCATGGGCGTGGGGATGGGCGATGTATTGCGCGGCGAGAACCTGCGGGTTTTGCCGGATCGGTGATTTCAAGGCGGTCGCGGCGGACCCGCCACGGCATGTGTATCGCTGCGATCGGCGTAGAGCCCCTCTCCCGCTTGCGGGAGAGGGGTTGGGGTGAGGGCAAGGATGCAGCGGCCCCTCATCCGCCCTTCGGGCACCTTCTCCCGCTCGCGGGAGAAGGGAAAATCCCATTGGACAAATCGTCTCAGGTGAGCGGAGGTGAGCGACACGGGTGGTTGCGGCGAGCGATAAAACGCTTCATCGCCTTGCCGCGTTTTGTCGCAGTCCGCATGCTGCGTCGAACCACGGAACACGAGGCGATCATGAGACAGTGATGCCCGCGGTCGCCGTCCAAGTGCTTGTTCCAACAAACCCGCGCGCCGATACGGCGCCGAAAACCGAGCCGCTGAACGCCACCACCACGTCACGCTCACCGCCTTTGCGGTTTATGTGATTCCACCGAGCCGCCGCTGCGCGTGCATGTTGCGGCGCAAAATGAACCCGCTGGCGCGATGTTCCGTGCCATGGAGGCAATGCACGTGGACGCCCTGTTGCTGTCGCGGATCCAGTTCGGCTTCGTGATCTCGTTCCATATCCTGTTCCCGGCCTTCACCATCGGCCTGGCGAGTTGGCTGGCCTTCGTCGAATGGCGCTGGCTGCGCACCCGCGACACGCTGTGGCGCGATCTGTATTTCTTCTGGACCAAGGTCTTCGCCGTGTCGTTCGGCATGGGCGTGGTCTCGGGCATCGTGATGAGTTTCCAGTTCGGCACCAACTGGGCGGTGCTCAGCGAGCAGGCCGGCAACATCCTCGGCCCGCTGCTGTCGTACGAGGTGCTGACCGCGTTCTTCCTGGAAGCGACCTTCCTCGGCGTGATGCTGTTCGGCTGGAGCCGGGTCGACGAGCGCATGCATTTCCTCGCGACCTGCATGGTCGCGCTGGGGACGCTGATCTCGACGTTCTGGATCATCTCGGCCAACAGCTGGATGCAGACGCCGACCGGTTACAAGATCGTAAACGGCGTGTTCGAACCCGCCGACTGGTGGGCGATCATCTTCAATCCCTCGTTCCCGTACCGGCTCGCGCACATGGTGCTGGCCGCGTTCATCACCACCTGTTTCGTGATCGGCGGCGTCGGCGCCTCGTACCTGCTGCGCGGGGTGCATGTCGAAGCGGGCAAGCGGATGCTGCGCGCGGCGGTGATCTTCGCCGCGATCACCGTGCCGATGCAGGTGTTCGTCGGCGATCTGCATGGCCTCAACGTGCGCGAGCATCAACCGATCAAAGTCGCGGCGATGGAAGCGCATTGGGAGTCGGGCGAACCGGGCGAGGGCGTGCCGCTGATCCTGTTCGCGATACCCAACGAGAAGGCCGAGCGCAACGACTATGAGCTCGCGGTTCCCAAGCTCGGCAGCGTGATCCTCACCCACACGCTCGACGGCGATATCCAGCCGCTCAAGTCGGTGCCGGCCAGCGAGCGCCCGCCGGTCAAGCCGGTGTTCTACGCGTTCCGGGTGATGGTCGGCCTGGGCATGGCGATGCTCGCGTTGGTGCTGGTGTCGCTGTTGCTGCTATGGCGCAAGCGGCTGTATGAATCGCGCGCGGTGCTGTGGGGTTGGCGAGTGCTGACCATGAGCGGCTTCGTCGCGATTCTCGCCGGTTGGTACGTGGTCGAGATCGGCCGCCAGCCGTATGTGATCTACGGGTTGCTGCGCACCGCCGATGCGGTCAGTCCGATCGCGGCGGCCAGCGTGATGACCTCGCTGATCGTGTTCGCGCTGGTGTATTTCACCGTGTTCGGCGCGGGTTTCCGCTATCTGGTCAAGCTGATCCGCAAGGGCCCGCATCCGCACGAACCGCCGCCGCGCGCCGGCTTGGGCGACAAGACCCCGGCGCGGCCGCTGTCGGTGCCGGACGAATCCAGCGAGACCGGCGCATGAACCTGACGGTCCGACGCGCACTGGCAACCATCGCACTGGGCGCGCGTGTTCGCGCCGGCGCAAACGCACGCAACGGTCGCTCGATCGCGACCTTGCCCAGCAAGACGGAGTAGGACGATGGAATACTGGCTGCCGGTGATCTGGTTCGGCGTGATCGGTTTCGGCGTGTTGATGTACGTGCTGCTCGACGGCTTCGTGCTCGGCCTGGGCATCCTGGCGCCGTTCGCCGAGGACGAGGCGCAGCTCGACCACATGATGAACACCGCCGCGCCGATCTGGGACGGCAACGAAACCTGGCTGGTGCTCGGCGGCGCGGGCCTGCTCGCGGCGTTTCCCAAGGCGTATGCGCTGGTGTTGTCGGCGTTGTACCTGCCGGTGTTGTTGATGCTGATCGCGCTGGTGTTCCGCGGCGTCGCATTCGAGTTCCGGTTCAAGGCCAGGCGCGCCAAATCGGCCTGGGGCGCGGCGTTTTCGCTCGGTTCGCTGCTGTGCGCGTTCGCCCAGGGGGTGATCCTCGGCGCGATCATGGAAGGCATGCCGCTGCAGGGCGGCAAGTACGTCGGCGGCATCTTCGACTGGTTCAGCCCGTTCTCGATGCTGACCGGCGCGGCGGTGGTGTTCGGCTACGCCCTGCTCGGTTCGACCTGGCTGATCCTCAAGACCGAGGGGCGCATGCAGTTGATCGCGCGGACCTTGGCGCGGCCGCTGGTGTTGGTGGTGGCGGTGTTCATTGGCTTGGTCAGCGCGTGGCTGCCGTTTTTGGATTCGCGGATCATGGCGCGCTGGTTCGAGGACGGGAATTTCTACTGGCTGTTCCCGGTGCCGCTGCTGGTCGTCGCCAACGCCTGGGCGCTGTGGCGCTCGGTGATGCGAGAGGGCCGCGACGGGCATCCGTTCGTGTACGCGCTGCTGTTCTTCGTGCTCGGCTTCGCCGGACTGGTGCTGGGCATCTGGCCCAACATCGTGCCGGGGCTGACGATCTGGGACGCGGCCTCGCCGCCGTCCTCGCAGGGCTTCGTGCTGGCCGGGCTGGTGGTGCTGTTGCCGGCGATCCTGGGCTACACCTACTGGTCGTACCGGGTGTTCAGCGGGAAGATCGCGGCCGACGCGGGGTATCACTGAGGGGCGGCGGCGGTCGAATGCGGGCAGGGGACATCGGTGGCTCGGCCCGGGTGCCGCGCCCTGGCAGCGGCCGCGAATCACGGAGGCGGACAGGCGTCCCCCGATCGCCGCACAGGCCGGCGGGCCTTACCACCCCCGTCCGGGCCTTGCGCTGAATATGAAAGTTCGCGTAGCGCGAGTGGGCAGGTATGCTGTGCATCACATCTGCGACGCAGAAAAACAGTCTCCCCCGGCTGTATCGCCCGCCCCATGCAAGCCTACGTATACAAAAGTCTCCGCAAGGCAGACACCTACGTTTTTCTGAGCGCGCGCGACGATTTCGCGCGCCTGCCCGACTCGCTGCGCGCGCAGTTGGGTTCGTTGCAGTTCGTGCTGGATCTGGAGCTGAGCGAGCAGCGCAAGCTGGCCCGCGCCGACGCCGCCCAGGTGCGGCAGAACCTGATCGCCAACGGCTTCCATCTCCAGCTGCCGCCGTCGGTGGACGCGCCGTATTTCGCCGAGGCGCCGACGCCCGATGCCTGACGCCCCCATTGCGCGCGGCGGTGCCCGCAACCTCGGCCTGGCCCTGGCCGCCGGCCTGGTGCTGGCGCTGGCGACCGGTTTCGGCGGCAGCATCGGCGGCGCGGCGATCGCGCTGATCGGCGGCGCCCTGGCCCAGCCCGCGTTCGCGCTGGCCGCGCGGCTGTGGCGGCGCCGCGACGCGGCGATCGACTGGAAACCCGAACTGGGCGCGCTGGCCGTGCTGTGGTGCGGCGCGACCGCGGCCACCGCGGCGCTGGTCGCCTGGCCGCTGAGCGCGCTGTTGCAAAGCGGTTCGTTGCTGGCGGTGCTCGGCCTGAGCGTGGTCGCCGGCCTGATCCTGCTCGGCCTGTGGCGGCTGTGGCCGCTGTGGCAGGCGGCCGAGCGCGACGGCGCGGCGCTGGCGCCGCAGTGGGCGCGCCTGGGCGATCTCGACGTCGGCGCCTGGCGCGGCCTGGGCGTGGCGGCGATCGTCGCCGGCCTGTCCGGGCTGGCGCTGGTGCTGGCCTGGCCGGGATTGTTGAGCGAGACGGTGCGCTGGGCGCTCGCGGCCGTGTTCGCGCTGGCCTCGCCGGTCTTGCACGTGCTGCTGCAGACGATCGCCCCGGCGCAGGCGCTGCCGGGCGTGGAGTTCGACCCCGAGCTCGACACCGTCCAAAACGCCGACGAACTGCTCGGCGAGGACGACCCGCTGGAGCCGGCGCTGTACGCCGCCGCCCGCGCCGGCAAGGTCGAGCGCGCGCTGGAACTGATCGAGCAGGGCGCCGATGTCGACGCCGCGCCGGTCGGTGACGAGCGCGACCGCCGCAGCCTGCCGGTGCTGGCCGCGGTGTTGCCGGACCTGCGCCTGCTGCGCGAATTGATCGCCCGCGGCGTCGATCTCAACGCCGCCACCGCCGGCATGACCCCGCTGCTGGCCGCGACTCGCGACAGCTGGCACGGCCGCCCCGACGCGGTCATGACCCTGCTCGCCAACGGCGCCGATCCGCGCCTGGCCGACCTCGACGGCAACACGCCGCTGCACCACGCCGCGCGCAGCTCCGACCCGGGCGTGGCCGCGCTGCTGCGCGACGCCCAGGCCGACCTGGACCCGCTCAACCGCGACGGCCTGTCGCCGCTCGGCGTGGCCTGCGCCAGCGGCAATTGGCGCCTGGCCAAGTTCCTGCTCGAGCGCGGCGCCAAGACCGAACAGGCCGACGGCGTGCCGGCGCTGCTGGCCGCGGCCGGCGGCGAAGAGGACGATCCGGCCGGCGCGCTGCTGCTGCTCAAGCACAAGGCGCGGATCGACGCGCGCGACGGCCAGCGCCGCAGCGCCTTGCATGCGGCCTCGTTCGCCGGCCATCTCGACATCGTCACCGCCCTGCTGGCGGCCGGCGCCGACGCCAACGCGATCGACCGGTTGCAGCGCACGCCGCTGCTCGAGGCCGCGCGCGGCGGCCGCGCGGCGGTGCTGGAACGTCTGCTCGAACATCTTCCGCAGGGCGGCGCGGCCGAGGCCAAGGCGCTCGACGCCGACGGCGCCAGCGCGCTGATCCTGGCCTGCCAGGCCGAAACCGCCTCGCCGCCGTTGGTGGTGCGTCTGCTCGACCTGGGCATCGACCCGGAACTGCGCGACCGCACCGGCAAGCGCGCGGTCGATCGCGCCGCCGAGGCCGGTCGCTGGTCGCTGGTCGCCGCGCTCGATCGCGCTTATCCGCTGCCGACCGCGGTCAGCGGCGAGGGCGACAGCGACGCGCCCGACGGCGAGCGGGTGATCGTCGATCGCATGCCGGCCGCGCTGCTGCGCGACGGCCTGCGCGACGGCCGCGCTTCGGAACTGACCGGGCTGGCCAAGCTGCTGAGCCCGGCCGAACTGGGCGCGCAGTTGTTCGAAGAAGACGGCCACGTGCCGACCGCCGAACGCATCGACTGGCTGCTCGGCCAGGGCGCCGACGCCAATGTCTACGACGCCCACGGCGATACCGTGCTGTTCGCGCTGCTCGGCCAGGCCCCGGCCTCGTTGCCGGCGCTGCAGGCGTTGCTGCGCCACGGCGTGTCGCCGGCCGGCCGCGGCGGCCTGGGTCGGTTCCTGGCGACCTGCTCGGCCGGCGATCAGGCCGCGCGCGGGCTGGAACAGTTCGCGCTCGATCTGCTCGAACGCGGCGCCGATGCGTTTTCGCGCACCCCGGTCGGCGATCCGCCGCTGGCGATCGCGGTGCGGCTGGGTTGGTCGCGCCTGCTCGATCGCCTGCTCGCCGCCGGCGTCGACCTCAACACCCGCGACAGCCACGGCATGAGCGCGCTGCATCTGGCCGCCGCGCTCGGCCGCGAGGGCATGCTCAAGCGGCTGGTCGCGCACGGCGCCGACCCCAATCTGCTCGCCGCCGACGGCCAGACCCCGCTCGGCGTGGCCCTGGCCTCGGGCCGGCGCGACCTGGCCGACTGGCTGGACTGGCGCGGCTGGGCGCTGCCGCGGCGTCCGCTGCAGGCCGCCGACGTGCCGGCCGCGGCGATCGTCGGCGATGCCGACGCGGTGCGGCGCTTGCTCGACCTGGGCCTGTCGGTCGATTCGCCCGACAGCCAGGGCTGCACCGCGCTGCTGCGCGCCGCCGGTGGCGGCCATCGCGCGGTGGTCGACCTGCTGCTCGCGCGCGGCGCCGACCCGCAGCGCGCGGCCAATTCCGGCGCGACCCCGCTGTCGGCGGCGGTCAGCATGCGCCACGGCGAAATCGTCGACCGGCTGGTGTCGGCCGGCGCCTCGCTGGAACAGCGACTGCCCGGCGACCTGACCGTGCTGATGGTCGCGTGCGCGCTCGGCCTCACCGACCTGGCCGCGCGCCTGCTCGCCGCCGGCGCCGACGTCCAGGCGCGCGACGCGCAAGGCCGCATGGCCCTGCATTGCGCGGCGATGTTCGGTTTCACCGCGCGCGAGCGCAGCCGCCTGGTCGCCTTGTTCGACACCTTGCTGCTGGCCGGCGTCGACGCCGACCAGTCTGCCGCCGGCGCGACCCCGCTGCTGCTGCTGCTCGGCGCGCGCGCCGAACCGGGCACCGCGGCCGACGAGGACGTGCTGATCGCCGGCCTGGAACTGCTGCTCGACCACGAAGCCTCGCTCGACGTGCAGGACCCGCGCGGGTTCGGCCCGCTGCACCTGGCCGCGCTGCATGGCCTGTTGCGGGTGGTGCAGCGCCTGCTGCGCAACGGCGCCAACCCGGACCTGCGCGATGCGCTCAACCGCACTCCGCGCGAGATTGCGGTGATGCGCGGTTTCGTCGATATCGCCGCCGAATTCGCGCCGAGCACGCCGTCGGGCAATGCCGGCAACGGGGTGTCGATGGCGCGGTTCTTGCGCGGGCCAGGGAATTGAGGGTTTGGTGCGAAGCGATCGGGTGTGAGCGGGCGCGTCGCGGCTGAGTTCGCGGCGGCTGTCGAGGCTTGCGCAGGCGTTTGAAGTTTCGTGGTCGCGGCTTGCGCCGCTCCTACAGGGGTTGCGTGATAGGACGAAGCGACTGTAGGAGCGGCGCAAGCCGCGACCGCGACACCTCGCCGACCGACGCAACGATCAGGCCGTCAACCGCACCCGCCGATCACGACCGCCGCAACCAAACCCACGTGCCACCCGTCCCTCAATGCCGCGTCGCATTCTCCGGCGCCGGCGTCGCCCGCTTGTCGACCATGTCGGCCAACATGCCCTCGCCGCGATCGGCGTTGAACAACTCCTCCAGTTCCTTGCGCGCATCGCGCGCGGTCTGGATCAACGCGTCTTCGTCGTCGTGGACCAGGTACTGCGCCTCGAGCATGCGTTCGTCGAGTTCGCGGAACCGCTCGACATGGTCGCGCGCGGTCTCGGCCTCCACGCCCAGCTCGATCAGCACGTCCTCGCCCAGTTTCAGGCTGGAATGGAAGGTCTCGCGCATCGGTTCGGCGCCCAGGTCCATCAGGTCCCAGGCATGCCGGCGATCGCGCGCGCGGGCGAACACCTTGGCCTTCGGGTACAGGCGCCGGATCGTGCGCACCGTGCGGATGCCGCTGTCGCGGTCGTCGATCGCGATCACGAAGATCTTGACCTGGGCCGCGCCGGCCGAACGCAACAGCTCGGGCCGGGCCGGGTCGCCGTAGTAGATCGCATTGCCGAAGCGGCGCATGAAATCGACCTGCTCGGCGCTGTTCTCGATCGCGATGAACGGGGTGCGGTGTGCGACCAGCAGGCGCGCGATGATCTGGCCGAAGCGGCCCATGCCGGCGATCAGCACCTGCGGGTGATGATCGGGAATCTCGTCGAACGGCCGCTTGGGCTTGGCCGCGGGCGCGGCGTCGAGCATGCGTTGCGCGCCGATCACCAGCAGGGGGGTCAGCGCCATCGACACGCCGACCGCGGCGATCAGGCGGTCGCGGGTCGGATCGTCGAGCAGATTCGCCTTGACCGCTTCGTTGAACACGATGAAGGCGAACTCGCCGCCCAGCGACATCACCGTGGCCAGCTGGAACGCGCCGCGCTTGTCCAGGCCGCCGGCGCTGATGCCCACGCCGAACAGCAACAGGAACTTCACCGTCAGCAACGCGGCCACGATCGAACCGATCAGCAGCGGCTCGTTGAGCACGCGCTGCAGGTCGATGCTCATGCCCACGGCCATGAAGAACAGGCCCAGCAGCAGGCCCTTGAACGGTTCGATCTGCGATTCCAGCTCGTGGCGGAATTCCGAATCGGCCAGCAGCACGCCGGCCAGGAACGCGCCCAGGCCGGCCGACAGCCCGGCGGTCTGCAGGATCCAGGCCGACCCCAGCACGGTCAGCAGCGCCGCGCCGGTGAACACCTCGGGCATCTGGGTGCGCGCGACGATCCGGAACACCTGGCGCAGCAGCACCCGGCCGCCGAACACGACCGCCGCGATCGCGCCGACCGCCTTGGCCACCGCGATCCAGTTCAGGCCCTCGACCGCCGCGGCCTTGCCGAGCAGCGGAATCGCCGCCAGCAGCGGGATCGCCGCCAAATCCTGGAACAGCAGGATCGCGAACGCGAGCCGGCCGTAATCGGCGGCCAGGCCTTTGCGTTCGGACAACAATTGCAGGCACACCGCAGTCGACGACAGCGCCAGGCCCAGGCCGACCACGGTCGCCGCCTTCCAGCCCAGGTTGCCGCCGAACATCGCCAGCGCGCCCAGGGCCAGGCCGCTGAGCAGCACCTGCAGGCCGCCGGCGCCGAACACCGGCTTGCGCATCACCCGCAAGCGCGCCGGCGACAGCTCCAGGCCGATCACGAACAGCATCATGACCACGCCGATTTCCGAGGCCGCGAGCACCGGTTCGGCGTCGCTGATGACTTTCACGCCATACGGACCGAGCACCACGCCCGCGGCCAGATAGCCGAGCACCGCGCCGAGCCCGAACTTGCGGAACACCGGCACCGCGATGACCGCGGCGAGCAGAAACAACAATGCGAGTTCTAGACCGCCACCGTGCATGGGCACCTCCTGGGGGGATTATGGCGTGCTGCGCCGAGGCTGAGGTGGCGGAACGGACGCTGTGGATGCAACGCATCGTAACGAGGGCGGATGACGCCGGTGGTTTGCTATGGTTGCCGGCTCGGCGGATTTCAATCGCCGGCGACGTAATCGCGCCGCGAGAGGTGCTGAATTTGCACGCTGGTAAATGGCGTTGGCACAACCAAGGACACAAGCATGATCCATCACAGGATGTGGAATTGCGTTGCGATGGGGCTGGCGATGGCGTTGGTGTTCGCGCCGTCGGCGTTCGCGGCCGGCAAGGGCCCCGGCGCGGTGCGCAAGCAGGCCGAAATGAGCATGGTGGTGACCGGCCAGGTCCGCATCGCCGCCGACGGTCGGGTCGAGGGCGTTCGGATCGATCGCGAAAGCGAGATCCCCACGGCGGTTGCCGACCTGATCCGGCAGAACGTTCCGCAATGGCGGTTCGAGCCGCTCGCATCGCCTGGCGCTGTGGTTGATGCCGATACGCCGATGAACCTGCGCGTGGTCGCGCGCCGGCTGTACGAGCAGGCCGGCGAGGCCTTTGAGCTGCGCGTGGGCAGCGCCCATTTCGGCCGCGACGAGCCCTCGCATCTGCCCCGTCAGGCGCAGATGCGGCCGCCGGCGTATCCGGAGCAGGCCGCGCGCTCCAACGTGTCGGGCCTGGTCTACGTGGTGGCGCGGATCGGCCGCGACGGTCGGGTCGAAGACGCCTTCGCCGAACAGGTCAATCTCCATGCGGTCGGCAGCGAAACCCAGATGAAGCGGTTCCGCGAACAACTGGCCCGGTCCACGCTGGCCACCGCCCGGCAGTGGCAGTTCGCGCCGCCGACCCAGGGCCCGTATGCCGGCGAAGCGTCCTGGCTGGTCCGGGTGCCGGTGGCCTATCAGCTCGAGCGCGACAGACCGACGGCTTACGGGCAATGGGATATCTACATCCCCGGCCCGCGCCAGCGCGCGCCGTGGGTCGACGCCGATCGCGATACGACCGCCGGCGTCGATGCCTTCGGCGACGAGCGCCTGCAATCGGTCGGTCGGGGCCGGCGCCTGCTCACGCCGATCGACCGCAACGGCTGAGGCTGGCGCCGTCGCGACGACGGCTGCGCAACGGGCAATGTCGATACGCGCAGCGCGTCATACCGGCCATCGTCCGGTAACTCGCGGCTTTGCGATCTTCGATGCGCTGCGCATGAAACAAGCGCCTCCTTCGGGAGGCGTTTGTTGTTGCGCGATATGAATCGGGCAGCGACGCACGGCGCCGATCACGCGCGATGGCGACACGAACCACTGCATCCCAGTAACGCAATCGCATCGCCGCCATTCGCAGGCTGAGCGACGACGTCGCAGCAAAATAACAGGCGAGCCACCGGTCGCCACGGCGATGCCGGTGAAGCGCAGGAGCGCGGTATCTCGTCTACAGGGAGGTTCACCATGAAGAAGCTGGCGTTGGTGTTGGCGATATCGATGTTGAGCGGTTGCAATCCGGCGATGGACGAATATTCGCCGCGGGACTTTCCTTTCGCGGGCGTGCGCGCGGCGATGGATGCGCCGCGCACGGTCGAGGTCCAGGCGTTGCGGCGGACCGAGACATGCCGGCCCGCGACGCCGGACTGGTTCGACTGACACCTAGGCCTCGCACGTCGCGGTGCGTTCGATTCGCCCGCGGCGTGCGGCCCAGGCGCCGTACGGAAAAGCCAAAAACTGCATGGAAATCAGCGCGGAATTGCTCTCGTTCAGCGACGGGGGCATCATGCGAGTCCGCCCGCGGACCTGCCGCCGGCGCTCGGGGTCATGGGGATGACCCCTCCGACATGGAGCCGTGCATATGAATGCAGCAGTCGATTCGATCCTGGACGCCCACCTGCCGCGCAGCGATGCCGCCGCCCAGCCGCGTCATTACGCCGGGCAAGGCGCCGCGCAGGAACACGCGCAAACCTACACCGCGCTGCTGCCCGCCGACGCCGAGTGGTCGCGCGACACCGTGCTGCGCGCGTTCGTCGCCGATGCGCTGCAACGCAACGGCCAGGTGGTCGACGAGGACACGCTCGAAGCGACCATCGCCTCGGCGTCCGCGCCCGGCGGCGCGCTGGCCGATGTCGACCTGACCTGGAAACTGCATCCAGGCGAAACCCGCGCCGACGGCCGCGCCGCGCCGCCGTTCCACGGCTACGAAGTGGAGCTGCCGGCGAACGCGCAGAACGCGCTGGTCGAATATTCCAAGACCTGGTCCGCGGAGCGCGATGCCAAGGGGCCGGCGCCGGTCGACGAGCACCTGCGCGAACTCAAGCAACTCGCGGTCAACGGCGGCCACGGCGACATCACCCAGACCCTGGAAGCGCTGGACGCGGCGATCAAGTCCGGCAACGCCGCCCATCTCAACGGCCAGCCGCTCGATGCGGCGGCGATGGCCGCGGTGCTGGAGTTCGCCAACCGCACCGGCCGCGAACGCGAAGCGGCGAAGATCCTCGAGCGCTACAGCGCGATCAAGGACGTGGCGCACGACGTCAGGGACATCGGCCAGAACGCCGGCCGCGTGTTCAACGGCCGCGACCCGCTGACCGGCATGCCGCTGACCACCAACCAGCGCGTGGATTCCGCGTTCGACCTGCTCAACGGCGGCTTCAAGACCGTCGGCAACATCGGCAACATCGCCACGATGTTCGGCGCGCGCAACGCCGGGCTGGTCGGCGGCCTGATCGGCATCGCGCCGATCGGCATCGCGGTGGTGGCGTTCGCCGCCGGCGCCTTCGAATTGATCAAGCACGCGCGCGAAGCGCTGCTCAAGCCGCGCTGGGACGAGTTCCGCGAGCGGTTCCCGTTCGGCGAGGGCCTGGAACCCAAGCAGGCGATCAACGGGGTGATGCGCAACATCGCCGGCATGCCGACCGATGGCGCCAACGCGTTGTCCACCGCCACGCGCGTGCTCGAAGGCCTGGGCCAGAACCCGGAAACGCGCGAGCGCTTCCTGTCCTTCCTCAAGCAGAAAGTGCATCCCGAATCGCTGGTCGACGCCTTGGCTTCGGGTCAGGGCCTGGACAAGCTGACCACGCCGCAGGCGGTGCAACTGGCGCAGTCGGCCAAGGGTTCGGCGAAGGAGTTCCTCGATCTGGAGCTCAACGACGTCAAGCGCTACGTGCGCGATCGCGATGGCGAGCGCGAGCGCGGCACCTACCTGCTGCCGCCGGAACTGCGCGATGCGGCCAACCGCAACACCAACAAGGTCGGCGGCACGCTCGAGGAAGGCCTGCGCGTGGCCGGCATTCTCAGCAGCAGCGCGAACGCCTTGAACGGCCAGTACCGCGACATGCTCGACAAGGTCAAAGGCACCGAGATCCCGCAGAACCGGCTCAGCGAGCAGCAGCAGAAGAACCTGGCCGCGGCGCTGGTCCCGGCCGCGCGCGACGGCGGCCTGACCCAGGTCGACCATCTGCTCGCGAGCAAGGACGGCAGCAAGCTGTTCGCGGTGCAGGGCGACCTGCAATCGCCGGCGCGGCGCATGGTGGCGCTCGATGTCGCCAGCGCTTCGCATCAGAGCGTGGAGACGAGCAGCCAGCTCGCCGCGCGCCACACCGCCGCGACCGAAACGCCGACGCAGCAGCAGGCGACGCCGGGCGGCCGCGGGTTCTGATCGCGGGTCGCAGGTCGGACGTGCGTATCGATCGGTACGCACGTTCCCGGCCCGAGCGATCGCCGCAAACAAAAACGCCCCGCGATGCGGGGCGTTTTCTTTGCGGTCTTCGTCGATCCCGCGCGGTCAGCGCTTCATCGAACTGAAGAACTCGTCGTTCGACTTGGTGGTCTTCATCTTGTCGAGCAGGAACTCCATCGCGCCGATTTCGTCCATGCCGTGCAGCAGCTTGCGCAAGATCCAGATCTTCTGCAGCAGTTCGGGCTCGATCAGCAAATCTTCGCGACGGGTGCCCGAACGGTTGATGTCGATCGCCGGGTACACGCGCTTCTCGGCGATACGACGGTTCAAGTGGACTTCCGAGTTGCCGGTGCCCTTGAACTCTTCGTAGATCACCTCGTCCATCTTGCTGCCGGTGTCGATCAGGGCCGTGGCGATGATCGTCAGCGAACCGCCTTCCTCGACGTTGCGCGCGGCGCCGAAGAACCGCTTCGGACGGTGCAGGGCGTTGGCGTCGACGCCGCCCGACAGCACCTTGCCCGAACTCGGCACGACGTTGTTGTAGGCGCGGGCCAGGCGGGTGATCGAGTCGAGCAGGATCACCACGTCCTTCTTGTGTTCGACCAGGCGCTTGGCGCGCTCGATCACCATCTCGGCGACCTGCACGTGGCGCGCGGCCGGTTCGTCGAAGGTCGAGGAGACCACTTCGCCGCGCACGGTGCGCTGCATTTCGGTCACTTCTTCCGGACGCTCGTCGACCAGCAGCACGATCAGGTGCACGTCGGGATGATTGTGGGTGATCGCGGTGGCGACCTGCTGCATCATCATCGTCTTGCCGGCCTTGGGCGGCGAGACGATCAGCGCGCGCTGGCCTTTGCCTTGCGGCGCCATCAGGTCGAGGATGCGGCCGGTGATGTCTTCGGTCGAACCGTCGGCGCGCTCAAGCTTGAACTTGCGGCGCGGGAACAGCGGGGTCAGGTTCTCGAACAGGACCTTGTTCTTCGACGCTTCCAGCGGCTCGCCGTTGATGCTGTCGACGACCGACAGGGCGAAG